>JAGBBE010000173.1 GCA_017938645.1 Clostridia bacterium
AACGTCGAACTGAATGGAGCGCATCATGCAGGATGCAGAAAACAGACAAAGATCGCGTTCAAACAGCCTGTAGATGGTGATCTCACGCCCATCCTCAGACAGGATAAATGCCCGAAGCTGACCGCTACGGACAAGGAGAAGTCCGGTGCAGTCCGCATCGCTATTGTGAATCACATCGCCCCTGTTCACCTTTCGGCTGAAAACACTGCCCGAAAGAACAGCTTGCTGCTGAACCGTCAGACGATTCCATACAGGAAAAAATGATGAGAACTCCATGCGAATCCTCCTTGTTCTATGTATCGAAGTATGTATATTATTATATACACGAACACGATAATTGGCAATCAGAACAGCATGCATTCATTAGTTCGCAGAGCATAGGCTCATATACGTTTTTATCAATCAGCTTGCAAAACTTATCACAAATCGAGGTTTTAAGCTTAAAAGAGATTGACACTTAGTATTCCTCCATTCGACACGATGCTACGTAAAAGCATACTACGCCGCTTTTACTTAGCAGAAAAACATTCTTCCGCAAATTGATTCAGCTGATAGGCAATCTCCACAAAATCACAATTCAGATCCAGCGTCCTTACACTGATCTTATTGCCGCTCATATGATACACATGATCCGGCTGTATCTGCTCATCTGTCTTTGCGTACAGCAGCATGCCTGATACCTCATGCGGTGCCTCACCATACTCAGCATCCTTGTTTTTCACATAAGTGAATATCTGATACAAATTGCCGGAATGCAGCGTATGCACATCATACTGTGTCTGCGTATTGTGTGCATAATACTTTGCATCGATAATTAGCGTTCGATTACCCTTGGACAGCGTAATGTCCGACTGCATGATTGGCAGCATATCACTGAAACCATCATCCAACTGCCAGGGAATCTGCGATGCCCGGGCGGTAATTTCCGGATGTTCCTTCCGGTAGTATTCCAGTATGAACTTTTCATACAGGCGGCACATGCGCTGCTCGTCGATGAAGTCCATCAGCCGGGTACTGCCGTCCGTATTCGTCTGCAAGAGGCCCTTGATTACCAGATAGCATACAGAGACCAGCATGCGGTAAGTCTGATTGTTCCGGTCATACCGAATATTCCAGTTGATGGTGTGAACATCCAGAACATCCACATCAGCGAAATAGATCATCAGCTTTCGTAGCGCCTTTTTTCGCGCCTTGGAAATATCCGCATGCAGCAGAAGCTCCATGGTCGATTTCAGTATGCGATTCAGATAGCTGTTGACGGTAAAATCATCGTATGTGCAGATCAGCTGTTTCCGAAGCAGCGACTGAGTCTTGATGGATTCCGTGATATCTATTTTCCCGCGCAGCGAAGAGAGGGCTTCGGTCTGCGGAATATATTCCTTACCAAGCCCGCGCTTCAGCTGCACAGCAATGCCTTTCGTCAGGATGGCGGCGCATAGCTCAGCCACATTGTCGAACTGCTCTGTCGCAATATCTTTGTATCCCTGCGCATTCAACACCTGAAAGGCATAGGACAGCATGTAATAGATATTCTGAACAGGAATCACTTGACGGCACTCCTCAGATTGTTCGTCCAGTCCTTAACCTTCAGCGGTTCATCGAACCAGTATTCCTTCAGCAGCGGAATCAGTTCATATTCCACGATGGCAGACAGCGCACGATCCGTAACCGTTTCTGCGGTCAAGTTGCAGAAATAGCTGTGTCCAACGCAGAAGCCGTCGCCCAGAGATTCATCGGCAGCGATCACATTGTTGAGGCTCTCAACACAGTGAATCAGGCGGTCAAACTTCTCACTGCCCAACCCCATGCGATACTCACGGAATCCGTCCGTATCAAAGCCGGGACGCATTTCATAGAAAGCAAATCGCCGACGGAGGGCATAGTCCAGCATAGCAATGCTGCGGTCAGCTGTATTCATCATGCCGATGATATACACATTCTTCGGAACGGCGAACTTCTCGCCGGAATACAGCAGCTGCAACTGAATGCCGCGCTTATCGCTTTCGATCAGCATGAACAGTTCGCCGAAAATCTTGCTCAGGTTGCCGCGGTTGATCTCATCGATGATGAAGAAATACTCATTTTCATCATCCATCTCGGCAGTTTTGCAGAACTTATAGAACGCGCCCTTGTTCAGCACAAAACCGTTTGCCGCCGGACGATAACCTTCAATGAAGTCTTCATAAGAATAGCTCTGATGGAACTGTACCATCATCACTCGGTTCTGATCCTTGACACCCATCATGGAATAAGCCAGACGCTTTGCGGCATAGGTCTTGCCAACGCCGGGCGCGCCCTGCAGGATGATATTTTTCTTGGTACGGATCAGGTTGATAAGAATGTCATACTCCTCGTCCTGCATATATACTTCGGCAAGGAAATCATCTGCCGTATATACTGGATAATTCCTGACTTGGGACAGCAAATAATCCAAATCGAACTCATCTATTTCCTGCTGTGCATCACCCTCATCGAAAAGAGCATTCAACTTAGCAACATAGTCAGTATAGGACGTAACATCCGTCAGAACCTTGGTAATCGCAGAACCATCCGGATGCTCCCAGCTGCCTTTATGTGTCCAGCGTACTCGCCGAATATTTTTATATCGACTATCATTATCGTCATCGTAGTAATAATCAGATTCAACGATGCCCCGACCGATAATTTCATGCTTGCCACGCTTTGCGAAAATCACATCGCCGGGCTTCATATCATGCACAAACTGCCAAGTTTCCAGAGAAGCATTCTTAAAACTTGTTGCTCCTACCGTCGGATCCGGATTGTCCTCATAATGCTTTTGCATTGCCTTCTGCATTTCCGTACGCGAAGCATATTGGGACAAATCACCGATGTATTCACGCGCAACAGCCATTACGCCGTTATCATAGAATTTTTCCCACATTTCTGCGCCATAGCCAGGGGTATATATCCAGTAACGAGTAGTGGCAACACCTGCGTCTCCAATTGCATTGCCTGTTTCTTCAACCTGAGCGGTTGCTTTTTCGAGTCGGTTCTGCTCATTCACTTCTTCGGATATCCTCCAGGCATAGCAGGAAAGCTCTGGGAAGCTGTCATACGGATATGCCTTGGCAGCCAGAACTGCCTTGCAGCGATCAATGATCGCCAGATATTCTTCACCGCGGGGCGGTGCAACGAGCTTATCCATGCTTTTCACAAACTCAGCAGGCATGTTCTTCTCATCAAGAATAAACCAGCGATTCCTGGAATCCAGATTCAGATACACATACGGTCTGATCCAAAACAGGCCCATAGTCAGGTTCCACTTGACACCGCGCTGTGCGATTGCGATGTCATATGTTTGTACAAAACGATGCCTATTGACCTCTGTAGCATCATCCGCATAGTCCAAGGCGGCACAGAAGAAGTCCCACAGATTATCAATATCACGCTCGCCGCGATCACCAAGGAAATAATAGAACGTAGCAGACTGATTGTTCAGAACCGGGATGCCGTCGAAATTCTCGGGAACTGGAGCTGTCACACCAAATTCCTTTGCAAACCCGGTAATGATATTGATTCTGTTTGTATTCGTAATGCCTTTGTTGAACAGGCCGAAAATAGTGAACGGATCAATATCAACCACATCGCCGCTGCGTTCCAGCGTAGGAAGGCGCATACTAATAGACGCATACACTTTTTTGATGCGTTCGATCAGTTCCTTTCGATCAATATGGCGTAGCTTATCCGCAAATTCCATATAGAACCGAATCCATGCTTCATAACTTTTCTTCATGATGCCCTCCATTATTTGCCCGCAGTATCGCTGTCGTGGTCATCGTGTATAAATTCGAGAATATCATCAACGCCACATCCCATTGTCCGGCATATTCCTTCGATGCTTTCAAGCGAAATATATTGATTCCGTTTCAGCCGGGTGATAATGTTCGCACTGAAACCTGCCTGCCGCTGAAGCTGACTGTTTGTTATGCTCTTCTCTGTCATCAGCTTGAACAGCTTGTCATATCGTACAGACATTTTCTGCCTCCATCGATAAATCTTATCTGAATTATATCACGAAAACGTGAATTGCACAATGGAAGCAGAATGATTCGTACTATGGACGATTCTCCTATACTATGGACGTTTTATAGTAATCGTCCATAGTGGGTGCATTTCTGTCTGCTGCAAAGAACTTTTCCTGATAGTTTTCTCCCCGAGGCATAGAAAAAGACCGGCAGGGATTGATCCCAAACCGGCCCTATCATCATTATCAGCGGACGTAATGCGGCTTTTTACCCAGAATTGCCGCTTCTGCCTGCTGTTTTCGGCTTTTTCTGTCCATAAGTATAAAAAATAATCACTCATGCTTTGTATCAAAACATGAGTGATTAGGTGGCGGAGCGGGTGGGATTCGAAGTTGTGCGACAGTGAAAACAGCTGAAAAACAGCGTAAATAGCCGCAGCATTTCCAAGCCAGATGTCAATCGCCATTAACCTGCGTCAATTGCCGTCAACCGGAAATGTGGTCAAATAAGTGGTCAATTTCTGGTCAGTTACCACTCACCTCACCCTGCAGTCAGAAGACCGATGTGTCAAGGCTGCAGGGTTTTATGTACCCCGGGTTCTGTGCCGCTGTCGCTGCGTTTCCATTCCTCATCCGTCATGTCCATCTCGGCTTGAAGCAGGGAAGCGATCAGCGCGTTTACAGAGAGCCCCTTATTCTGCGCATGAGCTTCTATGTCGGCTTTTCTGCCTTTGGGAATCCTGATTTTAATCTCATCAAGCTTTCCCATATATTTTTTTGCATATTCCTTGTTGTATTCATAGCTGGGCATACGTTCACCTCCTTTTTTAATTATACCATCACGGCGTATATGTGTACATAGTAAATGTGCACAAAACAAGTATGAAAACTATGGGCATATAGTATCTTGCAAATGCTATGTACCCATAGTATAATGATTACACAAGGTTGATCAAAGTCAACCAAATAAGAGGAGGTAACCCCATGAGCAACCCCAACATGGAATCCCAGATCAAAGAACTTTTTGAGCTCAAGCGCATGCGCGAAGAACTCGACACCGAGATTCAATCAGCAGAAGACGCCATCAAGTCCATTATGGGCGACGAGGAAACTCTTCTGGCCGGAGCATTCAAGGTCAGCTGGAAGAGCTTCACCAGTAGCCGACTGGACAGCAGCGCGCTGAAAAAAGCCCTGCCGGAGATCGCAGCCCAGTTTACCAGGCAGACCACCGTTCGCCGATTCTCCATAAACTAAAAGCCGGAGCACCTACCACAGCGCACCGGCAACACACCCGATCAACCGACCAAGATCAAACGGGGGCACAGTCATTCTACCACATTGGCTGTGCTCCCCACAAGAGGAGGAGCAAAAGAATGGATATTTACGCAGCAGTCACCGACCGCATCATCGCCCAGATGGAACAAGGCGTCATCCCGTGGCATAAACCGTGGATAGCAAGCGGCTTTGCCATCAGCAGAAGCACGGGCAAGCCCTATAGCCTGCTCAATCAGATGATACTGGGCAAGGCCGGCGAATATGTCACATTCAAGCAATGCCAAGAGGAAGGCGGCAAGGTGAAGAAGGGCGAAAAGGCCAGCATGGTGGTCTTCTGGAAGTGGATGGACGTCAAGGACGAGGAAACCGAGGAAGTCAAGCAGATCCTGTTTCTGCGTTATTTCTCCGTGTTCCATATTGACCAGTGCGAAGGACTAACGCCGAAGCACGTGCAAATTTTCCCCGATGTCGCCTCCGCCGATCAGAACGCCGACCAGATCATCGACGGCTATGTGCAGCGCAGCGGCATCAGGCTGATCAATCGTGATGGGGACAGAGCCTATTATCAGCCATCCACAGATACAGTGACGCTTCCCAATAGGAAGCAGTTCAAGGCAACAGAAGAGTACTACAGCACAGCATTCCACGAACTGACCCACAGCACAGGCCACAAAAGTCGACTGGACAGGCTGGAACGTACTGCGTTCTTCGGATCAGAGGCTTACAGCAAAGAGGAGCTGATTGCAGAGATCGGAGCAGCCGCACTGGTCAACCACACTGGACTCGAAACCTCTGCCAGTTTCCGCAACAGCACAGCGTATCTGCAAAACTGGCTGCAGGTGTTGAAGAATGACAAGCGGTTCATCGTCAGCGTCGCAAGCAAAGCTGAGAAGGCTGTCGAGCTAATTCTCGGAAGCTAATAGTCACTATTGAGTTTTTGCCCCGAAAACTGTTTTGAAAACGAAAGGGCCATTTGTATTCCTTTTACAGAATCAAGCGGTTTTTGGGGTAAAAACGCTGACTACAACCTTAGTTTTTGAGCACGAAAACTGTCAGCAATAACAGATGTTAGTTTTTACAGGAGGAACACCTATGATATACGGTTACGCACGCTGCAGCACCAACGAGGATAAACAGGATATCAACCGTCAGATTCGCGAACTGAAGACAGCGGGAGCGGAAGAAGTCATTTTTGAATTCGAACACGGCGACGCCAAAGTGAAGCAGAATTTGCAGATGCTCCTAGAAACCGTGCAGGAAGGCGACACGATCATCACGCTAGAAGTCAGCAGACTGTCACGCTCCACACAGCAGCTGTGCGAGATCATTGATGTCATTCGTGATAAACGCCTCCGCCTGATCATCGTCGGCAGCATCACCATCGACTGCAGAAACGGGCAAGCCGATCCCATGAGCGAGGCATTTCTGCAGATGGCCGGTGTGTTTGCGCAGCTGGAACTGGCAATGATCCGAGCCAGAGTGAAAAGCGGCATGGAGAACGCGAAAGCCAAAGGCAAGAAAATCGGCAGGCCACAAACCACCAGAAAGGATGTTCCTTCTGTATTTTTCAAGCATTATCCAACATATATCGCAGGGAAAATGAACGTAAGCGAGCTGGCGCGGGTGTGCGGACTGAGCAGGCCGACAATTTACAAATATCTACAACTGCTAGCATAAAACAGCCCGCTTTCCCCGTAAGGAAAGCAGGCTGAGTGTTTCCGTATTATCGCCCGAAGCGACGGTCCAAGTTTTGATGATGAAAGCAGAATCATCAGAAAGTACTGGTCGGCAATGCGCGTAACGCTCCCTCGATATTACACAGCATCCATCCCTGCGATCAGGCGGTCGATGCTGGCTTCAACATCAAAATACTTGTGATTGGTGTCCACAATCGCAAGCGTAAGTTTGTCCAACGCATTGTGGGCTTCGTAGTAGGGCACAAGGCGCTGAAACTCCTCTTCGGTTCTGCGATAATCAAACTTGTTATCATGCAATCCCATTTCAATCACAAGGGGTCTGGGAGCGATCAGAGCACAGATTTCTGCATCCTGCATGCGCAGCGCTGCACCCTGCCAGGCCCAGTCCGGCCAACAGTAGCTTTCTCTCTCACTAAAGTAGGCTGAGGAATGTGCCGAGCGGATGCGCGTATCCAGCGCTGCCATCATCTGCGTGTAGAAGCCGCCATAGGACAGTCCGATCATGGCTATATGCGAAGCATCAATTTCCTTCAGAAGCGTCAGTGCATCCAGGCTGCGTGTCAGGCAGTGCACTTCCAGAGCCGTAATTGAGCCTCCAAGCTGCCTAAGTGCGGCGTCTGTTTCATTGCGATTATACGGAAGGCCGTAGCCGGGGAAACAGGGTTTGTCCTCTTCATCCTCACACCACAAGAGCATCTGCGGTGCAAAGACAGCCACGTCGCGCTTGAGCAGCAGCTGAACAACATGGGAATAGTTGTTTTCTCCATGCAGGTCTGAGCACAGTTCCGGCGTTCCCTGTCCTCCGTGCTGACAGATAATCAGCGGGAAAGGACGGGATTGGGTGAGCGGCAGGTACAGCAGACCATAGTACAGAAAACCAGGGAAGATTTCAAACTGCACCCTCAGCATCCAGTGCGTTTCCAGCTCAGCTCTCTCACGAATGATCATCTTCGGAGGCTCGCCGGATTCAGGAGCAGTCAGGGGCCAACCAAGCAGTTTCTTGAGTTCCTCGCGATAGAATGCCTGTTCATCCCGTGCGCGCTCCGGAGGCATCCAGTCCAGACGCGCCTGTTTGCCTTCCAACTGTTTTTGACGAATCAGCTGTTTCACGCTGCTGCGGTACTCTTCCCGGTATTGCCGCGAGATTTCTTTATCTTCGAACATGCTCTTTTCATCCTGCCTTGTTTACTTGCTTGCAAAGCATTCGTTCAGCAATAGTTTTGGAAGGAACTGCCCGGCTTACATGAAACCGGGCAGTTCGTTGGGTTTACTTCAGGCTGCTGTAAATCGCGTCCGCCTGCTCGATCACTTCGTTCAGACCGCCATCAAGCAGCTTCTGATACTCGGCCTTGTAGGTTTCCATTTCGATCTTGCCGGTGATGTACTCATCGCGGATCTGGGCAATCTTGGGCAGCAGATCGGCCTGATACTCGATGTATGCTTCGGTGGCGTAGGTGGGCATCTGAACGTAGAAGTACTCTTCGTTGAGGAACAGACCCTTAACAAATTCCTGATTCAGCTCGTCCAGCTCATCACGGGACTTGCCGCTGCACATAACCTGCTCATAGCCATCAGCCGTCCAGTAGATAGCCAGTTTGCCGTGGAACAGACCAGCGGCATAGGCGTTGACAAAGTTGTCAACATGAGGAGCGATGATGGTGGGCTTGCCGTCCTTCAGTTCGTAATGGACGCCTTCAATGCCGTAGTTCCACAGCTTGATGCCTTCCTCGGAGAAGAACCAGTTGGCCAGCTTCACCAGCTTATCAGCCTTTTCCGCGCCAGCCACGGTGATGCAGAACTGGCAGCCCAGCTTGGCGCGGGCGGGAATCAGCTGCGTGCCTTCGGGGCCGGCAATGGGAGCTACGCAGATCGCCTTGGCTTCCGGCACGGTAGCGCGGTTGGTGGTGGTGAAGGTGCGGCACTCCTGCGCCCATGCGATGATCGCGCCTGCCATGTTATCGTTCATCTGCTGATAGGCGCTATTCATAACAACGGTCTGGTATTCCTGGTTGATCAGTTTTTCACTGTAGAGCAGGCGCATTCCTTCGAGGAAGGATTCATACGCAGGATGCTCACTGACAAGCGTATACTTCCCATCGTCAGTCACGCAGAACATACCATCAGCAGTCGCCTTGATTCCGAAGATGTTGAGCATATGAACCATGTCGAAGAAGGTAAGTGGGATCTCGTTGGCAACGCCGTCGCCGTTGGGGTCGTTGTCACGGAAGGCGCGCAGCACGTCCAGCCACTCTTCCCATGTGGTGGGAGCAGCCTTGCCGACATTGGCCAGCCAGTCTTCACGGATGATGGTGGACATGGCATAGGGGAAGTCGAATACGCGGGCAACGCCGTAGGTCTTGCCGTCGGAAGCCTGCTTGAGCATGACCTTGTCGTCCTCGGTCAGGTAGGACAGGTAATCCGGGGCGTACTGGGGCAGCAGGTCGTCCAGCGGAATGATGGCGCCCTGTTCAACCAGCATGGGAATGTTGGCTTCAGGGGTGATGATGACGTCGGGGAGCTTGCCGGACGCCACAACTGCGCTCAGCTTTTCGGTAAAGCTGGCAGAGGGAATCCACTGGAAGTCAATCTTGGTGTTGGTCAGCTTCTGCATCTCGTCTGTAAGCACCGTGTTGTCCGGCTCCATGAACGCGTTCATCTCAGCGAAGATGGACAGCGTTTCCGGTTCCGCAAACAGAGTGTCCGCACAGGCAGTGGAGCCCATCAGCAGGCACAGGGTCATGAGCAGCGCGAGCAGTTGTTTCATTTGGGTGATACCTCCTAGAACTTTATTTTTCAAAGCACACTTGCTTTGGTTACCCCTTGATGGAGCCGATCATTACGCCCTTGACAAAGTACTTCTGCAGGAAGGGATAAAGGATCAACATGGGAAGCATGGAGAAAATCAGCATAGCGCTCTTCAGGCGCAGTGACAGACCATATCCCTCCAGACCGCCGATTCCGTACATACCCGCCGCGTCGGCGGAAAGCACAATGTCCTTCAGCGCAAGCTGGAAGGTGTACTTTTCAAAGTCTGTCAGGTACATCAGCGGCTTGAAGTAGTCGTTCCAGTGGCCCACGATGACCCACAGGGCAACGGTCGCCAGCGCCGCCTTTGCCAGCGGCAGCACGATTTTGAACAGAATGGTCAATTCGTTAGCGCCGTCGATGCGCGCCGATTCATGCAGCGACAAAGGAATCGACTTCAGAAACGTGCTGAGGATAATCACGTGATACGGCGCAACCAGCACAACCAGGATCAGTGAAGCGAAGGAGTTGAGCAGTCCCATTTTCTGAACAACCAGATACTCCGGAATCATGCCCGCCACAAACCACATGGGGAAAAACACAATGACGGTATAAAGCTTTTTGCCGGAAAACCTGCCAAATGCAATGGGATAAGCCGCCAGCAGCGTAACTGTGAGGCTGGCAAGACAGCCTACACCCGCCACGAACACCGAGTTCCAAAACGCGCGAAGCACATAAGCAGAGTTAAAGAACTTGGCATAGGCGTCCAGGCTGAAGCCCATGGGATAGAAGGTGACGTCTCCGCGCAGAAGGTACAGGTCATCGCTGACGGATTGCGCAAAGAGATTGAGAATCGGATAAACAATGACCATACACAGCAGGATCATGAAAATGATATTGAATACTCCGAAAATACGCTGTCCTCTTGTCTGTCTCATATCATCCACCGCCTTACCAGAGACTGACTTCCGAGATCTTTCTGCTCACCGCATTAGCGCCTGCAACCAGCAGCAAAGACACCACGGAATTAAACATGCCAATCATCGAACCGTAGCTGTAATTGAAGTTCACAATACCCTGCTTATACACATAGGTCTGGATCACTTCGGAACTTGTCAGATTGGCGGTATTCTGCAGCAGATAGACCTTTTCAAAGTTTACGTTCATGAGGTTGCCGATCTGCAGAATCAGCATGATCACGATGGTGGTACGGATGCAGGGCAGCGTTACATGCCATGTTTGCTTCCATCGGCCTGCGCCGTCAATCACAGCTGCCTCATACAGCTGCGGGTCGATGGAGGTAAGCGCGCTGAGATAGACGATGGCATTCCAGCCCATCAGCTGCCAGATACCGGAGATCACAACGATGGGTCTGAAGTACTTGGCGTCGCCCATAAAATAGATGGGTTCCTTGCCAAACAGTCGGAATATGTTGGCCAAAGTGCCTTCGTTGGGCGAGAGGAAGGTAATAATCATGGAAGCGAAAGCAATGGTTGAAATAAAATACGGCAGATAGCTGATGGTCTGCGTGAACTTTTTGAACATGCCCGGGCGAAGCTCGTTCAAAAGAAGCGCAAAGAGGATGGGAACCGGGAAAACAAATGCAAGGCAATAGAGGTTGAGCACAATGGTATTGGAGAGAATCGAACCAAAATCCGGGCTGGAAAGGAATTTCTCGAGATACTTAAGCCCTACGAACTTGGAACCATCAAAGCCTTTGAGCACCTTATAGTCATAGAAAGAAACCCTGAGCCACAGCATGGGCCAGTATTTGAACAGTGCAAAGTAAACCAGCACCGGCAGAATGATCAAATACATGTAGCGGTCTGCCCAGAGTCTGCGGCAGTACTTTTTGATTCTCTGAGACGGGCTTTGATACGCAGAAGGAACCGGATGCAATCCGTTGTTCATATGGAAGAATCCCTCCTTGTTGGCTATGCAGTCTTTTCATTGTTCTGAACCAAAATGCAGCAATCTGCACATCTTCACTTCAGCCTACTATCATTGCTTCTATTAACAGTACTTTAAGTATAGCATTGTGGCTTTTATGCTACAAAGCAATAAAAAAGCGAAACTTTCTCAAAAAGAAAACGGTATCTCAGCCGTCGAAACCCCCAGGTTTCCATATTGCATTCCATATTTTGAATGTGATATCATAAAAGATAAGGTGGTGAAAAGTATGCAGATTCCTATTCTGATCGAACCGGATTATGAGCGTTCTGCCTGGGCGCAGATTGTGCTCAACGGCATTCGAACAGAAGCTGCAAAGCTGAAATACAAGGTCTGTATGCTGGATTCCGACAGCTATACCACGCTTGATTGGGACGTTGTTTTCGAAAACGGAGAGCGCATGGTTCTGGTCCTTGCGCCGTCCATCTTCTGGGCTCCCGGGATGCTCTCCTACTTTGAGGAACAGAATATTTCCGTCATCCTGGTCGTTTTTGATCCTTCTGAAACAGCGCCGGTTCGAGGTCTGGTTCGAATGGACTATGTGCATGCCATGAAGCGTCTGCTGCGCTATCTGGAAGACTGCGGGCGCAAACGCATTGCCCTCTACGGCGTAAACCCAACCTATTTTGTAGACGATCTAAAAACCAGCTGCTTTAAGTCATGGAATTCCGCCCATGAGACAAGCGTCTATCCAGCCTATGCCTCTTTATCGGAATGCTTCGATTCCTTCCTTCCCCATGCACGCTCCTATGACGCTGTGATCTGTTCCAATGCCACGGTTGCGCTCTCGTTGGTACAGCATCTCGGACAGCACAGCATCCGTGTTCCGGAGGACATCTATATTGCCAGCTTTGGCTACAACAAGCTCTCGGAATCCATTTCGCCGTCAATTACCTGTGTCACGTTGGATTATGAGGAGGTTGGCCGTCAGTCTGTACGGCTTTATTCCTGGCTGATCCGGCAAAAGCCCTGCTCCAACGTATCAGTCCGTGTACGTTCCCATCTGATGATCCGCGAGTCCACTGCTATGCAGAACCCCGCTGCGAGTGAAGCAAAGTCCAGCCTCGCAACGTCTCCCTCGACTCCCAAGGATGTGTATCTGTACTGTGACCCGGAGGCAAAGCGTCTTCAGGCCATTGAAAGCATTCTCAACATCTGCGATGAAACGGACGAACAGCTCATCCAGGGTCTTCTGAACCGTCTGACCAATACACAACTTGAAGAAAGCTTGTTTCTTTCATCCTATGCTCTGCGTTACCGGCTGAAGAGACTGATGGCTTTGTCTCACTGCGAACACAAGAATGAACTGATTGAATTCCTGACGTTTTACCGGAAAATGATTTCGAAAGAGGAAAAAACAGTTTGTACGTGAAGATTTTCCGGTGGATGTTGTGGCGATACAGGTTCGGGCAGCAGCAGGAATGTGCGGTAAAGCATTATGGCTCAAAAGAGTGGTTATCAGCATAAGTGTTGTAACCGTTCAATCGAAAACGCCAGCATTACGCTGGCGTTTCAGATTGTCAAAAAAGGTCGCAAGCAGCGGCCTTTTTTGGTATATATAGAAGCAGGTGATGATAATGCTGAAAAAGGAAATGGAACAGCGTCAAGCAATCGAAATGCTGAGTACCGATATGCTCGTACCCAAGGATCAT
>JAGBBE010000174.1 GCA_017938645.1 Clostridia bacterium
AGCCGGTGAACTCCACGAAGTGGCACTTGGTTACCTCGCACAGATACGGCTGTCGATTGCTTCCGTTCAGCGTTCTGCTTTCACGAAGGTACAGATTCTGAAAACAGATGTGGGCAAAGCACCCATGAACCTTGATGTAGCTGTTGAGGATACTGTTTTCACCGTAGCCGTATATCGTCAGCTTGCCCGGGCCGGAAATGCCCCGGATGACAACACCGGAGGGTTCATAGGTTTCCCAGCCCCACGGCAGATAGATCGTCACGTCATTGGGCAGGAATCTGTTGTTCAGCGTCTGAACAGCCTCGCCCAGCGAACGGAAGTCCGTTGTGGTTGGCGTCTCAATGGACGGCTCTACCCACAACCATTGCGATCCTGCATAGGCGGATGCTACAGAGTCCGAAATCACCTCATCAGCGTACAGCTCCTTGAAGCCGACGTTGCCGTTGGCACTCATCTCCATGAGCACGTTTTCGTTGTCGCTGGGATCAAGCAGCTGGAGAAGGAAGTTCTCGGTTGTGATGCTGACCTGGTTCGGACCAATGGCAATACCGCTGGTTTTGACCTCCTGAGCACCTACTGATATCCATGCGCTGCCGTTCCATCGCTTGAGGATTGGAGGCGACAGAGAGAGATCCAGCCAGAGCATGTTGGCGTAGATTGTCGTGGGGGCGGAAGTGCCACGATAGATGTTTCCTGCATTGAAAGTCGTGGTGCTGACCTTCAGCGAGATGTTGTTTGCATTCTGCGTAATACGGCTTTCTGCGGTGCTCATACGGCTGGCAAGGCCATAAATGTCCTCGGGCGCAGCACTCCAGTCTGTCCACGTATTCGATACTTCGACTTTGAAGTTACGGAACTCAACCGTGCCTGTACACCCTGCCTGAGAAGAAGTGCCGATATACGCATAGGCAACGTTGATCGGATTGTAACTGGAGAAGTTATACACACCGTAGGTCACACGCACCCAATCGCTGTCAGTGGCAGCGAAGTTTGCATCGGTTGTGCGCATATAGAAACCACGTCCAGCTGAATAAACAGTCGTGCCATCATCTCCGTAATAGTAATAGTAAACCCAGAAGCCGGAGTATACACCTGCAGTCGCAGCGGCAGATGCGTCAATATTGGTGCGCTTGATATCAAAGGAAAAAAGCATTCTGCTCAGTCCATTGCTGTGGGAGAAAAAATCACCCGACAGATCCAAACGCTGACCCGTGGCAGTAGAGGTTCCTCCCGATGCCGGCTGATAGTATCCGTCCACGAATCGATGCTCCACGGCACTGTTCAGGCAGTAGTTACGTCCATCGGTTTTCTCGAATGCATACTGCGCAGACTGCAGCACTTTGGAAGTAATTGCTTCCGGCGTGATCTGCTGTTCTGCCGAATCAACACGGCTGGACAGCGCAGTGACCGTGGTCTGGTCAGCCTTCAGTGCAATCGCAGCGTTCGTCTGCTCGATGGCCGTCCGCATTTCCGTACGCACTTCGCCAACTTCAGCATAGGCTTCATACGCCACCTGCGACAGCGGCTGGAAGGCGCCATCAACAAAGCGGTACAGCGGATGCTCCGGGAAGAGGTTCATGGCGTATGCTGAGGTCATGATGCCCAGCAGCATGTAGGTCAGCCCGTCCTCTTCGGTCGGCGTTGTGCAGGTCAGATAAGTTTCTGCCGGAAGAAAGGTCGAACCCACGAGCGTTCCAGCAACATACAGCGAAGCTCCCGAGGTTCCCGTGAAGCCGGAAAGATGATTCGGCACATAAACGCCGGAGTAAGCAAGATAGGCATTCGTGGTGTAATAGCCAGTAGTAAGTGAACTTGTCAGCCAGAGAATTGGCTTTGAGATGTCAAAGGCTTTTGCGGCTGCCAACTGGTAGCACCCTTCACTATCACTTACGATGAACTTGAAATACGTGCAGTTTTCCTTGGCCTTGATTGATCCGTGCCGAATACGATCATAGGTATCCGTGTTGTAGTTCGCATCAGCCCACCAGCCCTGCACAATTGTGCTGGTGTAGTACTTGGCATTCTCTCGGTATGTGAGCCGGACAATGTTGCCGGCACTGTACTGCGTACTCAGTCGTGTACCACCTGAGTAGTAGACGGGGATCGCACCGGTCGTTGATCCGTCCGCCAGCGTCAGGTTCAGAGTGACATTGGAACCGCTGGTCTGAGGCAGCCAGTATGCAATCTGCGCACCATCCTTCAGTTCGGTCATCGAAGAGACGCCTGCCCACGAAGCAGTGGTGGCTGTCTGTGTACCAACGACCATCTCAACACCGCTTCCAGACACAGAAACAGACGCCAGATCATCTTGATACTGCTGGGAACCGGTCACCGTGGACACAATGGCATCGGGCGTGATCTTCAGTTCAGCCGCATCCATTCGTTCGCCGAGAGCATCTACATCAGACTGATCAGCCTTTTCAGCCACCATCAGCTTCAGATAGGTGTTGCTGGTGATGTCCATCGCATTGATGGCGTTGAGTGTTGCCTCCCGGGCAAACAGGGTGTCCACGTCAAGGTTTGCCGCAATCAGGCTGCGGATGGTGGCATTGTCACCGAAGATATTCTGCACATTCAGCGTTCCGGCTGTAATGGTGCCTTCGATGATTTTC
>JAGBBE010000017.1 GCA_017938645.1 Clostridia bacterium
GCAAAAAAGAAAAACGTGCCTGTTGCAGAAACAGTTTTGAAAATCTGATTTCTGCGACAGGCCACTTATCTTTCATATTAGTTGTTGAAAAGTTCCCGGAGCACAGAGGCATATTCCTCGTTCTGGAAAATATCATTCAGGAAAACGTTACAATGCGGCAATATTTTAGCAGATTGCTTTCCTTGTTTGGTTGAACAAAGCGTGAAAAGAGTGTGAATTCCGAAACACGACTAAAAAAGCATTAGAAGGACTGTCAAGGCAGTCGCTCCCAATGCCTTTCTTTCCGTAAACGGCGAATTGATCAATGAAACAGCATAGAAACCGTTGTTCCCTCCTGCGGCTTGCTTTCCAGCTTCAACTGTGCCTGATGCACCTCTGCCACATGCTTGACGATGGCCAGTCCCAGGCCAGTCCCCCCCGTCTGACGCGAGTGGCTCTTGTCCACCCGGTAAAAGCGCTCAAACACATGCGCCTGATGCTCCTGCGGGATACCAATGCCGGTGTCCTTCACCGTGCAGCAGATGTGTCCATCCTGCTGTGAAAGCTCAACGGCAACACTTCCGCCTGCGGGCGTATACTTGATGGCGTTGTCGATCAGATTATGGAACAGCTCCCGCAGCAAAGCTGGATAACCCGTGATGTTTGCCTCGCAGCCTTCCAACGACAGCGCTATTCCCTTTTCCTGCGCAATGGGCTGGAAGCAATCTGCCAGTTCGTTCAGCATAGGCAGCAAGGCAACAGGCTCCTTGGCACCAAAGCCCTGCTTCTCATCCAGTTTGGACAATTCAAGAATGTCGTTCACCAATGTTCCCAGCCGCTTCGCCTCCGCGCGGATCTTTGCAGCAAAACCCGGCACATCTCCAGCTTTCGCAATGCCGTTCTCGATGATTTCCGCATAACCGGAGATGGACGTGAGCGGCGTTTTCAACTCATGGGACACATTGGCCGCAAATTCCCGGCGGCTGGTTTCGGCAGCATACAGGGCGGAAATGTCCAGTGCCAACAGCACTACGCCGCACACCTGTTCCTCCCGCAGAACAGGGCTGGCGAAAATGCGGAAGGTGCGGTTGTCGCGCGGAAGCACCACATCTCCGGAATCGCCCTCCTGTGCCGCCTTGACGAGCTCCAGCACAGAGGCATCCCGGCAGATGATCAACAGATCAGCAGCAGAAGCATTCACGTCATTCACGCCAAAAATCGTCTGCGCACTTTGGTTGATAGAGAGGATACGACTCTCCTTATCCAGCAGGATCAGTCCTTCACGCATGTTCGCCATGATGGCGTTCAGGTCGGCATGAGCACGGGCAAGATCATGCATCTGCTGCCGGATCTGGCTATGCTGCTTATCCATGCGGGTGAGCAGCGGCGCCAATTCATCATATACGTCATTTTCAAGGGGCTCGTTCAGGTTAAGATTGTTAATAGGTTGCACGATTTGCCGTGAGGAATGCCGCGCAATCAGCAGCGACAGCGCCGCCACAGCCAGCAGCATGATCACGATCTGTGGAGTCACACTCAGGAAGATTCCCCACACGGAGGATCGGGTACTGGCGATGCGCAGCACATTGCCATTCGCCGTGCGGCGGGCATAGTAGATCGTCATTTCAGAAAGCGTGTCGGAATAGCGGATGCTTTCACCCGTTCCGCTTTCAAGGGCATCAAGCACCTCCGGGCGCTGGGCATGGCTGACCATGCAGGCCTCGTCGGCTTGGCTGTCGTAGAGCACTGTTCCATCCGCGGCAATGAGCGTCACACGATTATCAGGGGAAAACCCTGCAAAGTAGCTCAGATCATTCTGCATCCCATTCATTCCGCGGACGATGTACTCCGCCTCTGTACGAAGCTCGCCAGAAATGCGGCCTTCATACACGCTGTACAGCGTCCCCACCAGCAGTGCGGAGGACAGCAGCAATGCCAGCACCGCCGTCAGAACGATGCTGCGGAAAATACGTCTGGTCATGCCCGCTCGCCTCCAAAACGATAACCCACGCCGCGCACCGTTTCGATCATTTGGCCGCAGCGCCCCATTTTGGTGCGAAGCGTCTGTACATGCACATCCACCGTGCGGGTGCCGCCGTCATAGGCCATGTCCCAGATGTGCTCCAGCAGCTGCTCCCGGGTAAAGGCTGCGCCGCTGTTCTCCATCAGCAGGAGCAGGAGGTCATACTCCTTGATCGTCAGTAACATTTCCTTGCCGTCCACAAAGGCCTTGTGAGCGCGGCGGTCAATGGTCAGCCCACCGCAGCGAAGGATGTCCGCTTCAGGCTTTGGCACCGCACGGCGCAGGCGGGCGCGGATGCGTGCCACCAGCTCCGCCATGCCGAAGGGCTTGGTTATGTAATCATCCGCACCATCATCAAGGCCCTGCACCTTGTCCATCTCGGTTCCCTTGGCTGTAAGCATGATGACCGGCGTTTCTGCCGTGCGGTGATTTTCACGCAGAAAACGCAGCAGGGACATGCCGTCTTCACCAGGCAGCATGATATCCAGGAGTACAAGGTCGGGAACGGCTTCTTCCAAGGCTTTGCGGAATGCAGTGCCATCCGCAAAGCCCTTGCAGGGCAGGCTCATCTGCGTAAGGGTGTAGACAACCAGCTCACGGATGTTATCGTCGTCTTCAACGTAATAGATCATGTGAGGAATACTCCTTTATGCTTGCCAGTGAGAGCATATTCAACCCATTCGGCAATGTTCTGCGCGTGGTCGCCAATGCGCTCGTAATACTTGGCGATCATCAGCAGATCGATGGCCTGCGAACCGGCTGATGCGTCGTTGCGGATGAGGGCGATCAGCTCGTCCTTCACCGTTACAAACAGCGTGTCCACGGCGTCATCCATGCCAATGACATCTTGCGCCATCGACACGTCCTTGCGAACATAGGCGTCCAGTGCGCCGGTCACCATGCGAATGGCATGCTCCGCCATCTGAGGCAGGTGCGTCAGCTCCTTGATATAGGGTTCGCTGGACAGGTAGATTACCAACTCGGCAATATCGCTGGCCTGATCGCCGATACGCTCCATGTCCGTTATCATTTTAAGCACGGAAGAGATCAAACGCAAGTCCCTTGCAACGGGCTGCTGCTGCAAAAGCAGCTTCAAACAAAGAGATTCAATATCTCTTTCCGCCTGATCGACCTCTTTATCGGCGGAAAGAGCCTGCAGCGCTGCTTCGCCATCCTGCCTGATCAGCGCATCCGTAGCGCTGCGAATGGCGCGCTCGATAAGCGTCCCCATCTCCAGCAGCTCGTGGTTGAGCGCGTGAAGCTGCTCGTCAAAACGATTTCTCATGCTCACCCGAACCTCCCTGTGATGTAGTCCTCCGTGCGCTTATCGTGCGGTATGGAGAAAAGCTTCGCCGTCTCATCATATTCAATCACTTCGCCCAGCAGGAAGAACGCCGTTCGGTCGGAAATGCGTGCTGCCTGCTGCATATTGTGGGTCACCATGACGATGGTGTACTTTTCTTTCAACTGCAGGGAAAGATCCTCAATCTTGCTTGTGGAGATGGGATCCAGTGCAGATGTAGGCTCGTCCATCAGCAGAACTTCCGGTTCCACTGCCAGCGCCCGTGCGATGCACAGTCTCTGCTGCTGGCCGCCTGACAATCCAAGGGCATCCTTCTTCAGCCGTTCCTTCAGTTCATCCCAGATGGCGGCGCTGCGCAGGCTGCGCTCAATGATGTCATCCAGTTTGGCTTTGGAATGAATTCCATGGGTACGGGGGCCAAAAGCGATGTTATCGTAGATGCTCATGGGAAACGGATTGGGCTTTTGGAACACCATGCCTACCCGCTTGCGCAGAAGAGCTGTGTCGCTGTCACGGTAGATGTTCATGCCATCCAGCAGCACTTCGCCGGTGATCTTGCAGC
>JAGBBE010000175.1 GCA_017938645.1 Clostridia bacterium
AGCTATTCAGAGCTTGCAAACTATTCCGGGATGGCAGGATGCTGATGCACTGATTCTCGTATGTCAGCAGAAGATTCAGGAGTTGAAAGCAAAAGCTGAAGCTGAACGTTTGGCGCGCGAGCGTTCTGCAGAGCAAGCACGTCTCAAGGCGGTAGAGGAAGCCCGTAAGCGCAAGCAGCGCAGCATCATTCTTTCTGTGGTGGCAGTTGTGGCTGTAGCGGTGTTCCTGCTGGTGACGAAGGTCATTATCCCGAATCAGAAGTATGACGCAGCGGTAGGCCTGATGAATGAGGGCAAATATAGTCAAGCTATCGCCGCGTTTACTGAAATTATCGATCACAAAGACAGCTCGGAGCAGATCGCTGCTTGTGAAACGGCTATCCTTGATGGCAAGTACGAGGAAGCAGTAGCCCTGATGAACGAAGGCAAATATAGTGAAGCTATCGTCGCGTTTACTGAAATTATCGATCACAAAGACAGCGCGAAGCAGATTGCTGCTTGTGAAACGGCTATCCTTGATGGCAAGTATGACGCAGCGGTAGCCCTGATGAACGAAGGCAAGTACAAGGAATCCTATGAGTGCTTCAGGTTGTTGAATAGGCATAAGGATAGCAAGGCGCTGGCGACAGTTGCGTATCAGCAATATAAAATACCGGAACTGAAACAGGCATCTATCGGCGATTATATCACCTTTGGCGCTTATGAACAGGATGCCAACATCGGCAACGGCAAGGAAGACATTGAGTGGCAAGTGCTTGCCAAGGAAAACAACCGTCTGCTGGTGATCAGTTGGTATGCGTTGGACGCAAAGCCCTATAACGAAACATTTACGAGTGTGACATGGGAAACCAGCACACTGCGTAAGTGGCTGAACAACGACTTCCTGAATGCCGCCTTCGGCAGTACGGAGCAGGCTATGATTCCCACTGTGACGGTTTCTGCTGATAAGAACCCTGATTACAGTACCAAACCGGGCAACGCCACACAGGATAAGGTATTCCTGCTGAGTATTCCAGAGGTAAACAAATACTTCACTTCTGACAACGCCAGAAAGTGCAAGCCAACAGCCTATGCAAAAAAGCAAGGTGTATACACGAATGATAGCGGCTGGTGCTGGTGGTGGCTGCGGTCGCCCGGCCGCTATCGGAGCAGCGCGGCGTACGTGCTTAGCGACGGCGGCGTCATCGAGTACGGCTACGGCGTCTTCAGCGCCGGTGGCGCGGTTCGCCCCGCTTTGTGGATCAATCTGGAACCTTGATTTATTTAAGCCGCGTTTCAATAACAAACATATGTTTATTGTTGATAGAGAGGTTTTCTGTTTACCCTACAGTTTCGTTTGAACTGTACGTGGCTTGTTCTGGTGAACATTAACAGCAACTAGAGACTGATACAAAAAATATCGACTGAAAGGAAATGCAATGGAAAGAACGCTAACTATACCTAAAAACAAAGTGAAAGAAATCATCATGATTTGCAACAATGCTGCTGGTGGAAATGAAATCCCTACCAAGGATGGAGCGCGGACAATGGCTGATGGACTGGACCAGTTTCTAGAGCAAATACTCCCATACAATGCGCATGTGATTGGTCAACTGGATTGTCTACTTGCGGAGCTACATGATAATGAGATATATGATCTTGTTTATTTGTATGCGTTGGGAAAAGCGTGGGTTATGAATCCCGACAACAACAATCTTTATGAGTACAAACAAAATGCTCAGGGTGATGTTAGAGAATTCCGGAACAGAGGTCGCAATGAGGCGATCGACTATATTGTCGGTAATCTTTTTCGTGTTAGTAAATATCTGAGTTATGCAGAAAAACTTTTGTTGTGATAAATTGAAACACTTATGCCCGCTTCTAGCCTAAAACCGTGTATGCCAACGACTATGGCTGTAGAGAAACGCCCGCATAAATGTTGCCCACTTTCCTTATGATAAGGAAAGTGGGCATTTCTTTATCCAACCATTTTCATGTACTTGTAAACGGTCGGTCTGCTAACTCCACATACTCTTGCCAGCTCTGATACATTCATCTTTCCCTCCATCAGCGCCGGATAATGCTTCAAGAAGATCGCCGGTATATCATCCTTTGTTTTTCTCGGGCGTCCAAGCTTTACGCCCTGCGCGCGACAGTTAGCCAAACCAGAACGCACTCTCGATCTAGTCATCTGCAGTTCTACTTCACAAAAAACCCCAACCATCTGCAGAAATGCCACAGACATACAATCCATTTCGCCATTCCGGCAGTCCACAGTGATACTGCCAAGAATGATCAACCGCAAATGTTTTTCCTTGATGATGTTGATGATCTCACACAGCATTTTCGTGCTTCTGGCAAGGCGGCTTACTTCGCACACCATCAGTGTTGATTGCGGCTCCATGCGTTCCAGCAGATCGTTGAGGCAGGCTTTTTCCTTGTCTCCGTGTTCCCGTTCCGTGATAATTTCTTCCGCGCCAGCCGCTTCCAGCTCGCGCGTTTGGCGTCGCAGATCCTGACCATATTCTTCGCCCAAAGAGCAGCGGGCGTATGCATATATCTTTGCCATTTTGGTTCCTCCTGTAAATGAAAACCATTTTGCGCTGTTTTACACAATATCCGGTCTCCAAAGCCGCATTTCTCCGTCGATAAAGACCGGTGAAAATGTATCAGCGTATATAGGTGTTTTATTTTACACTCCCCAGCAGGGATTGCTCCCTGCTGGGCGTCTTTCCATCATTCGTGGTTCAGAATCAGTTTGACGGCCTTTCCTGCCTTTCCGGCGACGCTAACGATGAAGCGTTTGTCACCCTTGAGCACTCCCAGCCAGTTCTGGATATAGGCCGCATTGTTGCGGAAGCTGGAAGGCGTCTCTAAACCAGAGTAGTTGACCAAGGCAGCGGCTCCGATTTCCGCTATCAGTTCTTCTTTGCTGTATGCTTCCGTTCCAAAGAAGGCTGTGCGGTCAAGGCGGTTGAGGCGGGAAGCATGTCCTGTGCTGTGGGTCAGCTCGTGGAAAGCGGTGCTGTAATATTCTGCGGTTTCCTTAAACTGCTGGCGGTGGGGAAGGGTGATGCTATCACTGGCGGGCGAATAATATGCTCTGTCGCCGTCCTGATGGTTCAGCCGCACGCCGTTTTTGGAGCAGTAGGCGGCGATGATGGCTTCGGCGGATGTGTCTGGTTCGGCGGCTTCCGGCAGCGGTTCGGTGAAGCGAGCCTTCAGCCCTTCGCATTGACCGATGTGGAACACGTTGTAGTAGCGAAGAAAAGGAACTTCTTTTTCTTCGTCGGTTTCTTCATCCTTGACGGTCATCCACTTCCAGAAAACAATCATGCTGGCTTTTTCGCCTTTGCGAACGCGACCGCCCGCCGCTTGTATCTGCTTGAAGGTAGCGTATTCGCCAGCCCTTCCCAAAAGCATCTGGTTCAGCAGGCTATACGGTTTGCCTGTGGTGTGGCTGATAGCGGCGGTGGTAGTGCTTGCCATCCACGGTTTCTGCCATGGGATGATGCCGTTTTCCATTTGGGTGATGATTCGGTCGGTGATTTCCTTGTAGATATCCATTTTGTGCTTCCTTTCTCTTGTGGGAAGCACAGCCAGTGTGGTAGAATGACTGTGCTCCCCGTTGGTCTTTTCGCAGAGTTCATTGGTGGGGCGTTGCCGGAGTGCTGTGGTAGGTGCTCCGGCTCTTAATTTATGGAGAAGCGGCGGCTGGTGGTTTGATTGGTGTAAGCGGCGGCGAGGTCAGCGTGTTCCTTCTTGAAACGGGTGCTGTCAAAGCGGCTGGAAGTGTAGGTCGTCCAA
>JAGBBE010000176.1 GCA_017938645.1 Clostridia bacterium
ATCCGGCGTGAGGGCGTTGCGGGCCATCAGAGCATTGAGCGCATCTGGCGCAGGTTTGGAAGCAAAACCATCCTCCTTGATTACAGCATCGGAGAACAGATGCCACAGGCCGTCCTCCTGAAGCTGACGAACAGCGCTCTGGTCGCGGTGCGTGTAGAGATAGTGCCTGAATCCGGCATCGTACAGCGTCTGAAGACATTCCTGAAGACCATCATAGGGACGGAAGTTCTTCTCCTGCCTGTGATGGACAAGATAAGCATCAAGCACCGTTTCCATGGGAAGACCGAGCTGGTCGGCACATACGCGAATGCCGTGATAGACATTCACTTTGATCCAGCGAAGCACATCTGTTTCAGAGAACCGTCCGGCGAAGCCGGCGTCCTCCAGTCCGGCCATCACAGAATGAAGCAGGTTCGGATAGGAATCATACAGCGTGCCGTCAAAATCCCAGAACAGGTGCCGGATGGAAGGCATCAGTCATCACTCCGCTCGTTTTCTTCTTCTGTGGTGTCTTCTTCGGATTCAACCTTCTCCACCAGCGCCTTTTCCACGCGGTGGTCGCAGATGGATTCAACCTGAATGTGCAGACCGTGAAGCGTTACCTCGGGCGTTTCGCCATCCTCAGGAATGCGCGGGAACGCGCTGAACACCAGACCGCTGAGAGTATCAAATTCCTCGTCCAGAGGCAATTCAACGTCAAGTTCCTCGGCAAGGGTTTCGAGCTCCACGGTGCCGTTGACGCGCCAGAGATTGTCCTCCAGCTTCTCGATTTCCACGTCCTCGCTGGGATCGAACTCGTCGTAGATATTGCCGACGATTTCCTCCAGCAGGTCTTCCATGGTGACAATGCCGCTCATGCCGCCGTATTCGTCCACCACGATAGCCATATGAACCTTCTGTTTCTGCATGTTGCTGAACAGGGTATCGGCGGCCACGGTTTCCGGCACCAGATAAGGCTTGCGCAGAAGCTGGCGGTTGGGCTTGGGATTTTTGAGCTGCTTGTTGAGCAGAAAGTCGCGCGTGTTGAGAATGCCGACGATGTCGTCGATATCCTCGTTGTAAACCGGGAAACGGCTCAGACCGCTTTCGCGGATAACGCGGATGATTTCCTCATCGTCTGTACCGGTGCGAAGCGCTACCACGTCCATGCGGTGAATCATCACGTCTGCAGCAGTGGTGTTGTTGAATTCGAAAATGTTTTCGATCATGGTGCGCTCGTCCTGCTCAATCGCGCCGCTTTCGCTGCCGATGTCCACCATCATGCGGATTTCTTCCTCAGTGACTTCTTCAGCGGAATCATGCGGATTGATGCCCAGCAGGCGCAGAACGCCGTTGGTGCTCACGGTTAACAGCCATACCAGCGGAGCAAAGATCTTCGACACCAGGCTGATGGCTTTGCAGGAGAAGCGAGCGACGCGCTCGGCATTGTGCAGGGCGATGCGCTTGGGAACCAGCTCGCCGAGCACGATCATGAAATAGCTCAGAACCAGTGTGATCAGAATCACGCAGGCGGTGTTGAGCAAAGAAGGAGACAGAAGCGTAAAGCCGGCGGCAAGAATTGCTCCCGCAAGCACAGAAGCAAAGTTTTCCGCAGCAAAAGCGCTGGCAAGGAAACCGCTCAGGGTAATACAAACCTGAATGGTTGACAAAAAGCGCGTAGGTGAGTCAATCATGCGCACCATCATTGCGGCGTTTTTGTCGCCGTCCTCCGCCTGCTTGCGTATGCGGTTTTCATTCAGAGACACGACCGCTGTCTCGGTAGATGCAAAGAAAGCATTGATCAGAATCAGCACCAGCTGAACCAGCAACTGACTGCCTATGGGATCGTCCAAGGATAAACCCTCCTTAATGTGCGGTCAAAGCCGCATGATTGCCTATTATAGCATACTTTGCGTGGCTTTGCATCCGGAAAATGTGAAGAAAATGAAAGAATTATGAAATAAAAAAGCTTCTGCCGAAGCAGAAGCGGGAAATGATCAGCGGTCGGAAGTAGTAAGAATGTCCATCTGCAGTTCCAGTTCGTTTTCTCCGTCACGGATTCTGCGGGACAGAATGACCAGTCGTTTGTTTTCATCGTTTCCGGTGCAGGTGGCCAGCGTAAGCAGACGGTCGCCGGGAACGACGTCCACATTGCACCGGTACTGGGACAGCGTCCGCGCGCTGCGTACATATTCCTCAAAGGCGGATACGCTGGAAAAACGGGTCTGATACCAGAAGGGCAGATGGTCGTATTTCCCGGAACGGATATCAACCTCGCACACGGCAAAGATGACGTACCGGCCGTTTTCGTACATGGTATTGAACTCGATGAATGGATGGGCCTTGTAGAAGCTGGCGTCCTTGACCTTGTACTTCTTCAGCGCGCCGAACATCGCGCCTTCCTTCATATTATGTCCGTGCACCACCATCTGGGTGGGAACGGTTTTGAGATCGCAGCTTTCATCCAGAAACAGCGCTCCGGTCACGCTGCGCTGCTTGAGCGCATTGTGCGTCAGATAATATTGATTATCGCGCTGAAGCACAGGCTCGTCCACTACGCCGTCAATCTTCAGCCAGCCGACAATATCCTGATTCTGCTGCTGCAGCTGATAAAACGCAGAAGATACGCGCAGCGTGGGGTTGCCGGGATAACGGGAAGGCCAAAGCTCCTGCACGGTGGGTGGCGAAGTGGGCTTTGGCTGTGCGGTTTGCTTCACAGCCGAAAGGGCAGGCGTCTGAGCAGGCTCGGGCGTGGCGGTTGGACTCGCGGTAGGAGAAGAAACTTCCTTCACTGCTGCTGCGTAGATCTCCTCCATTTGCCGGGATGCTTTGCGTGATGCGGCAATATTGGAGAAATACCGGATGAGCAGTCCTGCGCTCACAGCAAACACGCAGATACAAACAATGAGCATCACAAGCCGGAATGGAAAAACGCGCTTGGGCTTTTGGGGCTTCTGAGGCGCAGGAGAGCCTGGATAATAGCCGATGCGCTGATCGGAAGAGGATTTCAAAAACATCGCCTCTTTGATTGGAATGGAAGCATTATACATTAGACTTTGTGGAAAGTCAAAAGAAGGCATCATTTTCCTGCATCAGTATTGGCACGCTGTGCAAGAATGTTCATGCCGAAGGAGGAAGAAGCATGAAAAACGACGCCAAAACCATGCCCATTGCTGAGGTGGAGGAACTGGCCAGCGCAACGGAATGCACCGGGCTTACACCTGCCGCCGTTCAGTCTGAGGAAGAAGGGGAAGCGTACGCCGAATTGTACGCGATCCACAATCAGAAGCCTGCATGGGAAAATGATGAACTGGGTGCAAGCCGAAAGACAAAACAGAAATGATCAAAACAGGGAAGCCGGATAATCGCGGCTTCCCTGTTTGCTTATTCGCCATAGAGCAGCTTTTTGGTAAAGATGCCGGAAGCTTCCGCGTTTGTGGGAAGCGTGTCTTCCAGCGTCACATGCAGATGCGGCTTGTGCTGACGGATGTAGGGCATGAAGCTTTCGTAGTTCATCAGACCGATGCCGGGAGCGCAGGAGCGGATTTTTCCGTTTTCCATCACATAGTCCTTCAGATGGAGAATCTGGGTTTCTTCGCCAAGCACTTCGGCGGCTTCGGCCAGCACATAGTCACGGCGGTCAAGAATGCTTTCATGCAGCAAATTGACCGGATCCAGAATGATGCGCAGATTGGGCGAGTTGATTTCATCCAGCATTTTGCGGGCGCGCTGGGCGTTGGAGACGATGTGGGTGAATACGGGTTCGACAGCGATGATCTGCCCCAGCTTTTCGGCCGCATCCACCACGGGACGGAGACGGTCGATGAAGAAGGAAAGCATATCATCAGTGTGAAGCTCGTCGAGCGTCAGCCCTTTTGCAGGCGTTTCGGTACCCACAACGCCTGCACCCATCCAGCCGGCAAGACGGAGATGGGCGATGTATTTGTCAGCCGTTTTCTGCCATACGGCATCGTCCTTCTGCGCCAGCTGCAGATAACAGCCAAGAACGGCGATGTCCAGTTCGCCCAGCGCGCGGCGCACATAATGCGCCAGCCCGCAGGTCGCTGCAGCAGGTTCCATCAGATCGGGAGAAATCACCTTGGAAAGCGCCAGATGAACGCATTCAAACCCCTGTTCCTTTGCGCGCTGAGCGCGTTCCTCCAGGGTTCCGGGCGCAACGTCATGAAGCCGGATGCCAACACTCATTGCGGATTCCTCCATTCTGTGTGCAACACATTTTCACAGTCGAGCCTTTCGCCGGAATGTCCGCAGAAATCAACGTTTTCGCAGATGATCCGGTTAACGTTTTTGGCGATCAGACCGCACCTGAGACAGCTTTCAACACCCTCTGCCATGGCAGGAGCCATGGGTTCAGCATCTTTGGCATAGCTGAACTGTACGTTTCTGAGCACCAGTTCTTCGATCGGTTTTTCAGGCAGACCGAGGAAATAACCGGCGCAGGCGCAGCAATCTGCCGCCTCCATGTCCTCAAACACAAGCCGACCGATGCGCGGAGTGCGTTCATCCACCGGCTGGGGCTCACGGCTTTGTACATAGGGTGTATGGCCGTCGGGATCGCAGAAGTACAGTGAATTAACCACAATGGGCGAAAGCACGCGTTCCATTCGTACACGACTGAAGCGTATGCCGTCAATGACTCCGTGTTCACCGCGTCCGCGACGGGTTTTGATGCGCAAACCGCGGTCTGTGTGACGCATCAGGCAGTCGTGAACGCGTACGTTCTTCACGCCGCCGGCCATTTCGCTGCCGATGGTTACGCCGCCGTGGCCGTTTTCCATCAGACAGTGCATGATTTCGATATCCTCGCAGGGCGTCTGATAGGTGCTGCCCATGTACAGCTTGCCGGATTTGATGGCAATGCAGTCGTCGCCCAATGAGAAGTGCGCGCCTGCAACCAGCACGCCCTTGCAGCTCTCGGGATCAAAGCCGTCGGTGTTGGGGCTGTTGGCGGGAGCGTTGACATGGATATCAAGGAATTTGAGGTCATTGCTGAAATAGGGATGCAAATTCCACGCAGGGCTGTTGCGGAAGCGAAGACCCTGCACACAGATATCGCGGCAGCGGCACAGGTACATCAGCCTTCCGCGCCATGCGCCGCGGCGGATTTTGGGCGTGACCCACCAGTCGGAATGATCTGCCTGACCGTTTACCAGTCCCTCGCCGTAGATCACGACGTCCTCCGCATCCACGCCGGTGAAGAGAGCGGCATACATATCCAGCGGGTTTCCTTCCCAGGAACCGAGATTGTATTCGTTCGTTTCATCGGTGCTTTCCGTCAGACCGGGCAGAATGGGAAAATGGCTGCGGTCGGTGAGCAGACGCAGTTCCGCATCTTTGGCCAGTTCAATGCGGACATGGCTTTTGAGAAACAGCGGGCCGGTGAGATAAACGCCCTTGGGAATGCGCACGCGACCCTTGGCAGGACAGCAGGTGATCGCTGCCTGAATAGCGGCGGTATCGTCGTGGATGCCGTCGCCAATGGCGCCGAAGCGGCGCACATCCATGGTATAGCTTTCAGTTTCCGTGCGGAAGGAAAGCGTAGAGAGGAGTGTTTCTCCATCGAAGATTTCCAGCGTGTAGTCTGTATCAGGCCACAGGCCGTAAAGCGAGGTGATCACACGATCTGAAAAGGCGCATTCCTTGCCGTTGAGCACGAGACGATATGATCTGATCGTGTTGTACAGTCCATCGTCGCACAGCTTTACGCAGGCGCTTCTTGCACCGATGAACAGGAATTCAGCGTTCATGAATCATGCTTCCTTCTTCAGATATTCGGCGCAGGCCATCATGAAGGGACCAACGCCCTTGCTGTCGTCTGCGACGCGGGGTTCGCTGAGATAGTAGGCGACGGAACCGTCGCGTTTTTCGCCCGGTCCAAGACCGGCTACCCAGCAGATATCGTTAAGATGCCATGCGCCGTCCTCGTCCTGACGCAGCTTTTCGGACACAACGCCCTCGAAGGCTTTTCTGCCAAGAGGCAGGTACTTTTCTTCGTTAAGCGCGCCGATGCGTACGCCCTTCATGATGGCGTAGGCGATCATGGAAGAGCCGGAGGTCTCCAGATAGTTGTCAGGATTGTCGCCATGGTCGATGACCTGGTAGAACATGCCGGTCTTTTCGTCCTGATAACGCAGAATGCCGCGAATAGACTCCTTGAAAATCTCTTCAACAGCCTTGTAGTGCTCAAAAAGCTGCTCGTTCATCAGACTGAGCGTATCCACCAGCGCCATCAGATACCAGCCCATGGAGCGCAGCCAGTAGTTGGGGCTGAGGCCGGTTTCCTTGTCGCACCAGGGCTGGATGCGGGCTTCGTCGTATGCATGACGGGAGAGACCCTTTTCTTCGATGTAAAGATACTTGCGGACGTTCTTGAACTGGTTGGCGATGTCGGCCACGTTCGCCATGCCGCCGAACTTCGTTTCGTAGGCCATGTAGAAGGGCTGCGCCATATAGAGTCCGTCCAGCCAGATCTGGTTGGGATAGAGGGACTTGTGCCAGAAGCTGCCGCATTCGCAGCGGGGATGCTCGCGCAGACGCTGCATGTGGAACTCGATGGCCTTCTGGTAGCGTTCCTCACCAGTCTGCTCATACGCAAAGAACAGCGCCTTGCCGCTGTTGATGCTGTCGATGTTGTACTGGCGCATTTCGTAATTGGGAATGCTTCCGTCGGGCGCAACCGCCTTGTCCAGATAGTCCATGACGAATTTGCGGTAATCTTCATCGCCGGTGGCGTTCCACAGGTCGATGCAACCCTTCAGAACGCAGCCGTCTTCATAGTTCCAGTAGGGCTTATAGTTTTTGTAATTGGCGAGAAAGGTTTTGAGAAACGCATGAATGTGGTTCATGTGTGGTCCACTCCTTAAATGCAGTTGTAAGCGCTCACAGCGGTTGATTTATTATAGCGGACTTGCGTTGGGATTGTCAATGTGAACATCGGAAGGTCAATTTCGATGTAAGCCCTTTCCATTTGATGAAAAAGCGAGTATAATGCTTTGCTGGAATCCGACGGAAGGAGCTGAGGCAGAAATGAAGCGGGTTTCGGAAAACACCACAAAGATGATTCTGGAAGGAAGCCTTTTCCGCGCAATGCTGGCTATTGCTGTGCCGGTGGTCATCAACGGCTTTCTGCAGACGCTCTATAACCTCACCGATACCTACTGGCTGGGCCAGCTGGGCAAGGAGCCTCTGGCAGCTATCAATCTGGTCACACCGGTTCAGAATATTGTGCTCAATTTCGGAAGCGGGCTTACGGTGGCCGGAGCGGTGATGATTTCGCAGTACATCGGCGCAGGACGAAGACAGGAAGCGCAGAAGATGCTTAACCAGATCTTTGTTTGCGCGATGGGTATGGCCGCGGTATGCGTCACGGCGATCTGTGCGCTGACGCCTGCGATTGTGCGCTGGCTGGGTGCAGAAGGCGAGACCTACCAGCACAGCGTGTCGTATCTGCGGCTTGTGATCACGGACATGCCGTTTCTGTTCATCGTCAACCTCTATCAGGCATCCAAGCAGGCGCAGGGAGATACGGTCAGGCCGATGTTTTTAAATCTGCTTGGCATCAGCCTGAACATGGCTCTCGATCCGCTTCTGATGGTTGTATGGCACATGGGAGCGGCAGGCGCTGCGCTGGCAACGGTGACGGCCAAGATGGTTCCGGCACTGATCGCGCTGTATGTGATGTGCCGCAAGGAGGAAATCGGGCTCGACAGACGCCTGATGAAGCCCGAACGCGAAAAGATCCGCACAATTGTCCAGATTGGCCTGCCTACGGCACTGGGCGGCAGCACCATGCAGCTGGGCTTCCTGCTGATGAGCCGGAGCGTCTACGCCTACGGAGTGGAAGCAATGGCTGCCTATGGCATCGGCAACAAGGTCAACGGCTTGATTTCACTGGCATCCAACGGCATCGGCTCGGCAACCGGCACGATTGTAGGTCAGAACATGGGCGCAGGACAGACGGATCGCGCCCGCAAGGGCTGGTTCATCGCCATGATGAGCGCAATCTGTTTCCTGTTTGTGGGCGGCATGATCCTCTCGCGTCCCAAGGTATCCACCGGCATTGTCAGCATCTTTGCAGACGATCCGTCTGTGGTGGCGATGGCAGCGGATTTTCTGAGCATCATGGCATTCTGGTGCTGGACCAACGGCATCTACAACGCGACGTCCGGCCTGTTCCAGGGCAGCGGCCACACGGAAGTGACCATGGCTGTGGATGCAACCCGTTTGTGGGTGTTCCGCTTTGCTACGCTGTTTGTATGCGAACGGGTGCTGAAGATGGGCGTGCGCTCCATCTGGTACTCAGTGGTGGTCAGCAACGGCATCAGCTCGGCGATTCTGCTTGCGCTGTATTTTACCGGGCTGTGGAAAAAGAGCCGCTTCAAAGCAAAAGCTTAAAGCGCTTTTCCCCAGAATGCGCCGTCATAGCCTGCGGTCATGGGATCGCTGGAACGGCGCAGAACCGCGGTCATGCAGGCATTTTCAACGGAAAACAGCATATCCATTCCGCAGGGAGCATCTCCGATCAGGCGGCACTGCACATGCAGGGTGCGGCAGTCTGCCATACCGGCGCTGATCAGACACGGAACGCCGCAGAAGCGGTCTTCCCGCACAGCGCCCAATGTATCCCAGCGGAATTCATGCACAGCGTGCGTCCAGTTGAGACGCACGCTGTTTTGCGTCAGCTGGACGGATTGCAGGTTGTCATCGCTGATCTGGTAAGTGCCCTGCGCCAGCAGCGCATGGGATGCATCATGCAAAACGCCGCATACGTGCAGATTGGCAAGTCTGTTAGCAAGAGCCTGTCCATCTTCGTCAGAGGATGTTTCACCGCAATGCGCGATGATTTCGTCGAAAAACGCATTGTAAATGCGCTGAACGCCATAGGGATCAAGACGGGTGTCCGCAATGGTGCACAGCAGCAGATTGCTTCCGGGATGCGCCACGGCAAGCTGTCCGCCCATGCCGTACATGGCCCAACCGTCGCGCGTGCGCCAGAACTGCCAGCCGTAGCCAAAGCGCTCCTCGGGATTGCCCTGCATGAGGGTTTCGATCTGCTTTGCGGTTGCGCTGGCGAGGTAATCCGCCGGGATCAGACCTCGGCCTCCATCCATCGCCAGCTGGGCAACCTTTGCCATGTCGCGCAGAGACATCATAAGACCTGTTCCGCCCTGAGCCACACCGGAGGGATCTGTCAGCCAGCGCTTGGGATCATCCGCACCGATGGGCGCAAACAGACGGGTATCGAGAAAATCCAGAAGCTTCTGTTCGCTCAGACGTTCCACCAGAGCGCCCAGCACCTGCGAACAGGAGGTGTCGTAATGGAAAACGGCGCCCGGTTCATGCGTTGGAACAACGGTGAAAAAGGTTGCAGCCCAGTCCTCGTCAATGCCTTCGCGATAGGTCGTTTTGCGGTGACAGGTCGCCATGCGCAGCATGTCGCGGATGGTCAGATGAAGCAGGCGTTCATCCGGCTGCGGAGGCAGTTTGTCCGGAAAATGGGTGACAATGCGGTCGTCCAGAGAAAGCTTTCCGTCCATTTCCAGCATGCCGATCGCCAGAGAAACCATGCTCTTGCTGACGGAGTACATCCGGTGCGGCTGGCCCTTCTGAAAAGGCGCATAATACCCTTCTGCACGGATTTTGCCGCCTTCGCGCAGTTCGAAGCCGTGCAGATTCACGCGCTCGCGTTCAATACGGTCAAGAAATCTGAGGATGGAACCAGCAGAGACCCTGCTCATTCGTCATCCTCCTTTGTAACAATGAACGGCCCGAACTCAGCAGAACCGATTTCGCTGTTCTCGCGGTCATACGGCATGCACATCAGCGCACAGCGCGCGCCAACCCACGTGTGACGTTCGGGAGAGAAAGGAGAACCGATGGGGGAGAAGTGCTCGCCATCGGTACTGTAGGCAAATACAGCCTCAGCCTGGTCATAGCCCGTGGGACGGAGCGTCATGCAAAGTGTGACAGAAGAACCGGATACAGGAACCGAAACCAGTAGCTGGTCATCGGCATGCTGTCCTGCACTTTGGACATAAACCAGCCGGAAGCCGTTCTCGTCGCGGCGCAGAGCTGCATAGGCGTACTGTCCGCCGATGAGCGCAAGACCTGCCTGCTCGCCGCTGAGAAGCGAAGAGGCATTCAGGTTCACCGTGGCGGTAAAGGCCGAACAGGCTACCTTCTGCGTAAGCGCCTGAGGGCACTGCCAGAGGGTTTTGCCGCATTTGTGAGCAAACAGGCGAAGCATCCCAGGCTTTTCCAAAGAGAAGAAATCCTCGCGCCAGTTGCCCATGAACTGCCACTGCAGTCCAAGCGTGCCTTCAAAGGCGTCGCTTGCCTGCTCGCTGGTGCGCTCGCACACAGGACCATGCGGTTTTTCATATACGATAACTGGCTTTCCATTGTCGCCCATCACCGGCCAGCCGTCCTCGCTCCAATACATGGGCTGAAGATGGACGATCCGTCCGTACAGACCCCGGCTCTGAAAGTGCATAAACCAGTCCTGTCCATCCGGGGTGGTGACCCATCCTCCCTGATGAGGACCGTTGATCTCAGTGTCGTCCTGCTCGAGGACGATTTTTTCTTCATACGGACCATGGATGTTTTTGGCGCGAAGAACCGTCTGCCAGCCCGTGGCGACGCCGCCGGCGGGCGCAAAAATGTAGATGTATTCACCACGGCGGTAGACCTTCGGGCCTTCGATGGTGGGCTGGGTAGCCAGTCCGTTGTAGATCAGATGATCCTCGCCGATGGCGCGCGTGGCGTCCGGGCTCATGGGGAACATGCCCAGAAAGCTCTTGAAGCCGATGCGGCTGCGGGCATAGCCGTGCACGACCCATGCGGTTCCATCCTCATCCCAGAAAGGACAGGGATCAATCAGACCTTTGCCGGGCAGCAGGCAGACGGGCGCTTCCCATTCACTCAGAGCATCCTGTGTGCGTATCATGAAAATACCTTCGTCGGGCATGCCGTAGAAGATATAGAACCAGCCGTCATGCCAGCGGATTGCCGGAGCCCACACGCCCTGCGCATGCTGAGGCATGCTGTAGCGCTCTTCGGGAATGTTCTTCAGCGCGTAGTTGACCAGCGTCCAGTTGACCAGATCCTTCGAAGTCAGAATCGGAAGACCCGGAACATAGTTGAAGCTGGAAGCGGTGAGATAGTAGGTATCGCCAACACGGATGACATCGGGATCGGAATAGTCGCAGAAAAGAACAGGATTCTGATAGGTTCCGTTTCCAAGATCGGGAAGATAGAGCGAATCCTTCATTTGCATTCCTTCCTCCAATCCTCGTATTCGTCACACAGAAGCGCACGATATTCGCCGCCAAGCTCATAGAGTCCCTGTGCAATCAGCGCGCCGAAGCGCATTGCACCCATGGGCTGAAGATGGGTGTCATCGCTCAGGCCTTCCGGGAAATGCGCATAGGTATTGGCAGGCAGATGCATGTACCACTGCGTACGAACCTCTTCCATATCGGTGGAAGCGACGAGCTCTTCGCTCATGCGGGTCAGATCAATCAGCGCAACGCCGAGCTTTTCCGCCATGCGGCGCATTGAGGCAGCCCACGCTTCGTGACGGTAGACTTCGTCCTTTTCGGCGTACAGCCTGCGGCACAGCGGCGTGATAAACACCGGCGTGGCTTTCTTATTGCGCGCGGCGTTGACATAGCGCTCCAGGTTCTCACAGAATTCCGTATCGGGATCGGTATAGCGCGCGGGATCTGCGATTTTTTCGTCGTTGTGTCCGAACTGGATGAACAGGAAATCGCCCTCGTGAATCCGGTCGTAGATCACGGCCAGACGGCCTTCGTCCATGAACTGCTTGGTGGAACGGCCGTTTTCAGCGTGGTTTTCAATGTTGACGTGATAGCGCTTGATGTAGCGGTCAAACATCTGGCCGATGCCCGTCTGCGGATAGGTGAGAATGGTGTTCTGCTTAACAGTGGAGTCTCCGGCCCAGTAGATGGTGGTCATGGCGTTTCTCCTTTGCAAAAAGCCTGCCCCGCGGGAACGGAACAGGCCGGTTTGAATGTGGAAATCCCTTACTCCTTAACAGCACCGATGTTGATGCCCTTGACGAAGTACTTCTGCAGGAAGGGGTAGAGGATCATGAAGGGCAGGATGGCCACGATAACGGCGGCGTTCTGCACGGTGTTTTCCGTGGCGGAGCCGTTGGCGGAGGGAAGGTCGGAACCCATCATGATGGAACGCAGCTTCATCTGGAAGTTATACATGCTCTCCTTGGTGATGTAGAGCTTGTAGTTGGTATAATCGTTCCAGTAGCTCACGGCAAACATCAGGCCGATGGAGGCCAAAGCAGCCTTGGAAAGAGGCAGAACGATCTTGTAGAAGGTCTGCATGGGCGTGCAGCCGTCCAGCGTGGCGGATTCGAAAAGGCTGGCAGGGATGCCTTCGAAGAAGTTACGCATCAGAACCAGATTATACACGTTGATGGCAGGCAGCAGGATAACGACCCACAGGGTGTTGGTCAGCTTCAGGTTGCGCATCACGATATAGCTGGGGATCATGCCGCCGGAGAAGATCATGGTGAACAGCAGCATGCCGGCGAAGAAGCCGCGGCCGGGCATATCCCACTGAATCAGCACGTAAGCACCCAGCGTAGAGAGCAGCAGGCCGAAGAACGTGCCGCCCACGGTGGTGATTACGGAGTTGAGCAGTGGGTTGTAGAGCGTCTTGTTGGTGAACACGGAGGTGTATCCGTCAAAACCGAAGTTGACAGGCCACAGCTTCATACCATAGCCAGTGGTCAGGTCAAGAGAGTCAACCAGCACCTTCCACAGGGGAACGATGATGATGAGGCAAATCAGTGTAAAGCCGATAGCGTTACAGTAGGCAAACCAGTTGGGCTTCCACTTTTTCTTTACGGTGGGGGCGATCACAGGATTGGCGTTCATACTGTCGTACCTCCTTTCTTACACGATGCCGCGTCCGCGGACCTTCTTGCTGGCGAAGTGGCACATCAGCACCAGTCCTGCGCCGACCAGAGAACGGAACAGGCCGATGGCGGTGGTGTAGCCGTAGTCGGGGATGCCGCCGGAGTTGAAGGTTTGGTAGTAGACGTAGGTCTGCAGAACCTGAGCGGTGTCCATAACGGCGTCATTCTGCAGAACGAACGCGCTTTCGAACAGGTTCATGACCTTGGCAAGGTTCAGAATGAGCACGGTGATGATGGTGTTGGCCAGAGAAGGCAGGGTAATGTACCACATCTTCTTCCAGCGGCCTGCACCGTCGATGGAGGCAGCTTCATAGATGCCGGGGTCGATGCCGGTAAGCGTCGCCATGAAGACGATGGTGCCCCAGCCGGTATCATGCCAGAGGCTGATGAGATAGAATGCAAAACGCCAGGTGTTGGACTTGCCGAGGAAATAGATGCTTTCATCAACAATCCCCAGATTCAGCAGAATCTGGTTGACCAAACCAGCGGTGGTAGGCGAAAGAATGAGCTGGAATACAGAGGCCGTAACAACCCAAGACATGAAGTGGGGCAGATAGATGATGGTCTGCGCCAGCTTTTTGCCCTTGATGGAGACGATCTCGTTGAGCATCAGCGATACGACAACCGCCAGACCCGTCTGCATGAGCAGACGGAAGATGCTTAGTTCCAAGGTGTTGGTGAACGCAGTCCAGAAGTTGGGCATGCTGAACAGGCGTTCAAAGTTTTTCAGGCCCACCCATACGGGCGCCTTGATGATGTTGTACTTGGTGAAGGAATAATAGATGCCGAACATCGGCATATAATGGAAGATGATTGCAAAAACCAGAACAGGAAGGAAAAGCAGATAGAAGCCCCAGTACTTCTTGATACGAAGCCAGAGGTTTTTCTTTTTGCGGTTGATCACGGGAGCGGTGCCGACCATGCGCTGACCTCCTAGACGAAAAATGGAAACAGAATGCTGATTTGAAGGCAGGGACGACCCGATTGCTCAAGCCGTCCCTGCGGATTGATGTTTAATTAGCCGCAGCACATGCCAGGCTTAGTGGACGATGAATTACTTCGCGTTCAGGCTGGCAACGATGGTATCAGACCAGTTCTTGCCGCCGTCGGATTCGTACTTGACCATGGCGTCTTCATAGGTCATTTCGCCCATGATCACCTTGGCGATCAGCTCGTTCTTCAGGGTGGTCAGGTCGCCGTTGTACATGCTCATCTCATCGGTGGTGGGCACGATCACGGCCAGCTTGGAGTTGTTGCCGAACAGCTCGGAGGCAGCCTTGGCTTCGGGCTTCACGCTGTCTTCCTTGGGATCATAGTAGCCATCGGCGAAGTTGGCCAGGCTCAGCATAGGATCGATGTGGTTCTTGGTGTACAGGGTGCCGGCAGTCTCCATGTTCTCCAGCATGTGGAACTCGCCGTCAGCATAGGTCTTTTCCTTGTCGGTGCCGGGCAGCACGGTGCCGGCAGACTTGGACCAGTGAGCGCCTTCCACGCCGTAGGTCCACAGCATCTGCATGTCGCCGCCATCCAGCATGGTGTCGATGAACCAGGTGAACACGCCTTCGGGGTTCTCGCAGGTAGAGGAGATGGCCCATACGGGAGGCACGCGGTCGAAGTAGGGCTCGGCCTCAGCCAGCGGGGGCAGGGCAACCAGTTCGCCGGACTTGTTGTTGGCTTC
>JAGBBE010000177.1 GCA_017938645.1 Clostridia bacterium
CTCGAAATGCTGTGAGGGTAAAACCTCCTAGGGTTCGAATCCCTAACTCTCCGCCAATAAAGAAAGATCCTCCGTCAGGAGGGTCTTTCTTTATTGCAAAAAAGAGATAGGGATTCGAACCAGTCGGGAGTGAATGACGTGCCAGTGGCACGTCAGAGCCGACAGGACCGACGAGCGTCGAGCGAGGAGAACCGAATCCCTAACTCTCCGCCAACAAAAAGTCGTGAGAATATCACGGCTTTTTTGCGCTTTTTTTCTTTACCCTTTAATCTGCCCTTTGCAGAATTCTGCAGCCCGAATATGTGCCTGCATCCGCTCTGTGCTTTCCTTTTTCATTTGCAATGCAAACGCTGCTTCCCGTTTGGATTTGACATAATCTTTACAATTCCGGTACCGGATTAATACCTGAGGATGATATTCTGTTCCTGTTCCAAGGAACAAACGGACTATGAAAGAAGGTATGAATCGTGAAAAAGTTTATCTGTGCAATGCTGGCTATGGCTGTCGTGCTGACCTCTGCTTTTGCGCTGGCGGATGAAATCAACGTCATTTCCCGCGAAGACGGCTCTGGTACCCGCGGCGCGTTCATCGAGCTGTTTGGCATCGAACAGAAGAATGAAGCTGGTGAGAAGATCGACTATACCACCGATGAGTGCGACATCACCAACTCCACCTCCGTTATGATGACCGCTGTTTCCGGCAACGAATGTGCCATCGGCTACATTTCTCTCGGCTCGCTGAATGATTCCGTGAAAGCGCTGGCCATTGACGGCGCGGAGGCTTCGGTTGAAAACATCAAGGCCGGAACGTACAACGTGGCCCGCCCCTTCAACATCGCTGCCCTTGCTGAAACCAGCGAAGCTGCGCAGGACTTCATCGCCTTCATCATGAGCGCCGAAGGCCAGGCCGTAATCGAGGAAAATGGCTGTATCGCGGTCGCTGAAAGCGCGGCTGCCTTTGAAGGCGGCAAGGTATCCGGCAAGCTCGTGATCGCCGGTTCCTCCTCTGTAACGCCTGTGATGGAGAAGCTGACGGAAGCTTATATGGCTCTGAATCCGGATATGGAAATCGAGCTGCAGCAGAGCGATTCCTCCTCCGGCATGACTTCTGCCCTTGACGGTGTGTGTGATATCGGCATGGCTTCCCGTGCGCTGAAGGATTCTGAGATTGAAGCAGGTCTGGTTTCTACGACCATCGCCATGGACGGCATTGCCGTGATCGTCAGCAACGACAATCCTGTCAGCGGGCTGACCAGCGGGCAGGTGCGCGGCATTTATATGGGTGAAATCTCTGACTGGAGCGAAGTTTATGAGTAAGACCCTTCATCAGGTCGGGGAATCTCCCCGGCCTGTTTTCTGTAAGCAGACGCTGAAAGAAAGTGCGGCGCGTTTGCTGTTTACGCTGACCGCCTGCATTTCTGTCCTTGCTGTCTTTCTGATTTGTGTATTCCTGTTTGCGGGCGGCATTCCCGGCATGGCAAAGATTGGCGTTTGGGCGTTCCTGACCGGCCGGAAATGGAAGCCCGGCAATGAAGTGTTCGGAATTCTGCCCTTCATTCTGGGCTCGGTTTATGTCACTGCGGGTGCGCTGATTGTCGGCGTTCCTGCCGGCTTGCTGACCGCCATCTTTATGTCCCGTTTCGCTTCAAAGAAAACAATGAGGATCATGCGGCCTGCGGTGTCCCTGCTGGCAGGGATTCCCTCTGTTGTGTACGGCTTTTTCGGACTGGTTGTGCTCGTGCCGTTGGTGCGTGAAACCTTCGGCGGCACGGGTTCCTCGCTGCTGACGGCCTGCGTCCTGCTGGGCATGATGATCCTGCCGACGATCGTTACCGTATCTCAGTCTGCGCTCAGCGCGGTGCCCTCCTCCTATTACGAGGGCGCGCTGGCGCTGGGCGCAACCCATGAGCGCAGTGTGTTTCATGTGGTACTGCCTGCGGCAAAATCGGGCGTCATGGCCGGTGTTATTCTTGGCATCGGACGCGCTGTCGGCGAAGCGACGGCGGTGATGATGGTTGCGGGCAACCGCACATCCATGCCCAAAGGACTGCTCAAGGGTGTGCGCACGCTGACCAGCAATATCGTCATGGAAATGGGCTATGCCGCCGATCTGCACCGCGATGCGCTGATCGCTACGGCGGTTGTGCTGTTCGTATTCATACTGATCATCAATATTTTGACATCAATTCTGAAAAGGAGGAATGACCGGTGACGGCAAAAGTTCAGTCCGGCATATATCGTTTTGTCGTATATGCCGGCGCTTTCTTTTCAATGGCGGTGTCGATACTGATCGTGGGCTATATCCTCATCAAAGGTATCCCGCACCTTTCTTTGGAACTCTTTGCATGGGAATACAATTCTGATAATGTGTCCATGATGCCTTCCATCATCAATACTTTGCTGATGACGATGATTTCGCTGATCATATGTGTTCCGCTGGGCATAGGCGCGGCGATATATCTCACGGAATACGCCAGGCGCGGCAGCATACTGGTCAAACTGGTACGGATGACTGCGGAGACCCTGTCCGGCATTCCTTCGATTATCTACGGCCTGTTTGGCTCGCTGTTTTTTGTAGCGGCGCTGAAGATGGGGCTTTCGCTGATTTCCGGTGCGCTCACACTTTCTATCATGGTGCTGCCGACGATTATGCGTACCGCAGAGGAAGCGCTGCTGGCTGTGCCGGACAGCTACAGAGAGGGCAGCTTCGGCCTTGGCGCAGGCAGGCTGAGAACAACCTTCAGGGTTGTGCTGCCCAGCGCCGTTCCGGGGATTCTCTCCGGTGTGATCCTTGCTGTCGGGCGCATCGCAGGCGAAACCGCCGCGCTGATCTATACTGCCGGTACTGTTGCAAAGGTGCCTGACAGCATGCTGGATTCCGCCAGAACCCTCGCCGTACACATGTATACCATTTCTTCGGAGGGCTTGTATATCAACCAGAGCTATGCCACAGCCGTCGTGCTGCTGGCGGTTGTGCTGGGCATCAACGCGCTTTCGTCCTTTATTGCAAAGAGAATCGGAAGGAGCTATCCATGAGCAAAATTGAAATCACGAATCTGAACCTGCGTTATGGCAGTTTTCATGCTTTGAAAAATGTGAATCTTTCCATCCGTGAAAAAGAAATCACAGCCTTCATCGGACCCAGCGGCTGCGGCAAGAGCACGCTGCTCAAATCCATCAACCGGATGAATGATCTGGTAGAGGGCTGCCGGATTGACGGCAGAATTTTGCTCGACGGCATAGATGTCTATAAGGATTTGGAGCCTTCCCTGCTGCGCAGGCGCGTGGGCATGGTGTTTCAGAAGCCCAATCCCTTCCCGATGAGTATCTACGATAACATCGCCTTCGGACCGCGTACCCATGGCGTACGCGGCAAGGCCAAGCTGGACGACGTCGTTGAACGCAGCCTGCGCAGCGCCGCC
>JAGBBE010000178.1 GCA_017938645.1 Clostridia bacterium
AATGTATGCAGCTTGATGATACTAATAGGTCGATAGCTTGATTTAGTCGATTTGATAAGACCAATAGGAAATGGCAAAGAAGATCTTGAAAGAATAACTCATATGCGGTTGTCAGGATGCAAGGGAAGCGTCCGATAAAAAAGTTCACCCATTGCGGTGGTAATGGCCTGAGGGTTCCACCTGTTCCCATTCCGAACACAGAAGTTAAGCCTCAGCACGCCGATGGTACTTGGCTGGAGACGGCCCGGGAGAGTAGGTCGCTGCCGCATTCCAATTCCCGATCAGCTTATCGCTGGTTGGGCTTTTTTGTGTTTGGCCGCACGTGCGCGGCTTAACCGCGCCCGCGCTCTCGCACATAAGCATCCAGTGAGCCGCTCCCTCGCGGCAGGGGCCCTTCCCTGCCTTCGGTCGCTGTGGCGTGTTTGAACGGACGTTCACGGCTTCGCCGTGCCCGCCCTGCTGCATATAAGCATCCAGTGAGCCGCTCCCTCACGGCAGGGGCCCTTCCCTGCCTTCGGTCGCTGTGGCGTACACTTTGATTGGTCACGTGAATATGTGATTTGTCGCAGAAAAATATCAAAAGGAAAACAGCGCAGCGTGTGGGTTGCTGTTGTATTACTGCTGTGATAGAATCAAAGCGACATTTGAATTTGGCGAACGGAGAGTGAAGGCTATGAGCAAAAGAAAAGTGGTTTTATACATCGGTATAAGCCTTGATGGATATATTGCAACCAAAGATGATTCATTAGAATGGCTGTTAACCACTCAGGGAAGCGGCGATAACGGTTTTGGAGAATTTTATGACACGGTAGAAACGATCATTATGGGAAGACGAACCTATGATTGGATTATGGAACAGGAAAATGGTCGATTTCCCTATATTGGAAAAGAATGTTATGTTTATACCACACGGGAAAGTGATGATACAGAGCACGTGAAATTTACTTCTCTAAGTCCGGAAAAACTTATTGCAGGACTTAAAAAGGATGGAAAGAAAATCTGGATTGTGGGTGGAAGTCAAATCATTGATTTGGTCAGAAAGAAAAACCTTATAGATGAATATATATTGAGTATTGCGCCCGTCATTCTTGGAAATGGAATTCCCTTGTTCTGTGAGGGCGAAAGAAAAGACCTTGTTTTTGATAAAGCCAGAACATTTGGTCAGTTTTTGGAGGTTAGCTACCATACAAGCAAATAACAAATTCTTCAAGATAAAACGTTCGGTTTGATAAGGTGCAATATGGCTTCAAATAAAGCGTATCTGGATTTTGTGCTGGAACAGCTGTCTGAGTTGGACGAAATTGCTTACAGAGCAATGATGGGAGAATATATTCTTTACTACCGTGGGAAAATCGTCGGCGGGATCTATGATAACAGATTGCTTGTAAAGCCAGTTCAATCTGCTGTATCTCTTATGAAAAGTCCAACCTATGAATTGCCCTATGAGGGAGCAAAAGAAATGCTGCTGGTAGATCAGGTTGACAGCAAAGAGTTCCTAACCAAACTCTTTGACGCAATAGAACACGATCTTCCTGCGCCAAAGAAAAAGAAATAAACCAAACTTGATACAAAAAGACCATGAGTATTTTGGATTGTACCTTTGTGTACTTCCTTGCCATACAAACAACCTCCTGTCGTAGTTCTTATTCTACAACAGGAGGTCTCTTTTTTCATTTGTCCATTTTCTTGGGTACAGTCCAATCAGGAGGAACGCTGTTTCTTTGGATACAAATCGATCACATAAGCGAGCCGGGAGGCCTTCTGCCGACCGGCGGTCAAAGAACGCAAAGCCAAACACCGTCCGCCAAGCCCCGCGAAGCGGTGCACGGGTCAAGGGCGAAGCCCTTGTAACGGGCACTGCTCGTCAGATGAAGGGGCGGCGGTCGAGGACGTTTTTCAGGGGGACGTCGGTGAGAATCTGGCCGGGAAGGGCAAGCTGAAGCTCAGCGGCGGCGCAGACCGCACCAAAGAGCATGTGTAGGTCGTTGAACATGTCGTGGGAGGTCTCGTCAAGAGACATAAGCCACGGCAGAAAGTCGTGCGCCATGTCGGAAAGCAGGGCTTTGACTTCTGAAAAGCGGTGCGGGGTCTGACGCGAGGCGCGGTTCATGGCAAAGATCCAGTCGATTTCCATGAAGCCCACTTCGCGGCTGAAAACCGGGCTGAGATCGCGGTTTTCGTAGAGGGAAATGCAGCTGTCGATGATCTTTTCGGGATATGGGAAGGGCCGGTGCGCATGAACGTGGTTGAATAGATAGTGGAACCATCCGTAAAGCTGATGCGCAAGCGGAGCCGTTCCCCGACGGCCGCGTAAGCCAAGGCCGGTTTCCGGGTCGGCGTTTTCCTTGAGCCAGGTGAAGTACGCGTCCTGCCACGCAGGATCGCACATGCGGGTGATGATCAGCGAGGCAAACAATCCCGCGCCCTGATGCGACTGCGGCCAGGGGTTGTGGTCCCAGTTGAGGGATGAAAGCATCGCGCGCAGCTGGTCGTGGCCGAGGTATTGCTTCAGGTCGTGAAGCGGATAGAGCGGCTGCGCGTCAAACAGCTCCAGCGCCGCCACGCAGTGCGCGGTGGTGTGAATGGTATGATGCGTCTTTTCGGTGAAAAGGCCGGTTTGAGGATTCTGCATGTCCTGCAGGGCTCTGACCCAGTGAGCGCGGGCTTCGGGATCGCGCGGAAAATGCCCGATGGAATAGAGAATGTTCGCCGCGTCCGCACATCCGTATTCGTTCGCGCCCAGCTCGCGGTCGCCTATCTCGTTCTGCCAAAGCCAGCGGCAGTAGACGCCTTCGCTCAGCCGGTGGGATTCCACGGTGCGAAGAACTTTTTCCACAAAGGGATTGAGTTGAATCATCGCTCGGCCCTCCTTCTTTGGTGCGATGGAATCAGAGCAGCATGCGCCTCAGCTCCGCGCCGCTCTTCATGCTCAGCCATGCCGGAGGCACGTCGAAGATCGTCTTCGCGCCGAGCATTCCTGCGTCGTTCATGCGCTTGACCGCACGCGCGCAGCAGACCAGCACGCTGGAGGTGAACTCCGGATTGGAACCCAGCTTCAGGGAAAACTCCATCATCTGACGGGTTTCGGCCTCCGCGCCGGTCACGCCGGAACGCATCACAATGCCGCCGTGAGGCATGCCGCAGTGGTTGGTCTTCAGCTCCTCCTCGGAAATGAAGTGCACCGTGGTGTCGTAGTCGGCAAAATAGTTGGGCATGGTCTTGATTTCGTTTTCGATGCGGTCGAGGTCGGCATTCTCTTCGGCCACCACATAGCACACGCGCGTATGCTTCTCGCGCGTGGTAAGCTCGGGATTCTCGCCGCTGCGCACGCGCATGAGCGCTTCCGGCACGGGCACGGTGTACTGCTTGGCGTCCTTCACGCCTTCAATGCGGCGGATGGCGTCGGAATGTCCCTGACTCACGCCCTTGCCCCAGAAGGTGTAGTCGGCGCCGTCAGGCAGCACGCAGCTGCCAATCAGCCTCATCAGGCTGAACAGGCCCGGGTCCCATCCGGCGGAAATCAGCGCGGTGGTGCCGCCTTCGCGCGCGGCGGTGTCGCAGCGGGCATAATGCTCGGGAATGTTGGCGTGCGTGTCGAAGCTGTCCACAATGTTGAACATCCGCGCGCACTCGGGGCTCTGCACAGGCAGATCGGAGGCGCTGCCGCCGCAGAGAATCAGGACATCGATGTCGTTTTTGAACTCGGGAAGCCTGTCCACGTGGTAAACGGGCACCTCAGGCGTGAGGGTGCGGAGGGTTTCGGGGCTTCGGCGGGTAAAAAAAGCCTTCAGCTCCATATCGGGGTTCTGACGCAGAGCCAGCTCCACGCCGCGGCCAAGGTTGCCGTAGCCCATAATGCCAATGCGAATGGTTTCGTTCATAATCATTCTCCTCGATCAAAGGGTTTTGACGTCCCTTATTATATGGCAAAAGTACCGGGGATAAAAGTTTTTTTTGCAGAACATTGCCGCGCGTGCTACAATGGACGAAGAACGTCCGAAAGGAAGATGAAAAATGAAGGACATGCTCTCCGTAATCCGTGATGTGACCGAACGGTACCGCGCGGCAGGCTATTTTCCATCAGCCAGCGTGCGCGTGTTTGACCGCGGCGGCGAGCTGGCTGCGTACTGCACCGAAGGCGTCAGCGAAACCAGCCTGTTTGACGTGGCCTCGCTAACCAAAATTGCAACATCTACGAGGATTCTTCTGTGGATTGACGAAGGCAGGCTTTCTCTGGATGATACGCTCGACCGTCTCTTTGAGGAAATTGCGCAGGATGAATACCTGCGCCGCCGTCTGCAAGGCGTAACCCTGCGCCAGCTGCTCACGCATACGGCCACCATCACCCCGTGGTTTCCCTTTTACAGCCGGAGGGGCGAGGATTTCTGGGACGTGTTCCGCTACGCTCTCGAGCACACCGAACCCGTCAAAGGCATGGAATACTCCGACCTCAACTTCATGCTGCTGGGCAAACTATGCGAAAAGCTCAGCGGTCTGACGCTGGAAAAATGCCTTGAGGAAAAGCTCGTCAGGCCGCTCGGCCTCGGACGGATGATGTACCGTCCGTCCCTGGAGGAGGACATCATCCCCTCGAGCTTCGACAACCTTATCGAAATGGACATGTGCCGCGAGAGAAACATTGCCGTGGACGGCTGGCGCGCGCTGCACACGCCGGTGCGCGGCACAGTCAACGATGGCAACGCGCACTATTTCTTCGGCGACGTCGCCGGACACGCGGGCATCTTTGCCGACACCGGGGCCTATGCAAGGCTTTGCCGATTTTACATGAACAGCGACAGCGGGTTATTCCGTCTTGCGCAGCAGGAGCAGCCCGGCGCGCCCACGCGCGGACTGGGGCTGCAGACCGGCGTGTCCTATCCGCACGGCTGCGGACACACCGGGTTTACTGGGACGAGCATTTATTTTTCCACAGAATGCAACATTGGCGTAGTTGCGTTTACCAACCGTCTGTATTTTGATTACAAGAATACCAACCTCACCGGAGACTTCCGCCGGGCGCTGCACGAGGCGGTTTTTGCGGCGAGGTGAGAGAGCGGGGACCCCCTCTTGCTCCCTTTTTTGGGATTGGGTGCTCAGGTTGTTGAGCGCAACTCCGTTACGCGCGTTGTTCTCTGCCCGCTCCGCTAGGGCCAGAGGGTCAGGGGGGATTTCGATTTCCCCCCTTCGACCCTATGGACACCCATATCCCCCTTAACACGACCGGGGACACCCCGGACCCCCGTAGGGATAAGGTACGGGATATAAGGAAGAGGAAAGTGGCAAACAATTAGGCCATAGTTCCCGGCGCACCATGTGACGCGCCCTCTTCTTCATTTTCAGGCTGCTATCAGTTCTTGCAAAAGAAAAATGC
>JAGBBE010000179.1 GCA_017938645.1 Clostridia bacterium
CTGAAATCCTATGCGGGCGTATGCCTTGAAAGCGCGGTGATTGTCATCGCATGTATGATCTTCTCTGCGTTTGCATCAGGCTCACCGGCGAACATCAACGAATCCATGTCGGCAACGAATATCGTCTGGAGCTATATCGGTGAAACCATATTCTCCATGCTGATTCTGGTCGGCGCGATCAAGATGAGCGACAGGATTTCCAAGGAAATGCTGGGACTGTAATACCACAAACGACTATGAGAGGAGAATGCCATGGAAGTCAAAGTACCGAGAGATATTCTCCAGTACGAGGAATCCCTGTTTTTCGGACTGACGCTGCGCCAGTTCCTGTTTTCTGTCATTGCCATCGCCGTAGCGGTTGGCTCGTTTCTGCTGTGCAAGCCCATGCTGGGCACGGAAACCGCGAGCTGGGTCTGCATGGTATCTGCGCTGCCCTTCGCGCTGCTGGGCTTCGTGCGCTACAACGGCATGACCGCCGATCAGTTCGTCAAGGTCTGGGTGCGTTCTGAAATCCTGTTTCCCAAGGTGCTGGTCTATCGCGGCACCAACCTGTACGCCGATCTGATCGAGTTCGACCGCGAGGAAGAAGCCAACGCGAAGAACAAGAAACCCGGCAAGGCCGAAGAAAAGCAGAAGGCCAAGAAGCAGAAGGAGAAGCGCAGGCGCGAAAAAGATTTTGAGCGCCGGGGCCGCAACATCTTCAAGTTCAGAAAGAGGGGCAGAATCGTCAGATGAGTTTCATAAACACCATTAAAAAGAGGGATAAGGAGAGCTATCCCATCCCGAAATCCATTCAGCAGTGGATGCCGATCCATAGGGTATACCCGGACGGCATCTTTTTGTATCGAGACCGCTACTCCAAGACCTTCCGGTTTACGGACGTCAACTACAAGATCGCCAGTCCCGACGATCAGCGCAGCATGTTCATGAAGTGGTGCGCCGTCATCAACAGTCTGGATGTGGGCGCTTCCATCAAGCTGACGCTGTTCAACCGGCGCGTCAACAAAAACGACTACGAGGAATCCATCATGATGCCCCTGCAGGGCAACGAGCACGACCAGTACCGCAAGGAATGGAACCGTTTCGTTGAGGAGCAGGCCATCAGCGCCAGCAACAACATCACCCAGGACAAGCTGCTGACGGTATCGGTTCAGAAAAAGAGCATCGAGGAGGCCAGAAGCTATTTCACCCGCATTAACGCGGAATTGCAGGCGAACTTCGCCCATCTGTCCTCCCAGCTGACTGCTCTGGACGCCACCGAGCGCCTGCGCATCTTCCACGACTTTTTCCGTACCGGCAGAGAGGAAGAGTTCCGCTTTGATCTGCGAAGATCTGCTCAGCGCGGTCATTCGCCGGTGGATTACATCTGCCCTGATTCGCTGGAAGTAGAGAACGATCACTTCTGCATTGATGGTCACTACGGGCGCGTGATGTACCTGCGCGACTACGCCAACTATATCAAGGACAAGATTCTGGATGACTTCTCCGAACTGAACCGCACCATGATGCTGACCATCGACATGGTTCCCGTGCCTACGGATGAAGCCGTCAAACGCAGCACCATGCAGCTGGATAAGGTGGAAGCCAATGTCCTGCGCTACAACCAGCGCCAGCAGGCAAACTCCAACTTCTCCGGCGCGCTGCCCCACGATATGGAGATTCAGCGCAAGGAGGCCAAGGAATTCCTTGAAGACCTGACCACCCGCGACCAGCGGATGCTCATGTGCTGCATGACGCTGGTGCACATGGCGGACAGCAAGGAGGAAATGGAGCGCGACACCGAATCCCTGTTCTCCATTGCACGCAACCATCTGTGCCAGATGTCCACGCTGCGCTATCAGCAGGCGGATGGTCTGAATACGGTGCTTCCGTATGGCGTCCGCATGATCGAAGCGCTGCGTACCATGACCACCGAATCCACGGCGGTGATGATTCCCTTCAAGACGCAGGAGCTGCACGATACCACCGGCATCTGCTATGGTCATAACATCATCAGCAAGAACCTGTTGGTCATCAACCGCAAGAACCTGCTCAACGGCAACGGATTTGTGTTCGGCGTCTCCGGTTCGGGCAAATCCTTCATCACGAAGGAAGAGTTGATCAACAATGCCCTCAATACCGACGATGAAATTATCATCATCGACCCTGAACAGGAGTATGGCAGGCTGGTTCGTGCGCTGGGCGGCGAGGTTATCATCATCTCTGCTACCAGTCCTAACCACATCAACGCCATGGACGTGTCTCGCGAGTACGGCGATGTGGAGAACCCGATCATCCTGAAGTCGGAGTTTATCCTGTCGCTGTGTGAAATGGCGGTCGGCACCGGTACGCTCAATGCCAAAGAGAAGTCCCTGATTGACCGCTGCATTGCTTCGACCTATAAGGATTACGTCAAGCGCGGCTACACCGGCAACCCGCCCACACTCCAGAATTTCCATCAGGAGCTTCTGAAGCAGTCAGAACCCGAAGCGCGTGAAATTGCGCTGGCATTGGAGCTGTTCACCAAGGGTTCTCTGAACACCTTTGCGCAGCATACCAACGTGGATACTACCCGCCGTATTGTCTGCTATGACATTCACGAACTGGGCAAGCAGCTCAAGCCGCTGGGTATGCTGGTCGTACTGGACGCCATCTACAACCGCATTGCCCGCAATAAGGAGCGCAAGCGGAATACCTGGATTTACATCGACGAGATCTACCTGCTCTTCCAGAACGACTATTCCGCAAACTTCCTGTTTGAGCTTTGGAAGCGCGTCCGTAAGAGCGGCGCTTTTGCTACCGGCATCTCCCAGAACCTTGAGGACATGCTGCAGAGCCATACCGCACGTACCATGCTGGGCAACTCTGAGTTTCTGATCCTGCTGAACCAGTCCGCATCCGACCGTGTTGAGCTGGCCCGTTTGCTCAACATTTCTGAGGAACAGCTGCGCTACATCACGGACGCAGGCGTCGGCAAGGGCCTGATCCGCTGTTCGGGCAATATCGTACCCTTTGAAAGCCAGTTCCCCAAGGATTCCAAGCTGTATCAGCTGATGACGACTAAATTGAGTGAAACCGAGAATACCAACGAGGAGGAAATCAACTATGGAAAACCGAAACGTCGCAAATATTGAGGCACAGGTCTATCCCCTGAAGGAACCCCGCAACAACACGCTGGCCATGGCCAGCCTGACTATCGGCGGCTGCTTCGCAGTGCGCGGTGTGAAGGTGGTACAGGGCCGGAACGGTCCGTTTGTGTCCATGCCCCAGGCGAAGGACGGCAAGGGCGGCTATCAGGACGTATGCTTCCCGACCAGCAAGGAGGTTCGCGAGCAGGTGTCCAAGCTGGTGCTGGACAAGTACAATGCCCAGAAGGACAAAGCCCAGCCCCAGAACGCCGCGCCCCAGCGCAACCCCAATCATTATCCCTCCCGCAGCGGCTCCAGATAAGCGATGCGGGATTACAAGACAATCAAGACCAAGCCCCGTGAGGTTCGCGGCCGCGTGATGCACGTTGCCGGGAAAGCGTCCTCCGGGGCTGCTTATTTCTCAGCGGATAAGCTGCGCTCCATCCGAAGGGAAGCGCAGGTGCGCAAGCAGGAAACCACGCCTGAAGGCGACGCCGTATCCAATGTGGAGGATCAGGCTTCGCAGACGGCGGAAAAGGCCCCATATGCTGCCTACAAGCTGACGCAGGCGCAGATTCGGCTGATTAAGAAGATCGTTGCCAAACGCCGGGAACGCGCTCTGGCGATGGTGGAAGAGCCTGTTCAGCAGGAGAGTCCCCCAGAAACAGCAGAGCCGCCGTCATCTGAAACGCTGCATACCGTGCCGCCGGAATCACAGCCGAAGCCTGATCTCCGCCGCGAAGCTCCGAAGGACATTCCCTCCAATGCACCGTCTGAGCCGGAGCAGCCAGCAGCCCAAGAAAAGAAGAAGCCCGCCAGAAAAAAGCGGACTTCCAAGAAAGCTGCTGCCCAAACTGCTGCACCTGCATCTGAAACATCTGCTTCCCAAGCAGGAGAAGGTTTGCAGGATCAGCTGAACCGCCCGCTGAGCGAGCGTGAGCTTGCCAAGGCGAGGGACAACAAGCGGAAAAAGGCGCAGGCAGAGATCAAGGCCAGCACACCGGCTGGAAAGAAAAATGTGCCCACAGCTGAAAGCAAAGCGCTGGTTCCCGTACAGCCCGAAGCAAAGGCTGATGCTGAGAACAGCGGAAGTCTGTTCAGTCCCCGCGTTCGGATAAAGGCAACGGACATTCAGCATGAGCGCCCACCGGCGCAGCTGCCGCGAACCCGTGAGATTGCCCGCCAGCCGGTAGAGGATACCCAGCATGTGATTCATCGCCAGCGCCCGCCGATTCGTACTGCCGACAACGCAGTAAAGACCGCCGCCCATCAGTCTGCCGCGCAGATCAAGACCCGCGCAGCGGATAAGGCAAAGCAAACAGCTGCGAAGAACGCTGAAAGGGCAGCGAAGCACATGGCCGATCTGGCCCGCCGCAACGTGCGGAAGATGGCTGAAAACCTGAAGCGGGCTTCACAGGCTGCAATCCGAGCCAGTATCCAGGCTGGAAAGGCGCTTATGAGCATGTTGATGGCTGGCGGCTGGGTTGTCGTTCTGATCATTATAGTGCTTCTGATGTGCTGCAGCATCCTTTCATCGCCTTTCGGTATCTTTACCCACACCGATTCCACGGAATTCCCGGATTCTGTTTCTCTGGATAAGGCCATTACGACCATCAATGCTGAATACGCCGAGGAGATCGAGCGTCTGGGCGGCAGCAGCGCCCATGTAGTCATCGAGGGCAATCTGGAAGGCGCAACCGAACCGGCGAACTGGGTCGATGTGCTTGCGATCTTCTCCGTGCACCTGACCATGCGCGAGGACAACGCCATGGACGTCGTGCAGCTTGACAAGACGAAGCTAAAGGAGCTGCGCGAAATCTTCTGGGCCATGAACGACTTGCAACAGATGAGCGAATCCGATGAGGAGGGCAATACAACACGATATGTTGTAGGTTCCAGCCGAGCCTACACTGAGATGTACGAAAAGTACAATTTCACGGAGCAGCAGATTCAGCTTTGCAAGGAACTCATGAGCGACGATTACTATGCCTTCTGGAGCAATTTCGTCAGCACTTCCCTTGGCTATGATTCCACCGACTGGAGCGGCGTCATTACCATCGATCCCAACTACACGCCCAGTATGTCGGGTAATGTGATGAAGATCCCGGCGATCTACCAGTTTGACTACAAGAAGGTAGTCTGCACGATCAACGGCAAGGGCAAGTCTGCATCCACATCCGGCTGCGGCGCAACCTCCATGTGCATGGTCATCCACTACCTGACCGGCAATACCGAACCTACGCCGTACAGCCTGTTCAAATGGGCGTATGACAACGGCTATTACAGCGGCAGCGGCCTTGGACATGAAGCTGTGAGTGCGCTGGGCAAGCTCTGCGGGGTAGAGGGAAAGTGGATCGGCAAGAACGGCTCCAAGATCGTTGAGGCGTTGAAATCCGGCCATCCGGTCATTGCCCACATGGGCCCTGGCATTTTCACAAGGCAGGGCCATTACATCGTACTGAAGGGTGTGACCGATGACGGAAAGATTCTCGTCAACGATCCCAACAGCAAATCCCGCACAGGCAAGGCGTACCCGCTGTCCACCATCCTCAACCAATCCAAGACGTCCAGCCCCTTTATGATCTGTTCACCCGCGAACTAAAATGAATAGGAGTATGAATCCATGAAGAAAATCATTATCTCGGTCATTCTGACCATCTGTATCCTGATCGGCACTCTCACAGGCGCATCTGCCAGTGTGATGATTGTGAGCAGCACCAATGCCTACGATGATTCCGACGCCATGTATGCAAACCTCGACCGCGCGATTGCCGCGCTGAACAACCAGGTGATCGTGAAGGGCAAGTCTTTCTCCTTCAACGAGGTTGTCGGCCCGCGCACCGTTGAGAACGGCTTTGCGGCTGCGCCCAACGGGAACGGCGTTACCGTCATGGGCGGCGGCGTTTCCCAGATTGCCACCACGCTGCACATGGCAATGAAGAATCTGGGCGACGATATTGTCAATAAAGCGCTGTATTCCTTCGGTACGGCTTACAATGCCGGTTATGTTGAGAACGCCTCTGAAACCGTGCTGACGGACTATTCCCGCAAGCTGGATTACCGCTTCACCAGCAACCATGCAGAAAACCTTGCCATTTCCATGTGGCGCTCTGATGACATGATCTTTTGCCAGCTGACCGGCATCGGCAATGAAACTACCGTTCCCACCGATGAACCGGAAGTTACTCCTTCTCCCGCACCTGATAAGCCCGATGTGCCTGCCACCAATGTTCAGAAGATGAAAGTCGTGAACGTAAACAGCTACGTCAACCTCCGTGAAGCTGCATCTACCAAGTCTGAATCCCTGATGCAGATCCCCAAGGACGCCGTCGTGGAGTACACCGGTGAACAGGACGGCGATTTCCTGAAGGTTAGCTATGAAGGCAAGACCGGCTACGTCCACGGCAAGTATCTGGAGAAGGTGGAGGAAACTGAACCCGTCATGATGGAGGTTGTCAACTGTAAGAAGTGTGTTACCCTCCGCAAGGAAGCATCCAAGAAGGCAGCGGCTTTGGTAGATGTTCCGCTTGGAGCAAAGGTAGAGTTCACTGGTGTATCTGATGGGGATTTCCATAAGGTTATCTATCAGAATATGACGGGCTATGTGCTCAAGGTTTATCTGAATTAACGGAGAACAGGGTAGTCGCTTGGGCGACTACCCCGTTCCATGTATTATTTATATGGGTTGTTATATGCTGTGCATGGTGTAACTTAGCCCACGCCGAAGCCAATACCCTGGTTGCTGACACTCTCAACAACTCCGCTGTTCGCGTAAAGCATCACCTGGTAATCGTCAATGTTGTCCACATATCGAATCCACCAGACCTTTGTAGGAACATCAAAGCATTCATAATCCATTCTGCAATAGATCTCCTTATCCATACCGGCGAGATTTTCCGCAGAGATGCCAAACTGTTCATGCAATGCTTCCTGGGCAATGTGGATCGCTTCTACTTCACTGATGTCGCCATCCTCAGGCAGAACGCTGTTCCATCTCTGCATATCACCGCCATCCTTCCGCATCTGTTCGTGCAGAGCGGCGCGATCTTCAATGGACATCGTGGTATCGTCCAGAGCCTCGGCCTCATCTGTAGTGAGACCCTGCCAATCAAAGCGTCTGCATTCCACAATCTGTCCCGTAGGCGAGAGAAGCTGAACGTGATAATGTACCTGACCATCCATCAGGAAGCGAAGGTCATACCTGCGCGCTTCGTTCGTCTGCATGAATGTAATTCTGATTTCGTAATTATCCAGTGCAGTTGCATCGCCGCCAAAGCGTCGCAGAATTTCCTCCCGTGCCAGCGTTTCCGCTTTATCCTGCTGAATATCATCCTCGGAGGGCATGATATGGATAGAATCTACAGAATACGGCAGCTCAAGCAGCGGCGCGTCAATTTCCGCCTTCTGTGCGATGGATAGAGTATCGTACTCGCCGTTCTCTTCCCAATGTGCAATTTCCGCTGTTCTCGTTTGATACAACTTCTGCATGCGTACCAACTGAGGAACACCCCAGACAGCGCTGCTCAGATCTCCGTCGGGGGAATACGTCTTGCCATCATGGGACCAAAGCACGTCGATCTTACCGTTTTCACACGCGACGCTGTAGCTGCCTGCCAGTTCTCCATACACAGGCAATTCATAGTTTGCTTCCCAGTCCGATCCATCCACAGTCACCGTCTCGTTAAACAGAGCAACGACCTCTTCTGTCATGCCATACTTGGCATTCAGAGCGGAATGTGCCTGCATACGCATATCCTGCTGAGGAGAATACTGAAGCATAAATGCAGCGACTGCTGAAACGCTGAATACCATCAATACAGCCGCTGCGAGGATCGCGGAACGTCTGCCAATCCTTCTCTCTGTGGTGCTCTTGCTATGGATCTGCGACCAGACCTTCGATTCTCCATGCCAATTCACAGCGCTAAGGCGATTATCCAGCTCCATTTTGAATCTATTCTTCATCGAAATACCACTCCTTTAAGACCGTGCGGAGTTTGTCACGTCCGCGTTTCAAACGACTTTGTGCCGTTGGCACAGGGATGTCCAATACGTCTGCAATTTCGGCCACGCTCAATTCCTGATAATAGTATAGCAAAACTGCTTGCTTGAGCTTATTCGGAAGTTCCTGAACAGCCTTGATCACCGTATCATCTTTGTAATGGTCTGCTGTTCCCGCGTTTCCTACCGAATCCACCGGAATCGAATGACGCAGCATGCGCATCCACGATGTCCTTTGCATGGAAATGCAAGTATTTATGGCAATTCGCATCAGCCAGGTTTTCTCATTGCTTTCTCCTCGAAAACGATCCAGATGAGAATACGCTTTGATGAATGTCTCCTGAACGGCATCTTCTGCCAGCGCAAAATCACCCAGATGGAGGTACGCCATGCGCATCAGGCAAGTTCCATATTCCCCCATGGCTCTGCTTAGCCACAAGCGTCTTTCCGCTTCCGTCATTTTCTCACCTCCTTTGCCTATTAGACGCAGATTTCTTTAATCACCATTCATTTTTGTTTTGTTTTATTATTGCTGGACAATACATTTCCGATGAAACGTGCAGCAAACCTGACAGACCCCGCCGGCCATTGATCAAAACCGACGGGGTCTGTAATGGTTATGAAGATGTCCGTTTTCATTGAGCATATATGTTTTCCCGGTTTGGCCATTGGTAAATTTAGCCAACCGCCATCTAAATTGCCTTGTTTATCCCGATTTCTCCGGCCAGATACTTGATAACACCTTGTCTGGTAAGTATGCCGGAAAGCGCACCACGACTGTCTACGATGGGAACAAAATTCTGGCGCAGTATCGAATCGATTACCTGCTCAACATCTGCATCAATTTCAAGAGGCGGACAGAAATCCTTCCGCACCAGCTCAATCACGCGGTGCTTTTCCATATTCTGTACATCTGTACTTTCTGTATTTATTACGAAACGCAGGAAATCACCTTCGCTTATGATCCCGCTGTATCTGTCGTTCTCATCCAAGACAGGGATGGCTGTGTATCTATGCTGCTTCATAATCTCCCATCCCTGGCGGATAGTCTGGTTTTCTCTCAAGAATACCGTGCAAACCTTGGGGATCATAATCATCGCCAAATTCATTCAGTTGCCTCCTATTGTTGCATTGTAGGATTTTTGTATAGGAAGAGGATCACACTTTTCATGGCGATATACCTCCTTCCGAAAGCACATACATAGCCGACTCAAAGAATGCCTCTATCTGTTGGGATAACGGGTAATTTCGACATTATCAAAGATGCCAATGTCATAGGTTCTGGAAACAATATCGGAAGGCGTGGGAAGATTATGCATGGAACCATTCTCGTCAATACCGACGCACACATAACAGCTTTGCAGGATGGGATCGATGTAGATGTAGCCTAATTCGATAAGGTAGATGCACTTCATTCCGGAATAGGCTTCGAGGATCCTTTCATCTACGGTAGTTGTGTCATCGGGCAGGCGCAGGTGATAGCGCGCACGCACAATGCACTCTTCTGCTTCGGCAAAGCCATCCAATTTTTGATGAAACGCAAAAGCTGTGACTTCATCGTCAAGCAGAGAAGGGATTTTGCTTTCTTCAGGGATGATTTCAGCGCATGCCGGCAGGCAAAAGAGAAGGGCGAGGATGAGAGCAATTATTTTATTCATTGTAGGAACCTCCTTGTATATGTTGAAGTAATCGAGTGTTTCAGTTGCGGCTGCGAAGCTTTTTTCCGCAGCGGTCACAGTACAGATGATCGCCTTCGATATCGTTTCCACAGTAAGGGCAGAAAGCATTCTTATGGGATTCTGTCTCGCCGGAGCTATGTTGGCCAAAGCGTTCATTCAGTGGATCGGGCTCCTCGTCATCGTCTACGATATCAAATTCCGAATATCGGTTCTTTCCGGTTGCATTTTTGTAGTTATAGACCACACCGACGATAGCGGCGATCACAAACAGTACGCCGAACAGAGGAAAGATCATATCAACGGTGTTCATCGTCGGATCTGCGTAGAATGCAAAGTCGCCCATGCCGGAGCTCATGCTTGCAGCTCCGGCAATCCACAGGATGCCGAATAAGACGGCAACAATTCCCATCACGACACCCATCATGGAAGGCCCCCTGCCCGGCTTGATACTCTTCATTGCAAATTCTCCCTTCAATTAAATGCATTACATCCGCTGTTTCTTTTGCAGATTCTGCCACAGCTGTTCAGAAGTTGCAACAGGATCAGCGACTGGTTCTTTAGGTTTGCAGTTTACTTTCTTCTTTTTGGACACTGTGGGCTTGGCTTGCTTTTTATCTGCGTGCTTTATCACAGCCTTTTCCCAGTTGAGGCGCTGCTGTGCGATATCCATAAGGAAAAGGATCAGAGCTACGAACAGCAGCAATGACTGCAACTGATAGTCTGTCCGTGCCTGTACATTGGAGAACGCGAGCAGCTCGGAAGCATCTTCGGTATGGATACCGCCGGTCGCAGAACTGAGTCTCTGAAGGGTTTCCGTATCGTCGATGCATTGATCATATTCCTGAGAATAAGGAACGACAGCGCCACCGTCCAGTGTTGCAATAACCTCGCCGTCTTTGTACATTTCGATCTGTATCGCATACGCCCCGATTTCAGGCACTTCAAATCCGGATTCATATCGGGAGGGCGAAACCTGCTCCAGAGAGATGTTCCGGCATGTACCGTCTGGGAAAAGTACCTGCGCGACGACCTGTGCATCCTCCATAGGACTGACTGCTGTATAGCTGAGAATTCCATTTTCCAGAAGCATTTCGCCAGATTGTTCGCTGTTTGGTAGGATATGGGAAATCATACCGC
>JAGBBE010000180.1 GCA_017938645.1 Clostridia bacterium
AACGCACGGAGACCAGCAGGGGATTCTCCTTGTCACCGAACTTCTTGCCGGTGATCTCTTCCAGCTTGGTAACATACTCCATAATCTCAGCCTGAATATCGGCATTGATCATGCGGCCATCTTCGTAATACTTGGTGCAGGCTTCGGTGGAAACGGTGAAGCCCTGAGGAACGGGCAGACCGATGTTGGTCATTTCGGCCAGGTTAGCGCCCTTGCCGCCCAGCAGTTCACGCATAGAACCATTGCCTTCAGTGAACAGGTACACGTACTTGTGCATGGGGTGTTTGCCTCCTTTAAATAGTGGGGACGAATCACTGGCGGAATCCATCCCCAATGCTCATCCTTACTCAACCAATTAAGTATACATTGTTTTGCGCTGATTTTCAAGATGGAATTTAATATTTTTGGCATATTGTGGTTCCAAAAAGCATAGCCTCATGAAAAAAAGGGCCTGTTCATGCTGAACGACAAAAAAAGCAGGCAGGAACTCTTTGATTCCTGCCTGCATAAAGCTGATTACGGAAGAGCGATGTAGTTTTCAGGAACGCTCACGCCCAGCGCTTCGCAGATCACAGCGTTGTACTGGGGAGTGAAGTTCTCGGCGTAAGCGATCGGCATGGTGGCGATATCGGCTTCGCCCTTGAGGATCTGAGCAGCCATCTTGCCCGTGGTCACGCCCAGATCGTAGTAGCTGATGGACAGGGTAGCTACGCCGCAGCCGCTGCAGGTACCGGCTTCACCGGCAACAACAGGGATTCCAGCGGGCTGGCAGATGTTGTCCACGATGCCGGTGTTGGCGGCGACGGTATTATCGGTGGGAACATAGATCACGTCGGAAGCGTCGCAGGCGTTCTGCGCTACAGCGGCAGCATCGTTGGAATCGGCGAAGGGGTAGAGGGTAGCATTGAGGCCCATGCCTTCCAGAAGCGCCTTCACAGTATCAACCTGGTACTGACTGTTGGGTTCGGCAGAGCAGTACAGCAGGCCGATGTTCTTGGCTTCGGGGAAGAGCTCCACGATCATGGCAGCCTGCTGATCCAGAGGAGCCAGATCGCTGGTGCCGGAAACGTTGCCGCCTACGGTGCCGGTGAAATCATCGATACCAAGCGCAACACCGTATTCAGTGATGGAGGTGCCCAGAATCGGGATATCGGCAGTGGCGGCAGTGGCAGCCTGCAGAGCGGGTGTCGCATTGGCCAGAATCAGATCCACTTCGGCAGCGACAAAAGCATTGGCCATGGTGGAGCAGGTGTTGGAGTCGCCGGCAGCGTTCTGTACGTCAACCTCGACAACACCTTCGCCCATTTCGGCGTTGAGTGCATCGATAAAGCCCTGAGTGGCAGCGTCGAGAGCGTCATGGGTAACCAGCTGGATTACGCCTACGGTGTACTGAGCCTCGCCCAGTGCGGAAACGGTACAAAGAACCATCATGACAGCCATCAGGATTGCAGCGATTTTCTTCATGATTTGGGAACCTCCTGTTTTTTTGATTATGTTCAGACGGGTTTCCCCGAGTGACAGCGGTGGGGAGTCAGCCAAGGAGCAGACGATCGTTGGCAAGCGCCGCGCCTGCGGCCTTTTCAAACATCTGCATCAGGTCTTCTACGGTGAGCTTTTTCTTTTCCTCGCCGGACACGTCCACAGCAACTTTGCCTTCATACATCATAATCAGCCGGTTGCCGTAGGCGATGGCGTCGCGCATGTTGTGGGTAATCATCAGGGTGGTGAGACGGTCGCGTTCGACGATGGTCTGCGTTGTCTCCAGCACCTTGGCAGCGGTTTTAGGGTCAAGGGCGGCGGTGTGCTCATCCAGCAGGAGAAGCTTCGGCTTCTGAAGCGTGGCCATCAGCAAAGTCAGCGCCTGGCGCTGGCCGCCGGAGAGCAATCCAACCTTGGCGGTAAGACGGTCCTCAAGCCCAAGACCGAGCGTTTTGAGAAGCTCCTTATAGCTTTCACGCTCGGAAGCGGTGATGCCAACGCGCAAGGTGCGTGATTTGCCGCGGCGCTGCGCAAGCGCAAGGTTTTCTTCAATCTGCATCGTGGCTGCGGTACCCATCATGGGATCCTGGAACACGCGGCCGATGTATTTGGCGCGCTTGTGCTCAGGCAGATGAGTCACGTCTGTGCCATCGATGGAGATGCTTCCGCTGTCGACAAACCAGGTGCCTGCTACAGCGTTGAGCAGCGTGGATTTGCCGGCTCCGTTGCCGCCGATGACGGTGACGAAATCGCCGTCCGCCAGGTGCAGGGAGACATCGTTGAGCGCTGTTTTCTCGTTCACAGTTCCGGGGTTGAAGGTCTTGGAAATGTTCTGGATTTTAAGCATTCTGCGCGCCTCCCTTCTTGACGGGTTTTGCAAAGAACTTGCCCTTCCAATAGGGAACGGCGAGGAAGATGGCTACGATCAGAGCGGAAATGAGCTTGAGGTAGTTGGAGTTGATACCGCTGAGGCTGACGACCGCCTGAATGACTACATAATAGATGATAGAACCCAAAGAGACGGACAGCAGTTTTAAGGCAAAATTGCGGAAGATGCGGCCAAAGGCCACTTCGCCGATGATGATCGCAGCCAGACCGATAACGATTGCTCCGCGACCCATGTTGATGTCTGCAAAGCTCTGATACTGAGCCAGCAGCGCGCCGGAAAGGGCAACCAGACCGTTGGCAACCATGAGGCCGAGGACGATGTTGGAATTGGTGTTGATACCCTGAGCGCGGGCCATGTTGGGGTTGGAGCCGGTGGCGCGCAGCGAGGAACCAAGCTCAGTTCCGAAGAACCAGTACAGCACCGCGATGACCGCAATAGTGATCAGGCCAACCACGAAGATGGGATGCTGAGTAAAGGGACGGTTTCCCTTGTTGACGTCCTGCAGATAACGCAGACTCACCAGCAGCTGGAACTTGTTGACGTTGATGGACTGGTTGGCCTTCATGCCCATGATGGCCAGATTGACCGACCACAGGCCAAGCTGCGTGAGGATACCGGCGAGGATGGCCGGAATGCCGCAGGAGGTGTGCAGAAGTCCGGTGACCAGACCGGTGAGCATACCCACAACGATTGCGCCCAGAAGAGCGAACCAGACGTTGTATCCGCCAAGAATCAGCATCACGCCCACGGCACCGCCGGTACAGAAGGAGCCGTCAACGGTAAGGTCGGAAATTTCCAGAATTCTGTAGGTGATGTACAAGCCGATGGCCATGATGCCCCAGATGAGTCCCTGTGACACAGCGCCCGGAAGCGCATTGAGAAAGCTAGTCAATGTACTTTACTCCTTACTTATTGGATATTCAGAGGAACGTAGCTGTCGGGAACGGAAATTCCCAGCGCTTCGCAGATCAGAGGATTATATTGATGCGTTACATTTTCCGCGTAGGCGATGGGCATGGTTGAGATCTCAGCCTTGCCGGTGAGAATATCCGCCGCCATGCGTCCGGTCACCTGACCGAGCTCATAGTAGCTGATGCCAAGCACGGCCGCGCCTGCAACGGCACAGGTGCCGGTGTCTCCGGTGACAACCGGGATGCCCGCAGGCTGACAAAGGTTGTCAACGATGGTGGCGTTGGCAGCAACGGTGTTGTCGGTGGGAATGTAGATGACGTCTACATTCAAGCAGGCTTCCTGCGTGACTGCCGCCATGTCATTGGAATCGGTGAAGGGGTAGGGGATCGCGGTGAGATTCATGCCTTCGAGACAGGCTTTCACAGTTTCAATCTGGTAGAGGCTGTTGGGCTCGGCGGAGCAGTAGAGGAGGCCGACCGTTCTGGCTTCCGGGAACAAGTCGGGAATCATCTGCGCCTGCTGGTCCATGGGAGCCAGATCGCTGGTGCCGGAAACATTGCCGCCGACCAGACCATTGAAATCATCAATGCCGAGGGCAACGCCGTATTCAGTAACAGAGGTACCGAGGATGGGGATATCGCCCGTGGAGGCAGCTGCAGCCTGCAGGGCCGGAGTGCCGTTGGCAAGGATCAGGTCAACCTCATCATAAATGAAGTCGTTGACGATCAGCGTACAGATGGAAGAGTCTCCGGAAGCGTCCTTCATATCATAGGATACGGTTCCTTTGCCAAGCGCTTCGTCCAGCGCGTCCATGAAGCCCTGTGCGGCCTGTTCAACCGCTTCATGGGTCAGGATCTGGCAGATGCCCACTTTGTACTGGCTTTCTGCCAGCGAAGCGGGAGCTGTTAGCACCATCACGCCCGCCAGAAGCAGGGACAACAGTCTTTTCTTCAAATAGCAAAACCTCCTCAGGTGTTATTCTTAATGAAAAATGCCCTCTGATATCCTGCGCGAAACAGGACATCAGAGGGCGTTTCAAAACGCGGTACCACCTCTGGTTCGCCGGTCTGTGAAAAAGGCAACCGGCCTCTGAGAGCAACCATCATTGCTCCACGGCTGTAACGGTCCGTATCCGTTCCGGCCTACACGGAAAAATCTTTCAGCCGGACAGCTCTGAGGCGGAATTCACCGCACCCTTCCGCTCCCTTCACACCAGCCGGGAACTCTCTTCGAGAAAGGGATCGACGCGGCCACGTTGCCTCATCTGCGCCTTTGATGGGTTGCATTTTATACCCCGTAAATGTGCTAAGTCAACCCCTGTTTTACACACGAAAAGTGTCGAAAGACGGGAAAAGGTTGATTTGCAACGCTTTCGCCTGATTGTTTTTTCAATGTACTTGCATTTTGATTCAGTGATTTGCTTGATTTGGCAACAAAATGTTTTTTATGTGCATTTTATGTGAATAAGACTTGCGCTTTATCAGACTAAAGCCTATAATAGGTCATCACTTCCAAAAAAATTCAGGAGGTTCAGGACTTATGAAGAAGATTATTGCTCTCGTATTGGCCATCATGATGATGATCCCCGCGCTCGCGCTCGGCGAGAATGTGGTAAAGATTGGCGTGTTTGAGCCCGCTTCCGGCGACAGCGGCGCTGGCGGCAAGCAGGAAATGCTGGGCATGCAGTATGCCAACAAGATCCAGCCCACCGTGGAAATCGGCGGCGAGACCTACACTGTGGAACTCGTTTACGCTGACAACGGCTCCTCTGCCGACAAGGCTCCCTCTGCTGCCCAGCAGCTGGTCAGCGAAGGCGTGAGCGTCGTGCTCGGTTCCTACGGCAGCGGCGTGTCCATCGCTGCTTCTCCCATCTTTGCCGACGCCGGCATCCCCGCCATCGGCGTTACCTGCACCAACCCCCAGGTTACTGCCGGCAACTCCCACTACTTCCGCATCTGCTTCCTCGATCCCTTCCAGGGCACCGTTCTTGCCAACTACGCTTTCAAGGAGCTGGGCGTGACCACCGCCTACTGCCTGGCTGAGCTCGGCAACGACTACGATGTGGGTCTGGTTCACTACTTCAAGCAGGCTTTCGAAGCTCTGGGCGGCCTCGTCATCGACGAAACCTTCCCCAACGGCACCTCTGACTTCACCTCCTACCTGACCAACGCCTCCATGATGGAAGCCGGCGTGTTCTTCTGCCCCGTCTCCATCGCCTACGCGACCCAGATCGTGAACCAGGCTGCGGCCATGAACGTGAACTACGCCATCCTCGGCAGCGACACCCTCGACTCCAACAAGGTTGTTGAAGCTGCTGCCAACACCAACCTCAACATCTGCGTTTCCACCTTCTATCAGGAAGGCGGCAATGCCGAGTTCGACGCCGGCTTCAAGGCCTGGCTGAACGAGGACGCCGAAGCTCTGACCAACAACGGCGGCAACGACATGATCGCTGCTGTGTCCGTCATGGGTTATGACGCCTACTTCGTAGCTCTTGAGGCTCTGAAGAACGCCGGCACCACCAATCCCAAGGACGTCAACGCCGCTCTGTGGAAGACCACCTTCAACGGCGTTTCCGGCGCCATCGCCTTTGAGAATGTGAACGGCGACGCGATCCGTCACACCGCTTACATCAAGTCCGTTGACACTGCCAACTCCGCCTGGAGCTTCGTGGCTGTTCAGGGCGTCAACTGATTTTGAACGCTGCAAGGCAAAACATTCAAATGGTTGTGGCGTGGGCATCTGCCCACGCCATAACATTTTATAGAGGAGGCTCCTCATGCTGTTCAAGACGATCCTTCCGTATCTGCTCTCCGGCATCAGCGTCGGCGGCCAGTATGCGCTGATTGCCATCGGCTACACGATGGTTTACGGCATTCTGCGCCTGATCAACTTTGCCCATGGCGACGTGTTCATGGTGGCAGGTATTCTGATGGTTTACATTTCTGCAAGCGGACTTCCGCTGTATATTTCGATTCCTCTTGTTCTCATCATTACTGCTGCAATCGGCTTCCTGATCGAGCGCGTGGCCTACAAACCTCTGCGCTCTGCGCCCCGTATGTCCGTCATGATTTCGGCCATCGGCGTCAGCTACACCCTTCAGAACCTGGTGCTCTACATCACCGGCGGTCTGAACCAGTTCTATCCCACGATTCCCTTCATCTCCCAGTCCATCACCATTGGCGGCGCATCCACCAAGATGGTGACGATTGTTACGCCCATCCTGACCCTTGTTCTGATGGTTGCGCTGGTCATTCTCATCAACTACACCAAGATTGGCATGGCCATGCGTGCAGTGAGCAAGGACTTTGAAACCAGCTCGCTGATGGGCATCAAGATCAACAACGTCATTTCCGTAACCTTCGTCATCGGCTCCTTCCTGGCTGGCGTGGGTTCGCTTCTTTACTTCACCAACTACACCACCGTTATCCAGACCTCCGGCGCCATGCCGGGCCTCAAGGCCTTTGTTGCGGCGGTATTCGGCGGCATCGGAAGCATTCCGGGTGCTGTGGTCGGTGCGTTTATCATCGGTATCTGCGAAAGCATCATCAAGGGCCTGGACATCATCCTCTTCAAGCTGGGCCTGAGCAAGCAGATGATGGGTCTGGCCACCTTCTCTGACGCCTTCACGTTTGCTCTGCTGATTGTGATCCTGATCGTTAAGCCCACCGGTCTGTTCGGTGAGAAGACGACGGATAAGGTGTGAGGTGAGAAGCATGATGAATACAATGCCTCGTTCCAGAAAAAAGGCAGACCCGGCGATTGTGATCTCCGGTCTGATCATTGCGGCGGTCTATGTGGCGGTTTTTGTACTTGAACAGGTCATTCCGCCGACCTCCATGCTCTTCACGGTGCTCAAGAAGGGCGCAACCTATGCGCTGGTTGCTGTGTCCATGAACCTGCTTAACGGCTTCACCGGCCTGTTTTCGCTGGGTCAGGCCGGCTTCATGCTTATCGGCGCGTATGCCTACGGCATCCTGACCATCCCTGTTTCTCAGCGAATGGCTGTGTACCAGTATTATGAAGGCGGTCTGGTGCAGTTTGCCCTGCCCGTTATTCCTGCGCTGCTTGTAGCCGGTCTGGTGGCTGCTGCGTTTGCGTTTCTGATCGGTCTGCCGGTGCTTCGCCTCAAGAGCGACTATCTGGCCATCGCAACGCTGGGCTTTGCGGAGATCGTCCGTTCCATCTTCCAGTGGGACAAGCTTGGCAGACTGACCAACGGCTCCAATATGCTGCGTCTGTTCCCGACCTTCAACGACTTCAACATCCGCAATGCCGATGGGGAAGTGGTGGTGTATCTGTCGACGCTGATGCCGTTTGTCATCGCAGGCGTGTGCATCGCGCTGATCGTTGCGCTCCTGCATTCCAGCTTCGGCCGTGCGTTCATGTCCATCCGTGATGACGAAATCTCCGCTGAGGCCATGGGTATCAACCTTGCCAAGCACAAGCAGTACGCCTTCTGCATCAGCTCCTTCTTTGCCGGAATCGGCGGCGCGATGCTGGCGATGTATTCCAACTCCGTGCAGGCCAAGAGCTTTACCTCTGCCATGACCTATGAGATCCTGCTCATCGTGGTTATCGGCGGCATTGGCTCTGTGACCGGCAGCTGCATGGCTTCGTTCCTGTTTGTGGCATGCTCCGAATGGTGGCTGCGCTTCCTGGATCAGAAGCAGATGATTGGCAACTTTGAGGTACCCTTCCTGCGCAATGGCTTCCGTCTGGTGGTGTTCTCCATCATCATCATGGTTGTGGTGCTGTTCTTCCGTCAGGGCATCATGGGCACCAAGGAACTTCCTGATTTGTTCAGAAAAAGAAAACCCTCCAAATCCGTCGGGAAGGAGGCTGAAGCGGAATGATGAACGTCGAAAGAGTGCTTGAACTTGAAAACGTAACCATGCAGTTCGGCGGCGTTGTAGCCGTGGACAGCTTCAGCATGCATGTCGACCGCGGTGAAATCGTGGCCCTGATCGGCCCTAATGGCGCAGGCAAGACCACTGCGTTTAACGTCATTACCGGCGTGTACGCGCCTACCAACGGCAATGTCAAGATGCGCGGCAAGATCATCGCGCAGGGGCATCCCACCGGCAAGATGCGCAAGCTCTACGCCGGTACTCACATCGGCGAATACGGAAAGCTCATTTCCAACACGCCTGACAAGATCACTGAAATGGGTGTTGCGCGTACGTTCCAGAATATCCGTCTGTTTAAGAACATGACGGTTCTGGAAAATGTGCTGGTGGCGCATCACATGCGCCTGAAAGCCGGTCTGCTGAGTTCTGTGCTGCATCTGAATATGCAGGAGGAGCGCCGCATTCGTCAGGAATCGCTGGATCTGCTGGAAATGCTGGGCCTTGGCGAGGTTGCCAATGAAAAAGCCTCCTCCTTGCCTTACGGCAAGCAGCGTTATCTGGAAATCGCGCGTGCGCTGGCCACCGGCCCGCGTCTGCTGCTGCTTGATGAACCTGCCGCCGGCATGAACCCGCAGGAAACCGACGAACTGAGTGATTTCATCCGCGACATCAAGGAAAAGTTCAACCTGACCATTTTCCTGATCGAGCATCACATGAATCTGGTTATGGACATCTCCGACAGAATCTACGTGCTGGACTTCGGCAAGCTGATTGCTGAGGGTACTCCGCAGGAGATTCAGGACAATCCGGCGGTTATCGCCGCCTACCTGGGGGTGGATGACGAATGAGTCTGTTGCAGGTAAACGACCTCGTGGTCAGCTACGGCGGCATCGAGGCACTCAAGGGCATTTCCTTCAAGGTAAACGAAGGCGAAATCGCAACCCTGATCGGCGCAAACGGCGCAGGCAAGTCCACCACGCTTCGTGCGATTACCGGTCTGGTTCCCATCAAGAGCGGCTCCATCACCTATAACGGCGAGGATATCACTCGCATGGACACGCAGAAGATCGTGGAAAAGGGCATTGCGCTCGTTCCCGAAGGACGCCGTGTGTTCGCCAACCTCACAGTGCTCGAAAACCTGAAGATCGGCGCATATCTTCGCAAGGATAAGGCGCAGATTGAAAAGGACATCAAGTACATCTACAGCCTCTTCCCGCGTCTTGAAGAGCGCAGCTGGCAGCTGGCCGGCACGCTTTCCGGCGGCGAACAGCAGATGCTGGCTGTGGGCCGCGCCATGATGACCAAGCCCCGCGTGATCATGATGGACGAGCCTTCTCTCGGCCTCGCTCCTTTGGTTGTGAAGGACATTTTCGCCATCATCAAGCGTCTGCGCGAGGAAGGCATCACCATTCTGCTTATCGAGCAGAACGCCAACGCCGCGCTCAACGCCGCTGACTACGGCTACGTAATGGCCACCGGCCAGATTTCCATCAGCGGTACCGGTCAGGAGCTCCTCACCAACAAGAGCGTGCAGGAGGCCTACCTCGGCAAGCAGCAGAAGAAGTGACGGGGGATTGCAGGAGGCGCACCTGCGGTGGGCGAATCGCCGTGTGCAGCACCCTCCTGCACCTCCGCCAAAGGGTTTCACCCTTTGGAATCACGTGCTTTTAGAACATATGGAAAACGCCCTTTGAGCAACAACTGCTCAAAGGGCGTTTTTGTATGCTTATTTATGGAAGAAGTTGTGGACTTCGGTGATAACATGCGCGCATTCTTCTTCGCTCAGGCTCTGGTACAGAGGCAGGCGCAGCAGACGGTCGCTCAGGTCGGTGGTATAGCGGTCCTCGCCGTGGAAACGTCCGAACTTGATGCCGGCCTTGGCGCTGTGCAGCGGGATATAGTGGAACACGGCGGTGATGCCGGCCTGCTTGAGGTAGGAGATGAGCGCGGCGCGCACTTCCTGACTCTTCAGGATGATGTAGTACATGTGCGCGTTATGCGTGCAGTCGGCGGGAATCTGCATGCGCTGCAGGAAGCCCTCGCTTTCCAGATCAGCCAGCTCACGGTTGTACTGCTCCCAGCGCGCCATGCGGGCGTTGCGGATCAGGTCGTGGTTTTCCAGCTGCGCCAGCAGGTAGGCCGCGTTCAACTCGCTGGGCAGGAAAGAAGAGCCGATGTCGACCCAGGTATACTTATCTACCTGGCCGCGGTAGAAGCGGCTGCGGTCAGTGCCTTTTTCACGGATGATTTCCGCACGTTCGGCCAGCTCGGGCGTTTGCAGAAGGACGGCGCCGCCTTCGCCCATGGAGAAGTTTTTGGTCTCGTGGAAGCTAAAGCAGCCGACGGAACTTAGCGTACCGGCCTGACGCCCCTTGTAGAGAGAACCGACAGCCTGCGCGGCGTCTTCGCTGACCATGATGCCGTATTCCTGCGCAAGCGCGTTGATTGCATCCATGTCGCAGCACACGCCCGCATAATGAACAGGAACGATGGCCTTGGTCTTGGAGGTAATGGCAGCGCGGATGCATTCCACGTCGATGTTGAGCGTGTCGGGAGCAACGTCAACAAACACGATCTTGGCACCGCGCAGCGCATAGGCGTTTGCGGTGGAGCAGAAAGTGTAGGAAGGCATAATCACCTCATCGCCGGGCTCGATGTTGAGCAGGATCGACGCCATTTCAAGCGCGGTGGTACCGGAAGTGGTCAGCAGCGCTTTATGAGTGCCGGTGATCTTTTCGATTTGTTCGTTGCAGCGATGGGTGAAGGGACCGTCGCCGCAGATTTTGCGGTTCTGGATGGCCTGCTGCACGTACTCGGAGCACTGGGGAAGATACGGGGGAATATTAAAAGGAATCAAGGAATTCGCCTCCTTGGAATTATTCACCTTTGAATTATAGCACAGATACCGGGATTTGTCATTTCATTGCTGCAGAATTGCGAGAATTTCGTCCAGATAGAGCGAGACGATATCTATGTCGCTGGTCTGGTAGAGCATGCGGCTTCCCACCACGTCCTCGATTTCGCCGATGACGGGATGACCATGGTCGTAGAGCATGTCAACTCCTGCCATGAACAGCGGCGCTGCGCTTTCATCGAAGCGCTCAATCACAGCTTCGGCCAGAGCGCGTTCTTCGCTGGTCAATTCGTGAAGCTGTACCTGTCCGCCTTTTTTGAAATTGCTTACCACACCCTCCCGGGCAGTGCGCATGACGCCTGCAAGAATTTTGCCATTCAGAATATAGACGCGCAGATCGCGCCCTGCGTCACTCACAACAGCCTGCTGAAGGGCAATTTCGGGAGAAATTTTCTGATAGGCCGTCATCCACTCGTCATCGTTGGACACCAGACAGACCCTGTCGCCGCCATGGCTGCAGGCAGGCTTGAGGATCACAGGGTACACGGTGCCTGAGGGAGGCTGGGATTGGGCAGAAGAAAGGAAGATGGATTCGGGCATGGGAAGCCCCTTCAGAAATTGATGGGTTCTGCGTTTGTCGTTGCAGATCTCACAAACGAGGCTGTTGTTGAACACGGGCACGCCCATCCACTCAAAATGCTCGCTGACAAATGAATCTCGCTGGCGCGAGAGGATGGCCTGCGGCTTTTCGGAAACTCCGTTTCGCAAACAGAAGGGTTGTCCGTGGGCGTCGATTCGCAGAGAGATTTCGCTCATGAGCACCGGTTCGATGGTCATTCCGCGCTCTTCCCCGCGCTCACGCATCATCTTTGCAAAACTCTTATTTACAGCAAAGTCGGGATCATCATACAAAAGCCAGATACTCATACGTTCGCCAGCTTTCCCGCAATATAGCGCATGATTTCATCAGCCATGTTCACGCCTGTACAGGCCTGTGTCGTTTTGAAGTGGGCGTTGGAATTGACCTCGCAAACGATAGGGCCATCCTTGCCAAACAGCACATCCACGCCGGAAAAGTCAAGCCCCAGAACCTCGGTCGCACGAATGGCGATTTCGGCCTGTTCTTTGGTTGCAGTCCAGCGCTCCATGGTTCCGCCGCGGGTCAGGTTGCTGCGGAAGTCTCCGTCTGTGCTCATGCGGTGCATCGATGCGGCTACGCGTCCGCCTACTACATTGACGCGCACATCGTGTCCGTAGCTTTCTGCAATCAGCTCCTGAAAAAGCAGCGGCGTTCCGGCAAGGTCACGCACTTTTTCTTTCAGCGCTTCAACTGTGTCGAGCAGATAGACCTGCTGGCCGAAGGAGCCGAAGCTTTCCTTCAGCACAACCGGCAGGCCGAGCTCGCGCACGACATCATCTACAAAATCGACATTGGGATAGCCGATGTTGGTGAACGTTTTCGGAGCGATGATGGTTTTGGGCACGGGGACTCCCGCTTTACTAAGTAAAATGTATGTAAGCCCTTTATCATCACAGTTAAGAATGCTTTGCGCGCTGTTGAACACACGCATGCCGAGGTTTTCAAGCTGCAGGGCAAGCTGGACGTCCTTATCCCAGAAAAGCACGAAATCATAGGCTTTGGGATCAAACGAAGAAGAAACAACGGGGGACAGCTCCGCGTTGGTGGATACATCCAGCTCCATACCGTTTGCCTGCGCCGCAGCAAGCAGCGTATGATAGATTTCATCAAATTTGCTGGTTCGAAGGAAATCGTTGACAACCATCAGGCCTCTGAACAAACGATCACATCCTCCATCGTTTTATGAGTTGCTTCAGTCTAGCATGTACGCTGAGAAAATGTCAATCAGCGAAAGTATTGCAAATGATGTTCTTTCTGACTATAATCATTTTTTGAAACATCTCAGGAGGCGTATGAAATGCAGAACCAGCAGGAAAATCAACTGGCAACCATGCCGGTTGGAAAACTTTTGTGGAAATTAAGTCTGCCTGCGATTACGGCGCAGATTGTCAACGTTTTGTATAATATGGTTGACCGTATGTATATCGGCCATATTCCGGACGTCGGTGCTGCGGCGCTGACGGGCCTTGGCGTGACCATGCCGGTGATTCTGGTGGTGAGCGCTTTTGCAACGCTTGCCGGTGCAGGCGGCGCTCCGCGCGCATCCATCATGATGGGCAAGGGACGTAAGGATGAAGCAGAAAAAATTCTCGGCAACTGCTCGATGGCGCTGGTTTTGATGGCTCTTGTGCTTACAGGAATCATTCTGCTCTTTGGCCGTCAGGCGCTTCTTCTCTTTGGTGCAAGCAGCGAAACAATCGGTTACGCATGGGATTATCTGTCGATCTATGCCATCGGCACCATTGCTGTGCAGCTCGCGCTTGGATTGAATTCGTATATCACAGCGCAGGGTTTCTCCAAAATCAGCATGTTCACCGTGCTTATCGGCGCGGTGTGCAACATTGTTTTGGATCCGATTTTCATTTTTGGATTTGGAATGGGTGTAAAAGGAGCCGCGCTAGCCACGATTTTGTCGCAGGCAGTATCGGCGGTATGGGTTGTACGGTTCCTTTCGGGCACAAAAACACTGATCAGAATTCGCAGAGAAAATCTGCGTATTGAACCGAAGATCTATCTTCCCTGCGTCGCGCTGGGTGCGGCACCGTTTGTCATGCAGTTTACCGAAAGCATTCTTTCTGTAAGCTTCAATTCCTCTCTGCTGAGGTACGGCGGCGACATGGCGGTTGGCGCGCAGACGATTCTGACCAGTGTCATGCAGTTTTCCCTCATGCCGCTGCAGGGCTTCACGCAGGGCTCCCAGCCCATTGTCAGCTACAACTATGGCGCAGGCAACAAGTCCCGCGTGCGCGATACGGTGAGAGTGCTGCTGATCGTATGCATTACCTATTCCACAGCTATCTGGGCGCTTGCGATGCTGGTTCCTCAGCTGTTTGCCACCATGTTCACCACCGATCCTGAACTGATCAGGCTGACGGTACATGCGCTGCGGATCTATATGGGAGCAACCTGTCTGTTCGGCATCCAGATTGGCTGTCAGCAGACCTTTGTTGCGATCGGAAACGCGAAGATGTCTCTGTTTCTTGCATTGCTGCGCAAGGTGATTCTGCTGATTCCGCTGATCTTTATCCTGCCCATGTTCCTGCCGAATCAGGTGGATGCCGTGTGGATTGCTGAGCCTGTTTCGGATTTCCTGGCAGTGTGTACAACCGGAACGCTGTTTTTCCGTGAGCTTCGGCGCTATCTGAAAGATTGAGCAAAGGGGAGCCTGTGATCAGGGCTCCTCTTTTTCATCTATGATTTTCCATGCCTGAATCAACCGGTTCAGATTCCAAACAGCGTTGGCGGGACTGGTAGAGGGAAGAAGAATGGCAGCCATACCGGTATCCTCAGCAAGATAACGGCAGTACAGGTCATATGCTTGTTTCCCGTTGCAGAAAATCTTTTTGATGCGGGTTTGAGACAGAAGCGAGGATATAGCGTTGGGAACGACGTTGCGGATGCTGGCGTCGCTTGAACCGGTAATTTCGCAGGAGTGGATCACATCCCATAGAGCTACGCCATGAGCTAAGGCGAAAGCACGTCTTGAAGGGATATCACCAGGCGTTTCACAGCTAAAAACAGCGGCCAGAACCGGCCAGAAGCGGTTCTGCGGATGCGCGTAATAAAAACCTGCTTCACGTGAGCGCACAGAGGGAAAAGAACCAAGAATCAGAATTTTGGAGTGTTCATCCCAGATGGGATCAATAGGGTGGACGACAGGCACCGGATAGCCTCCTTGCACAATCAAATATTTCCTGCTATACTGTCAAATAATGAAAAATCCGGTTTCTGTTTTTGAAACTCGGGGTATAGTATCATCAGAACAGCAAAGGAGGAAAAGAAAATGGCTGTTATGAAAGTAAGCAACGATATGTTCAAAGAAAAGGTCCTCAGCAATCCCAAGCCCGTTCTGGTTGATTTTTACGCGGACTGGTGCGGCCCGTGCAAGATGCTGGCGCCTCTGGTTGAGGAAATCTCCAACGAATCTGATGCCTACGAAGTGGTCAAGCTCAATGTGGACGACGCGCCCGATTTGGCCGCGCGCTACGGTGTGATGAGCATCCCCACGCTGATCGTGTTCAAAAACGGCGAGGTGGCCGGACGTACCGTGGGCGTTCAGAATAAGGCCAATATTCTTAAGCTCATCGGCTGATTGATTCATTCTTGATTGAAAAAATCCATCCCTGCAAATGGGATGGATTTTTTTCGTGTTTTTGTGCTGTTTACTCGCCCTTTTTCATTTCGGCAAGGCACTTTTCGCAGACCATCTTGCCCTTGAAGAGCTTGATGTTGCGGGCGTCATTGCAGAAGATGCAGCCGGGCTGGTACTTTTTGAGGATGATTTCATCGCCCTCGGTGAAAATCTCCAGCGTATCCTTGATTGCGATTCCCATGGTTTTGCGCAGTTCGATCGGGATCACAATTCGACCCAGATTATCCAGCTTGCGCACCACACCTGTTGATTTCATTCGTAAACCCTCCAATAGATATGTTTCAAACCGGAATCAATGCCGATGTTTGAATGCGGAGACCCACACACAAACAACATAAAAATACATCCAAAAGCATATTTTGTCAATGCGTTGGATGGTATATCTTTTGGACTATACACACAATTTGATGTAAAAAACATAAACGAAAATAAATTTACATTAAAATAGATGTAAGAAAGAGCGGTGAACAAGGATGCTTTTGCAGTGGCTCTGGTTTTTGATGATGGCCGGGTCAATCGGATGGGCCTGCTTTAGCGGTCAGGCGGGGACGATGCTGTCTGCGGCAATGGAAGGCTGCTCCAATGCAATCGAACTGACACTGCGTCTTGGCGCCGGATACATGCTGTTTGGCGGATTGATGGAAATTGCCGGAGCATGCGGCGTGAGCGCAATGCTGGAGAGAATGGTAAAACCGGTGCTTCGCAGATGCATGCCCAATCTTGGCAGCGCCTCTGAAGCGGTTGCCATGAATCTGTCGATGAACATGCTGGGGCTGGGCAATGCCGCAACGCCCAAAGGGATCGAAGCGATGAGACTGATGGAAAAGGAACGTCAGAAAAACCCGATGGTCATCCATGATATGTTTATGCTTCTGATTATCAACGCCACAAGCATCCAGCTGCTGCCGACCACAGTGGTAGCTCTGCGCGCGGCGGCAGGATCGGCAGATCCGGGTTCGATCGTGCTGCCAACGCTTCTGTGCACTGCGGTTTCAACCATAACGGGCGTCGGGCTCGGCTGTCTGTTCAGGAGGAGTCATGTCGGGTGAGTTGATTTTGCCTTTTCTGATTCTGATGCTTTTGATGGCTGCGGCAATAAAGCGTCTGCCAATCTATGATCTGTTTGTACGCGGTGCAAAAAGCGGGATGCAAACGGCTGTTGACATCCTGCCGAATCTGACTGCAATGCTCTGCGCGATCAGCTTGCTTCAGACTTCAGGGCTGATGGAGGCGTTATCTGTCTGGTTTACGCCTGCAGCAAAGATCCTGCGGCTTCCTGCCGAAACGGTTCCGCTGGTGCTGCTCAGACCCGTCAGCGGATCGGCCTCGCTGGCAATGCTGGAAAATTTGCTTGCACAGTACGGAGCGGACAGCCGCACTGGCCTGATTGCCTCGGTGATTATGGGTTCGAGCGAGACGATCTTCTATACTGTATGCGTCTACATGAGTGCGGCAGGAGAAAAGAAAACAGGCTACGCCATTCCCTGTGCGCTTGCCGGAATGCTGGCGGGAGCCTGTGTGGCAGGAATGCTGTTTTGATCGTTGACAAGCGTGTAAAATCAGGTATAATAAAAAATGCATAATGTTGCGATGAATGGGAGAGTACCTTCGTTTGGCACTGCCAAAGAGAGCCGCGGCTGGTGGAAAGCGGCGCAGGGCGCGCAGGGAACATGGCCCATGAGCTTTTCGTTCGATATGTAGGATGAAACGGGAGGTCCCGATACAGACCAGTGATCTGCATGCAGATCAAAGTGACAAACCAGGGTGGTACCGCGGGCTGAGCTCGCCCCTTTTCGTGTTGGGGCAGGGCTTTTTCTTTTTATTTCAAGGGAGGTTGGAACCAATGGAGAAACAGAAATATTACATTACCACACCCATCTACTATCCGTCCGGCAACATGCATATCGGCCACACCTATACCACGGTGGCTGCCGACGCCATGACCCGTTTCAAGAAGCTGACGGGCTATGACGCCTATTTTCTGACCGGTACGGACGAGCACGGCCAGAAGATCGAGCGCAAGGCCGCTGAAAAGGGTGTTTCTCCCAAGGATTACGTGGACGAGATCGTTGCCAACACCAAGGAACTGTGGAAGCTGATGAACATCGAATACGATGATTTCATCCGTACCACCGACGACCGTCACGAAAAGATCGTGCAGAAGATCTTCCGCAAGCTCTATGAGCAGGGCGACATCTACAAGGCTGAATACGAAGGCCAGTACTGCACTCCCTGCGAAGCTTTCTGGACCCCCAGCCAGCTGGTGGAAAAGGACGGCGTGAAGGTCTGCCCCGACTGCGGACGTCCCACCGAGCTTGTCACCGAAGAAAGTTATTTCTTCCGCATGAGCAAGTATCAGGACTGGCTGATCGATTACATCGAGACACACCCGGACTTCATCCAGCCCGCCAGCCGCGCCAACGAAATGATCAACAACTTCCTCAAGCCCGGCCTGCAGGATCTGTGCGTCAGCCGTACCAGCTTTACCTGGGGCGTGCCGGTGGATTTTGACCCCAAGCATGTGGTGTATGTCTGGATTGACGCTCTGTCCAACTATATCACCGCTCTTGGCTACGGCACCGATCACGACGAGCTGATGCAGAAGTACTGGCCTGCCAACGTGCATCTGGT
>JAGBBE010000181.1 GCA_017938645.1 Clostridia bacterium
AGTCAACTCTATTGTACCATATCCAGTGAGGAGTTATTTCTTTTTTGCAACAAAAAATGCCGTATTTACACCTTCAGGGGCTCGAACCCTGGACACCCTGATTAAGAGTTACGGGCAAGCCAGCCATGAAAAGTTTCTACCTATTATAGCAATTTTGATCGACTCAAGACTGTGCACCAATCTGTGAATCAAGGAATCACGTCCCAGCAACCACTCTATGAATCTAAGTCATTCAAATCAATCATAAATCCCACATTCATATTCTATCACACCTTTTCAGAAAAGGCAACATAATACCAGCCATGCAAATATGATCTTAACCGTCTTGCCCAACGAGTTTTACGGAATTTCTATAGGCTTTCAGCGTACAGCAGCTTCTTGCATCGCTCGGGAAGCTGCCTAAAACAACATCACATCCCAAGGTTTCTCTCAGCACATCGTGCATCACACGAGCATTTTCCTTCCCCATCTTGCAGCCGCACCTCATCGTCACATCAATATATACATACCGCCTATCATCAGAGATCGTTTTGCTCAACCGCCACTCGATGTCATGAACATGATCACTTTCTCTTCGAATTCCAAAGGCATCTGCAAATGCATCCAGATCCTCAACTATGTACATCACGCTGTTGCTATACATATCCAGCGTCGATACCAGAATGCGCGTTTCGCCGGCGCTCGCTCTTTGATACGCGCCATAGCATGAATTCTCTTCTTTTCGCTCAATCGACCCGATCTTTGAATCTATGCAGGTAATAACCATGTCGTTGTGAACCTCATAATACGATAGCCCTCTCAGATCATAGCGAAACCCTTTCGGTGTTGCATCAGGTTCGAAAAACACACTGATCCCTCCAATTCTTTTTTGAACATTGCCCACTCAAAAACAGCATAGCGCATACAGATAGAATAATCCATAGTTCAAACAAAATCATATACAAAACCGTCCAAATCATAAGACTGACCTATATACAAAGAATCACGAAGATTCACACGCTTGCGCATGATTATCCACGCGACTCATCAGTTTTATTTCAAATCAGATTGACATAGTGCTGTCTGGCATCCACGACCGCATAGATCATGACCTGCTTTTTCTCCTCATCAACCTTGTAGAAAACAAGGTGACGCTGCACGATCAGCACTCGATATCCTTGCTTCTTCAGCGTGCTGTAACGGGGATGACTGCCGATGTAAGGCGTGGACGACAGCTTCTTGATCTCCGTTTCTAGCTTTTCCAGATAGTTCAGTGCAACATCCACGCTGCCTGAATCCTCCGCAATATACTGGATAATCGAATACAGCTGATCGCTCGCATTATCCGTTCGAAGAATCGTATACATTATCCATTCTTCCTCGCCAGCAGAGATTTACGGATGTCAGCAAAGGTATCTTCAATCGGAGCAACCCGACCAGCACGCACATCATCTTCTGCATCCGCCAGCGTCCGCAGCAGTTCCAGCTCAGCCTTCATCTGCTCATACTCGCTCATGCCCATCAAGACGGTATCTCCCCTGCCGTTTACCGTAATATAGACCGGCTGACGGTTTTCGCGGCAAATTTTGGAAATCTCGCTGTAATGGTTTCGAAGATCAGCTGAAGGACGAATCATCTCCATACCAACACCTCCGTTTCTATCATAGTCAAATTATATCATTCTAATACCATGCAGTCAATACTTTCTTCTTTGCTGGCTGAGATAGAAGTGGAAAATGCGCATTTAGTTCTAATCGCATACAATTAAACAGATTTACAGCCCGGAACACAAAAGCCCCGGGCTGTCTCAACAATAACCAGCGCAAGCACAGAAGCTGTTACAGAATTGTTCGTTTTTCGTGCAGTCTGCTATTTCTCCTCATCGCTCAAACAGTCGCCTGACAGGCGCAGTGCTTTGTCATTTTTCAACCTCCGCGCGGCGATAGCGCAGCACATTCACCAGCGAGGCTGCGGCCACGATCACATCCGTGGCGAACATGGGATAGGAGCCGATGGCCAGATCATACACCGCCCAGAGTGCCACATTCACCGCCAGCGCAAGGCGCATCTGCTGAGCATCCCGGCAGATATACATGCAGATAGAATACTGCAGGCTGGCAATCACCGGAAGGAGTCCCAGCCAGCCGCGGTTGTTCACCGCAATTCCTGCGACGACGATCAGAATCGCCAGCACAACGGTGTTGGTCTTATTCAGCTTGCCCTTCGCGCCCAGCAGGTTGCGCACCAGGCAGACCAGGTTCGTGGCCATGCCGGAATAGCCCTTCAGAAACAGGTTTGCCAGGATAACGAAGGCGGTGTTGGCCACCTGCCATTTGAGTATATTCTCCTTGCGCCGCCCGAAGGTGCTGTAGCACAGGCAGCAGGCAGACAGAAATGAAAATATCTGGCCGATCATGAAAATGCATACCCCTTCTCATTGCACAGCTTTGTGACAAGTATACCCGATAACGCGGAGCATGTAAAGAACCATCAGAACCGATATGCCAAAATTGTCTTACCCGCCTGTGCGTGACGCCCTTGCAAATGAGCGCCACGAGGCGGGTAAGTAAGTATATATTCAAAAGAGCTTCCTCTTGTGATTTACAGGATAGCGGCAAATTATATACTCAGCATGAACAGAGTGAAAACGTATTTTGCTCACTCAGGTAATTTTTTCAGCATCCGGATCGTCCTGCACACATCATCTGCATGATTCTGTCTGAAATCTCCTTTTGGGGCATCGCGATGGCCTGCGAAAGCTCAGACAGACGCAGGCCGGACTTATATCTCAGCATCAAAAGAAGCCTGTCCTGCGGCGAAAAGCCCTTGAGTTTTCCCGCAGAGCCAACTGCCGCCGGCGGATAGAAAAGCAGCTTTTCAAGACAAAGACGGTAAAGCTCCCCGCTCAATGCGATCTTGATCTCCCGCAGTTCCTTCATGCGCTCACAGAGATGCACGCCGCGCACGCAGACCTTCTCCACCAGTTCCGAGGCAATGCCGGCATCGCCGATGGTCAGATACGCTACTTTATACAGATCTTCAAAACATTCCTCGCAAAGCCTGATGTAGGAGCCCATGAATTCATTCACCCCATCAATTCTCGATGTTTCTGAATCGGAATTACCTGATCAAAGTGACGCTGTCCGCGATCATGATCGCTTCTTCCTTTGTACCTTCCAGATCAACGATGAAATAACGATTTCCCGTTGCCCAGGTGACAAACACCCAATTTCCCTTGACTGAAACCAATGCATGCTTGCCGCTGAGATCAATATAGCTCATTTCAGCGTCTTCAGTATCCATGTTGACCGTTGTATCCTGCGTGAACTCGGAAAAACAAAGCATTGCGCCCGAAGGATCCTCATACTCCACCTCATTGGCAGATCGCCCCACCATTTTGAAGCGTTCAGGAATATATGCCGGATAGAAAAGTCCATCCCATTCCGTTGGAATCTCGATCACCTGTCCGCCGTCCTCAAAACTCAATGACGTGTACTGATCCTCGATATGCATAATGAACCTGAGAACTTTCACACGCACCGCAGGCACCGTGGCCACCGCTGCAGACAGGCCAATGTAGAAAACCAGCAGCATGGCCGCTGCGATTTTCGCAACTCTGGGCAGTCCGCGCCTTATAAAGCGCCTTCCCCTGTTTCTGCGCAGCTTTTGACGCACGAGTTTCCGAACCCTCCGGTCCCCCTGCGCAATCAGCGCTGAACCCTCGGGATCAGCTTCCTCTTCGCGCATTATGTCGTCGATTTTATCCTCGAACGCCTCCTGAAAGACCAGACGCAGCTTCAGCGCAGTCAATTCCTCACGAAGTTCATCCGACGTTTTCACTGCTTCAGGCTTTTGAACCACTGCATTCCACCTCCTTCAACGCTTCCTTCAGGCTTCTGCGCGCTTTGGTCAGATAGGAGCGTACGCTGTTGGGCTTGATCTCCATTCTCTGGGCAATCTCTGCGTCCTGAAGCAGATCAAAATACTTCATCTGCAGGACCTTCCGCTCCTTTTCATGAATCATCCCCAGGGCTCTTCGCAATTTCTCGCTTTCTGCCTGTCGAATCAGCGCGTCATCGATCTCCTCCGTTTCCACCGCGGAAGCCAGCACGTCATCCTTATCCGTCGAAAACCCGTACCGGCTGCGGCGGTTGCGCTTGCGGACGTAGTCGATGGATGCGTTTCTGACAGTAGAGACGATATAAGGACGCAGTTTGCAACTATTTATTTTTCGAAGGGTATCAATATTTTCGATCAGGGATACGCAGGCCTCGGCAACCATATCCTCAGCTGCATGCGGGCTGTCCACGATCCCGCGGGCAACCTTGAACATCAGATACCTGTGATCCAGATACAATTTTTCCATAAACGCCCGGTCATCGTCGTTCTCAATTGCCGCTATGACCGCTGGAAACAGAATCATATTTTCACCTCAAATCTTCTTCACGCGAGTATAAGTTCCTTATTCTACCATCAAGCGTCATATATAGCAACTGTTTTAACTATAATCACGATTTTTATTTGCATTTGCCGTTCACGTTCGTCTTATTTTTTGTAGGAATGCCTTACTGAGCGATCCTGGCTAAATTGGCAAATGCCGGAACAATATGATCTGTATTGGCGTCCAATTAGATGTTTACGCATTTGCGACAGAATGGAGGGAAACACCTTGCGCTATCTTCTCAAACGAATCGGATTTTTTCTGCTGATTGCAGCATTGCTGGCCACGCCATGCCTTGCGGAAAGCATGCACCGGCAGATTGACAATCCAAATCTGACCCTTGAGGTGACCGTCGGCTATGACGGCCTCATGACCTACGGCAAAACCATGCCCGTCTGCGTGCGCATTGAAAACAGCGGCGCGGATCTGAACGGCACAGTTGCCATAAACGCCTATAATTCCATTGTGGATTATAACCGCTATGAGGTTTCCCTGACCCTAGCACAGGGTGCGGCGAAGGAGATCGTCATTCCCATCCTCGTTGGCAGCCAGCAAAAGACATTCACGGTCGAAGTGCTGCAGGAGGACGAGATCATCTGCGCGGTCAACGCCGTGCCGGAGCAGCTGGTCAATCCCAGCGCCATGCTGATCGGTGTGCTCTCTCCTGATCCAAAATCCCTTTCTTACATGGACATTTCCATGGAAACGGACGATCTTCTGCGCAGCGAATACAGCCAGATCATTCCACTGACGCAGACCAGCTTCCCCGGCGACGCAAGCCTTCTCAACTCCTTCGGCATGCTGGTTGTGGACGGCTATGATGCGTCCGTACTCTCTGATGAGCAGATGAAGGCGCTGCAGGCCTGGATTTCCTCCGGGCATATTCTGATCGTTGGCGGCGGCGCGCAGGCGGGCGTCACCTACCCTGCCTTCAGCGAATGGACGGGCATCCTTCCCGGACAGGTTTCCCAAAGTCCGGATATCACACCCGCGCTGCTTACCTGGCTCGGCGTCAACGATGCTGTACTCGGGGAGGAACTGCTGTTGAACACGGCTTCAGGCGGCAATGCGCTGATTTCGGACGGCGAAACGCCGCTGATCTGGAAAACCACGCTTGGCAGCGGCGTCATCTACACCACGGCATTTGAGCTTGGCGCAAAGCCCATCTCTATCTGGCCGATGATGCATACCTTCTGGCAGCGCCTTCTGCTGAAGGACTGCTATGAGCTCTATCAGAACGGCTATTCAGGCCGCAGCTATACCTACAGCAGCATGCCCTATATGTCCACTCAGATTCCCATGGAAAACGATTTTGGTGTTGGTCGCACGCTGGCCATTGCGGCAGGATTTCTCGTGGTTATGAGCATCGCGGTATATATTATCCTGAGAAAAAAGGACAGACGGCAATACCTGTGGTTTGCGCTGCCTGTGATTTCCATCCTTTGCGCAGCGATCATTTGCTTCGTCGCTGCCGGCAGCGACAGCAACCGTCCTACCGCGCTTTCCATTTCCACATTAAAGCAGGATGTTGACGGCACGCAGGACTTTGAAAGCTTTACCTCCGTTGCGATTCCTTCCAGAGGCAAGCATCTGATCACCGTCAAAGAGGGTACGCTGCGTCCGGAAGCCGGCGATTATTACGGCTACTATTACGATGATGTAGAGCATCTGCCCGCCGAGCCCACGCAGCTGAACTACCGCTATCTCTCCGGCGAACACAACGGCGTCGGCCTGGATTTCACTTCCCCGTGGCGTGCGCAGACCTTCACCGTCGAGGATACTGCCTTCTCTGCCGGAAAGCTGGACGCAGTTCTCTGGCGTGAGGAGGACGGCCTTCACGGCTACATCGTCAACAACACCGGTCTGGACCTCAGCGAGGGCGCGGTGCTCTGTCAAATGGGCTATTGCTCTGTGCCAGCCCTGCGGGATGGCGAGCGCTTCGACTTGGCCCTGCGCAGCGCTGTCTTCGCCGATCCGAAGAAGCCTGTTTTCGAGGACGGCTGCATCTATGAATCCCTTGCGTCCGGCTACTTTGACGCTTACAGCATGGCGCGCACCTACTTTCTCAAAACCAGCAGCTACGATGAAGATATCAACGTTGATGCGGAAACCGATATCCGTATGCGCATCATGCCGGAGCTGATTACATCGGATTACCGGGACAGTTCCTACCCCACCACCCACTTTTACTACGTGGCCTTCACGGATGACCTGCCCGTGCCGTCGCTTTCACTGGACGGAGCTCCCATCGCGCGCAGCTTTAGCCGCGGCGCGGTTCAGGCGGACATGCAGCTTCTGAGCGTGGGCAACACGGGCATCGTCTATCACACGCCCGGCATAGATCCCGCGGTGCGCTGCCAGGTTGGCGACGACTATAAGCCCTACCTGAACGAAGCGCGCGTATCTGCCGCAAACGAGTATCACCGCCTGTCTGAGTCTCCTGCATTCATGTTCGATCTCTCGGATGCAAAAGCTGCTACGCTCACGCGGCTGATCATCTACAACGAAATCCAGAATCGGTATGTCAATCTTTTCCTCTATGACGGCGAAAGCTGGGTGCAGCAGCCCCTTGGAGAGGAAATTCAGAATCCTGAGGACTATATCGATGAAAACGGCAGGCTGTACGTTCAGCTCTGCCCGGCGAGCGGATCGGACGAGTATATCGAAATCAATACGCCCACGCTCCTGCTGGAAGGGAGGGTTCAATAATGCTGAAAATTGAAGGACTGACCCGTTATTACGGCAGCTTCCTCGCGCTGGATCATCTGGATCTAACCATCGGCGACGGCGAGCTGCACGGCTTCGTGGGGCCCAACGGCGCAGGCAAGACCACCACCATGCGTATACTCGCAACGCTGCTGCCCGCCTCCTCGGGCACGGCGAGCATCGACGGCGCGGTGATCGGAAAGGACAACCGCAAGGCCCGCTCCCTGGTGGGCTACATGCCGGATTTCTTCGGCGTTTACGACAACCTGAAGTCCTGGGAATACCTTGATTTCTATGCTCGCTGTTACGGCGTGCGAAAAAGGGAGCGGCTGCGCATGATCGAGCAGCTGCTGGAGCTCGTGGGTCTGACCGACAAGCGCGAGGCCTATGTCAACTCCCTCTCCCGCGGCATGAAGCAGCGGCTGTGTCTGGCGCACGCGCTGATTCACGATCCCCGGCTGCTGATCCTGGACGAGCCCGCCTCGGGCATGGACCCCCGCGCCCGCGCGGAGATGAAGGGGATTCTGCGCTCGCTGAAGGACATGGGCAAGACGGTGCTGGTCTCCTCCCACATCCTCCCCGAGCTTTCAGAGATGTGCGACAGTCTGACCATTCTGGATCACGGCAAGCTGGTGTTCACCGGCTCCGTCGAGGCGCTCGCCCAGAAGATGAACGGCGACGCGCCACTGGACATCCGCTTCATTCCCGGCTGCGGCGACGCGCCCATCGACCGCGCGGTGACGCTCCTCAAGGAAAATCCCCTCGTTACCGGCATCACCCAGGAGGAACCGTATCTGCTCCGGGTCCGCCTGCACGGCGAGGAGGATACCTGCTCAGCCGTGCTGCGAACGCTCATCATGGACGGTCTGCCCATCGCGGACTTCCACCGCGCGCCCATGAATCTTGAAAAGGTCTTTATGGAGGTGACTCAGCATGCTTAATCCCATCCTTGCATCCTCCGCGCTTCGCCGCATGCGCAGCACGCGCACGATGATCATCATCGGTACATACGTCGCCGTGCTGCTCCTGCTGGCCTGCCTGTGCATGAGCTCGCTACTGCTGAGCGACACCATCAATATAAACAGCATTTCTCAGGGTATAGACGCCTATCTTGTGCTTCTCCTTGCGCAGTTTGCGCTGATCGTACTGGTCGCGCCCGCCATGACCGCCAGCTCGATCGCCGGTGAGCGCGAGCGCCAGACCCTTGAGCTGCTGCTGGTGACCAACACCGGCTCCATGCGCATCGTGTTCGGCAAGCTGATGGAGAGCTTCGCCTTCCTCGCGCTGCTGATCGTATCCGGGCTTCCGGTGATGTGCCTTGCGATGGTTCCCGGCGGCGTGACGCTGTTCCAGATCCTTTCGGGCATGCTCTTTCTGCTGTGCTGCGCCTTTGCGGCGGCGAGCGTCGGCGTGCTGTGCTCCTCGTTTATGAAGAACACCGTGGGCGCGACGATCATCAGCTATATCATCATCCTGTTCATCGGCGTGACCACGCTTCTGCCGCTGGTGTACGGCATCGGAAGCAGCATCACCGATGTTCTCTATGACGACGCAGCCTATGCCGCCATGACGCAGTTCGATGCGGTGAAGATGATCCCCCAGCCGCTGCTTATCAATCCGGGTGTGGGACTGATTTCGCTGATCGAAAGCCAGACCGGCTCGCTGCAGACTGCCTATGCCAGCATGCGCGGTCGGCTCTACTGCATGTTCATGATGCTCAAAAAAATCGGCTATGAAATTGTTCCCTTTCTGAACATGGCCTTCATGACCGCCGCCGCGCTGGTTCTTGACTGCATCGCGTCCATGCTGGTCAGACCCCGCCGCGTGCGCGTCAGGAGAAAGGCATGAATGTGATAAGGCGCGCGCTGCGCCCGGTCAAGGGCAGGATCAGGCTGATGCGCATGTGGAAGGGCTTTGCTGTCGGCATGCTTTGCGCTGGCACGGCCTGCCTGGGCGTCATGATCGCATCGTTTCTGGTTCCCATTCGCGAAAAGCTGTATCTGTGCGGCGCGGCATTGATTGCGCTGCCGGTACTCTTGGCAACCGTTCAGCTGCTGCGGCCGGTGCGGGATGCGCTGGCCGCTCAGACAGCCGACCATCATGGGCTGAAGGAGCGCGCGCAGACCGCGCTGGCCATGTCCGGTGATGAGGCCATAACTCAGCTTCAGCGTGAGGATACCCTCTCCGCACTGGCACGGTTTGATTGCAGGACCATCCCCTTTCCCCGCATGCGCAGGATTTTTGCGCTCGCTGCAGGAATCACCGCCCTCGCCGCTGTGCTCTTTCTGCTGCCCAACCCTCAGAACGCCGCAATCAACCGTGCCATCGCCTTCGAAAAGATGATGGAGGAATCTGCCCGGCGCGCCGAGGAAGAGGCCGATAAAGCAAGCGGCGAGCTATCCGAAAAGGACCGGATGGAGCTTCACCGCCTGATGACCGATCTGAGCCGCGAGCTCCGGCGATCTGAAAATGAAATGGACGCGCTGCTCGCCATCAGCAAGGCCGAAGAACGACTGGAAGCCCTCCGCAGCAGCATGGCCGGCGAGGCGCTTGAGCAGATACTGGCCGCGCTGAACGCCCAGGGACTGAACGCGCTGGCAGAGGCACTTGAAAGCGGCGATGCACAGGCCTTGGAAGAATCCCTTGAATCTATAGACGCCGAATCGCTCAAAGCCGCCGCCGAACAGCTCAGCGGTGAAGCACAGGATCTCATGAATACCGCTGCGCTGGCGCTGTCCTCGGGCAATCCTCAGGGAGCCATGAGTGCGCTTACACAGCTTCAATCTGCAGCGCAGTCCGGCGCCGCATCCCAGCTCGGCAGCGCATCCCGCACCCTCTCCGCCCTGCGCGCATCTGCCGGAAATTCCGATCAGGGGCAAGGCGGCCAGGGCAGTCAGGGACAAAGCGGGCAAAACACTCAAGGTGGACAGGGACAGGGCGGACAAAACGGACAGGGCAACCAGGCAGGTTCCGGCGCGGGTCAGGGCTCTACCAATCAGGAGCAGAGCGGCTCTGGTTCGCAGGGCGGCTCAAATCGCGGGGCCAATGATCCTCACTACCGGGAAACGGCTTATGAGCGCATCTACGATCCCACCCGTTTGAACACCTCCCAGACCGATCTTTCTGCCCAAAGCGATACAGGCGAGGGCGAATCCATGCAGGTGCAGTTGGGTCCCGGCGCGGGAACCATGGGTGGCAGCGTGCCCTACGATCAGGTTGTATACGAATACGCTGAAGCCGCTGCACAGGCTGCCGACAACCAGAACCTGACCGCACAGGAGCGCGGCTGGGTCAACGCCTATTTTGCTTCGCTGACCGACGAACAGAATTAAAGGAGTCAATATGAACAACCGACAGGATATCGAAAGCTTCGCCGGCAAATACCGGCAGATCCGCGAGGAAATCGCCAGGGAGATGATCGGACAGGACGCGGTGGTTGAACATCTGCTGCTGGCCGTGATCGCGGGCGGCAACGTGCTTTTGGAGGGCGTTCCGGGGCTGGGCAAGACCCATCTGGTGCGCACACTCTCCAAGGTACTGTCCATGCCCTTCTCCCGCATCCAGTTCACCCCCGACCTGATGCCCGCCGACATCACCGGCACCAACATTCTGGTCAAGACGGACGAGGGCAGCGCCTTCCAATTCCAGCCGGGACCGCTGTTTTCCTCCATCGTGCTGGCGGACGAGATCAACCGCGCCACGCCAAAGACCCAGTCCGCCCTTCTGGAGGCCATGCAGGAGCACGCGGTCACTGCGGGCGGCCAGACACGGCCGCTGGAGGAGCCCTACTTCGTGCTCGCGACCCAAAACCCCATCGAGCAGGAGGGCACCTATCCGCTGCCCGAAGCCCAGCTGGACCGCTTTCTGTTCAAGGTGGTCGTGCCCTTCCCGACGCTTAGTGAGCTGTCCGGCATCGTGGATATGACGGTCAAGGAGCAGAAGGCCCACGCCCATGCCATCGCAAATGCTGAGGATATCCTCACGCTCCGCGAAATCGCCCGGCAGGTGCCCATCGCGCCCAGCGTACAGGAATTCGCGCTGAAGCTGGTGCTGGCCACCCATCCCGAGCTTCCGGATTCCCCGGAGCTCGCGCGCAAATACCTGCGCTTCGGCGCCAGTCCCCGCGCTGCACAGGCGATCCTATCCACCGCCCGCGTGCGCGCGCTCAATCAGGATCGATACAACGTGGCCTTCGAAGACATTCGCTATGTGGCGAATGCCTGCCTGCGCCACCGCCTTGCGCTGAACTTCGAAGCGCTGACCGAGGGCGTGAAGGTGGACGACATCATTATCTCGCTGATGGAATCGCTGTCTCCGCGATGAGGTATGAACCATGCTGAGCGATACATTTTTGAACCGGCTGGACGCACTGCGCCTTGCCATGAAAAATCCCGCCAGCGGCGGCGCGGGCGGATTGCGGCGTTCGCGCAGTCTCGGTTCGTCGGCGGAATTTTCCGACTTCCGGGAATATGCGCCCGGCGACGACATCCGCAGGCTGGACTGGAACGCCTACGCCCGCTTCGACAGGCTGTTTATGAAGCTGTTCATGGAGGAGCAGGAATCCGTGGTGACCGTCATCGTGGACGGCAGCGCATCCATGAACGCCAAGCGCGACGATGCAATCAAGGCCGCGGAAGCCATCGGCTACCTCGCATTGAGCGGCGGCGACAGGCTGCGCATCGCCTGGACCGGCGAGGACGGCGCATCTCTTTCGCCCTTCCTGTCCGGACGCAGGGCATATCCGCAGATGACGGATTTTCTTGCGCGGCAATCCATGCGCGGAAAAACCGCGCTGACTTCTGGCGTCCGCCGCATTGATCCCTTCCCCAAGGGCATGAGCTTTGTAATCAGCGACGGCTACATAGAGGATAGGCTGGACAGGCTGCTGGATCTGCTGCGCTACAAGCGTCAGGAGGCGGCGTTTGTCCACGTCCTCTCCCCCTTTGAGATGAAACCTGACCTGGAGGGCGCGGTGAAGCTGCAGGACGCGGAAGGCGCGCCCGATCTGGACATTCTCGCCGACGGCGCGACGCTCAGGCTGTATCAGACCGCGCTGGACGCATTTTTGAAACAGGCCCGCGAAGCCTGCCATCGGCGCGGCGCACCCTACCTGCTGCTGTGCGGCGATGTTCCCTTTGAGGAAGGCTTCCTGCCCGTCATGGCCCGCAGCGGCATGATCGCACCATAAAGGAGTACCCGAAATGACGTTTCTCAACCCTCTGTTCGCCTGGGGATTTCTCTCTCTGGCGGTCATCCTCGCACTGTACCTGCTGAAAAGGAAATATGAAACCCGGCAGGTTCCTAGCACCTTTCTCTGGCGCAGGGCGAGCCTCGATACATCCGCCAACCGACCGTTTCAGCGTCTTAAGCGAAATATCCTGCTGCCCATTCAGCTGCTGATGGCCGCCGTGCTGGTGCTTGCGCTGATGCGCCCGATGCTGCCCGGCGGGGTCGGCGGCGAGACAGTGATGATCTTCGACCTGTCCGCCAGCATGCAGGCCGCGGACGGCGGCAAATCTCGCCTTGACGAGGCCATTGAAGCGGCAAGCGGCATGATCGACGGCATGAACTCGGGCGATGCGCTGACCATCCTCGCGGCGGGCGACGATACCCGCCAGTGCCTCACGCGTTCGACCGACCGCGACGCAGCGCGCAGGGTATTGAAGAGCCTTGTTCCGTCGAACGGCTCCGGGGATCTCTCCGGCGCGCTCTCCCTCGCGCAGGCGATGCAGCGGGAGGTGGAAGGGCTCAGCATCGTCGTCTTTTCCGATGACTATGTGCCGGATGCGGGCGTCGCCGTTCACAACGCCGCAAAGGGGCTCGACAACCGCGCCGTTCTCTCCTTCACCGTGGAGGGCGGAACCGGCTATGCGCGCGTTATGAACTATGGCTCAGAAGTTGAAGTCACGCTGGCCTGCTACGCCGAAGGCGCGCTGTGCGACGCGCGGACCCTGCACATTCCCGCGGGGGAATCCGCAGGCACGGCGCCCAACGTGCCGGACTGCCGCTGGGCATACGTAGAGATTCAGGAGCGCGACGCCATTCATACCGACAACCGGCTCTACCATGTGGCCAGACTGGAAAGCGACTATACGGTTGCGCTGTCGGGCGAGGGAAGCATCTTTCTGGAGCGCGCCATCGCCCTGCGCGAGGATATAAAGATCGTCCGCACGACGGATGAGGAGCGTGCGTCCATCGCCGCCGACCTGTATGTTTACGGCGATTCTCCGCTGCTTTTCTCTCTGGATGCAGAACAGACAAACCTGCAATTTGGAGAAGCACTCGCACCCGAAGGTACATTGAGCCTGTCCGGCAGGGACGATCTGACCGCAGGTCTCACGCTCTCCGGCGTTGCCGTCCGCGAATACCGCCCTGTCATCGGAGGAAAAACGCTGATGACCATCGACGGACAGAGCGTCATGGCCGCCGATGGGCGCAGCGTTGCGCTGGGCTTTGACATTCACGATACCACTCTTCCGATGAAGTACGATTTCCCGATTCTGGTGCAGAACATCCTTTCAGCGCTTCTTCCGCAGGCTGCGGCCGATGTGGGCGACGGAACCTGCGGTGAAACCGTAGAAATCCCCGTCCCGCCGGACTGCAAGAGCGCATGGATCGAATCCCCCGGCGGAAAAAAGACGCAGCTCTCCATGGTGCAATCCGATAAATCGGCCTCGGGCGCATACCGGCTGGCCGTAATCACCAATCCCGGCAGAAGCGGCTCGCAGCTGTCTATGGCGGAAAACGGCGCCGTGCGCTTTGCCGATACCGCCGAAGCGGGATTGTACACCCTCTCCACCGAGAACGGCGAACGATACTTTTCCCTGCACATGCCCCTTTCCGAGAGCGACGTTCGCAGTGTTGCGCCCAGCGTGGATTCCGAGGGCTCAAACGCAACGTTTGAAAGCGGAAGGGAGCTGACGCAGATACTGATCGCGCTGTTTCTAGCGCTTCTGATGATTGAATGGGTGGTGAGACGACGTGTGGCTTGATTTTTCGCATCCGTATCTGCTTGCGCTGGTTCCCCTCTGCACGGGTTTCGTGTATGTTGCCGCACGGCGCAGGCCCTCTAAAAGTAAAAAATCGCGCATATCCCATGCGCTGCGGTATGTGATGGTCTCTCTGACGGCGCTCGCACTCGCAGGCGCAAGCATCCCCACCGGCAGCGGAGACAAGGCCGCGTGGATTTTGGTGGACGCTTCCGCGTCGATGGCGAACCGTCGTCACGAGGTTGATCGCATCGTTCAGGATGCCATCTCCTCGGCGGATGAGGATCAGAAGATCGGCGTGATCGCCTACGGCAAGAACGCCATGGTTGAGGTTCCTCTCTCCGATTCCCCGAATTACGGCGGCGTTTCCACGGCGATCGACGCTTCTGCCAGTGATCTCTCCCAGGCGCTCGCGCTGGCGGGCGCGCTGCTGCCCTCCGACGCATCGGGCGGCATTGCCGTCGTCAGCGACGGCCAGCTGGAGGACGCGGACGCATCCGCGCTCGCAAGCCGCGGCGTCGCCGTCAATACCTGGTGCATATCCTCCGCAAAACAGGCGGACGCGCAGGCAACCCGGCTGGATCTGCCCGACACGGCCTATCAGGGCCAGAGCGTGCCCGTGACGGTCACGGTGCACGCCACGGTTCCCGGCGACGCAACGATCGTGCTCTCCGCCAACGGCAAAAACTCCGCGACCCGAAGCGTCGCCCTGCGCAGCGGCGAAAACACCTTCGTGTTCCGCAATATCGCGAAGCAGCCCGGCGTCGTCACCTATGAGGCGCAGGTCATTATGTCCGGCGACGGCGTTTCCCAGAACGACCGCGCCGCAGCGTATATCACCGTCTCCGGCGCGCCCAGCGTTCTCATCGTCGAGGGACAGAACGGCGCGGGCGGCGAGCTTGGCAAGATGCTGCGCGCAGCCGGCATGGCCATAGAAACCCTCTCCCCCGCCCTGCTGCCCGGGAATATGGGAGAGCTGAGGGCATATCACGCCGTCGCGCTGGTCAATGTGGACGCGGATGCGCTGACCAATGGGCAGATCGCCGCGCTGGATGCAGCCGCCAAGGAGCTGGGCGTCGGCGTGGCCGTGTTCGGCGGCGACAGCAGCTATGCGCTGGGCGGCTATCGCGGCAGCGCACTGGAAAGCATGCTGCCCGTGACCATCGACGTGAAAAACAAGGCGGATCTTCCGTCCACAGCGCTGGTGCTGGTGATCGACAAATCCGGCTCCATGACCGACGCGCAGTACGGCGTGACCCGGCTGGACGTGGCCAAGGAGGCCGCCTGCAGGGCGATCGAGGTATTGAACGAGCAGGACTTCGCGGGCGTGATCGCCTTTGACGACGCGGGCAAGTGGGTGGTTCCGCTCGCAAACGTCACGGACGTTGCCTCCATGCAGGAGCAGATCGGTACGATCCGTCCGGGCGGCGGCACCGCCTTCTATACGCCACTCGCCATGGCCTGCGATGCGCTGACCCATGTGACCGCCCGGCACAAGCACGTCATCTTTCTGACGGACGGCGAATCCGGCGACCGGGGCTATGAAGCCCTCGCAGAAAGCATGGCGGCGCAGGGCGTCACGCTGACCACCGTGGCGGTCGGCAGCGGCGCGGATGTTCGCGTCATGCGGCGGCTTGCGGAGCTGGGCGGCGGGCGCGCCTACGCAGCGGGACAGTTTGACAACGTGCCGAAGATTTTCACCAAGGAAACCCTTCTGATTGCCGGCACCTATGTGCAGAACCGCAGCTTCACGCCCATCGTCACCGACGATTCCCTGACGGACTACGATGGTTTCCCCATCCTTGACGGCTATCTTGCGACCACGGAAAAGGCGCTGGCGACGGTATCACTCATCAGCGACCGCGAGGATCCGATCCTCGCCTGGTGGCAGTACGGCGCAGGGCGCGTGCTGTGCTGGACAAGCGACGTGCAGGGTGTATGGAGCAAAAATTTTCTCGCCTGGGACGACGCGGTTTCCTTCTTCAGCGGCATGATTTCCCACATTCTGCCCGTTCGTGAGCAGGCGGGCGAGATGCAGCTTGAAAACGGAATTCTCAGCTACACAGCCGCCGAGGCCGCTGAGAATGCGCAGGTTTTCGCGCAGGTGCTCTGCCCGAACGGCGCGATGAAAAACATCGCTTTGGAGCAGGTCTCGCCGATGCGGTATGAAGCAAAGCTTGAAGCCAATGAAACCGGCGCGTATGCGGTGCAGATCGAAATGCGCAGGGACGGCGAACGCATCGCATCTCTGGACGGCGGCGCAGTTGTTCCCTATTCGCAGGAATACGATCAGTGCATCGTCGATACCGGCGCGCTTCAGCGGCTCAGCGCGGACACCGGAGGCGCTTATACCCAGGACGCGTCCGCCCTGCTCTCCTTCCCCGATGCTCCCGCCCGGACGCGCCGTCCGCTCCAGCCGTGGCTGCTGATCGCCGCCCTGATCCTGCTGCTTGCGGATATCGCACAGCTGCGCCTCAACTGGGAAAAGGCCATACCGAAGCATGTGGAGGCGAGGGACCAAAGGCCTATTCCGCCCAAAAAGAAAAAGCCTGAGCGCGAGCCCAGGAAACAAACATCTGATCCTGCCGGAACCTCCGAACAGCTTTGGCAGAATCTGCAGAAGAAGCAGCGACTGTAAAGCGCTGAGAATAGAAGGGAGAAATTGCAATGAAGAGTATCAAGCCGGGCAGAGGCCCCTCCATGATGGGCGTCGTGATGGGAATCGTAGCGGCTTTATTCGGCGTTCTTTGGATTGCCGGAGCCATGAGTATGACCTCTGGCATGGACAGTTTCACATTCTACGAAGATCCCATGATGAGCGCCTTTGACGCGATCTTCCCGCTGTTCGGCGTGCTGTTTGTGATCGCCGCCATCGCCGGCGTGGTCTACAACTATAAAAACGCTACTGGCAAGAACCGTTATTCGGAATTTGACGTCGTTGACGGCGATGAGGAGCCCGATCCCCTGAACGAGCGCTTCGGCGAACATAAAGACGGTGAAAAAGAACGACATGCGGGCGCATTCTGCCCTTACTGCGGAAATGAGATCGAGGGCGATCACCTGTACTGCGACCGGTGCGGCAAGAAGCTCCGCAGCCGGGGCTAATCCTGTTATTAGACGAGATAAGGAGGTTGTCACCATGAAGAAGCTGATCGTTTTGATCCTTACATTGCTTTTCTGCCTGCCGGCCTGTGCAGAGCCCCTTCTGCAGGAGGAACACATATTGACTTCGCCGTTTGCCGACGAAATTGCCTCCTTTGGATTTGAACAGAAGCTGGAAGGCTTTGTAGAGCCCGGGGATTGCGTGGTTCGCGCACGCTATCTGCTGCGCCTGCCGGAGGATATCACCAATTTAGATGAACATATCCTCACCGCCTACTCCGGCATGGAGAGCATCCAACTCATCGAATACGGTTTCCCCTACATCGGATCGATTCTACAAAGCGGCTTCGTCTGCGTCGGCGTTGACAGCGCAGGCGATTTGCACATACTGCCCACGCCTTCGGACATCGTCGCCAGAACCTATGACAGGAGCATCTTTGACTGCATCGATATCATTTGCCTGGATGATGGAACACTTTGATGGCAGGGCCAGTTGAAGCACAAAGGAGGTATTGGGCCATGAAGAAAAAGGGATTCATCCTCGCTGCAATCTTTATAGTGTTTTTGTGCATCGGCGTATGGTTCAATATGCAGCGGGGACTCTACCTTCAGGATACTTTCTGGAAGCTCGGTCCTGATGGCGCATACGTTTCCCCCCGAGGCGATGCCATCCGCTATTCTGAAACCGATGGCTACCATCTGAATTTCAATGGCAATATGCTGACCGTGCAGGTTGAAAATCATGCAGACGGCAGCTATCGCTTCGATTTTTCGGACGGGATCGCCATGGAAACCGCGGATGAATCGAGCATGCTTCTCCAAATTGGCGGCGTCGTATTGGCCGGAGAGATGGATTATATCGTCACCGATGTCAATTCAAATCATTTCCACTTCGTCCGGGCAAGCGAAACCATCCATGAACCATTCTATGATGAGAGCGGAAAAAAGATCGGCAAAAATGTCAGCCTTGTGGCAGACACCGGTGAGATCATCAATTTCAACGAAATATGGTATGGGCATCCGGAATACAGTGATTCCGCGCGTGAAACCATCACCATCCACAATGGCACGCGGCTCAGCTATGAGGATCTCCACACCAAGCTGTTTCAGAACGCGGCCGGAGAATATTTGCTCGACGCCAACCGGCTGACGCAGATTGAAACCTCCGATGGCTATATTGACCGTGGATACATGGTCTCCTTCATGCTGTCAATAGCTGAGAAAAAAGTTGAGTACCGCGGCAGCGCCGCCGCAATCGCGCTCTACTGTTGTGTTTACCTGATCGGCGCGGCCTCCTTCCTCCTGCCAGAGCATGCGGCTTTCTTCGGTTCCCGCTGGCGTTTCAAAAATGAGCCCGAGCTTTCCGACGAAGGTCTGATGGCCGTGCAGGCAGGAAATATCATCGTCATGTTACTGGCCATTGCAGCTTTGTTCATCCCCTTCCTCTAAGCAAGCTCTCGCGCAGCAGTCTCATCCTCAATCAGTTTCCTGCTTCCAAAGCATGGAGCATCTTTCATAGGGAATACTTTTGTGCAACTCTGGAAAGCCCGCTGTCTTTTTCTGGACTCGCGGGCTTCTTTTATTCACCTGCGGAAAGGAGGGATCGTTTTTGCACCAACTGATTCATCTCCAGAGAGGAGGGATGCAACTTAAAAGCAGTCTCATGTTGGCATGCCTCGACTGATGCTGTGTATTTGGAACCGACAACTTCAAGGAGGAAAAAATATGAATGATGGAGGATTTCTCAGATTTGCTTACGCCCATATACTTGAAGAAGAGTTCGCCAACGATGAACGCCGCATGGCGGCCGCACTCAGAGTCAGCGAAAACACATTGCATCGAGCGGTCAAGTATGACGGATCGCCGTCCTCGATGGTATTTTGGAAGCAGCTCCTCTACTACTGTGCGAAACACGGCGTCAGCGTTGACAGGCTGCTTTCTCTCTACGTACAGGAAATGGACGGATTACTTCTTTGAATTCGCACACGCCAGGCAAACATAAATTGCATGAGCCAATTCCCCCAGGACTGCAATCGGCTCATTCTCATCAGGCTTGAAATCCACCCCCATACAGCTGTAGAGCCGTGTTGACATAGCGGATATTCCAGCCTTTAATGCATCAACCTCCGCCATGCTATCATTTAGCAGGCTTTCATACTCCCTCGCCTCAGCGGGTTCTTTTAATGCTTCTGCGCGCACAAGAGCGGTTTCTTTCTCCTGTTCAAGTTCCTTGCAGTGTTCTTTTAATTTGAGCAGCGCTATCTCTTGTTCTGCACTTTGGTCACGCAGTTCGTGGATCAAAGCAAGGTTCTGCGCTCTTTGCACTTCGGAGACAGTAATAAATGTACGTTGTTCTTCTGAGCGCAGGCTTTGACAATATGCTTGCAGAAGACCTGCAACAAAATCATTCTCCCCCATTCGGTGGATATCCTCTATAGTATACGATGGATGAAACACCCCTTCACGTGTAACCGGCATGAAAATGCGCACAGTTTCCCATTTCGTATGCATTTTGGACGGAAAGATTTTGTTCAAACGCATAACAATTTCTGCATCCTCACACCAAAGACTTCCATATTGCCTGCTAAAAGATCACTGAGTATCTCAGGAGAAAGATACCAGGTACAGGTTATCAGCATGATTGGTTGCATTCGCGTCTGGTCCTGCACCATGCTCACAAATCGAGGAAGCGTTTCTTTATTCAATTCTTGTGCGCCGCAAGTAATCTGGAATCTACCGCACATGCAACGCAGATGCTTGTCAAACAGCAATGCATCCGGGAACGGATCCCTTGAAAGCGGAATTGGTTTGGGAATACTTATAGAACCTGCCATATGATCATAACACTGCTTTACATAATGTAGTATTACGGAATTGCCTGGTAATGTTCGAATACCGATTTGGTATATCCATCTGCGCCTAGATATGGATGAATCCTTAACCTTTATATTAAGCGCCCAGAGCAACGTATCTTTACCTCCTTGATGCAGAGCGCTCTGCGCTTTTATGTCATCGCCTGCGCTAAATTGTCCGCCGTTCATGAATGTCTGCCAATCGGGTTGAAAGCGAAATGTCTCCGACACGCGGTTATATAGAATGTTTCTTACGACGCTTGCCGTACTCACTTCACTCTCTGCCCGCGAATTTGAAGAAATCCTCAGAAATAGTTTGTTGACAATGGAGCCGACTATTTCAATCATCCGTATACCCCATTTCTGTTACTGAATGCTTATATGGTAACACATACAGGACGATCTGAACATGTGGCATTTTTCGCGGAGCCAACATAAAAAAGACATATTCATCAGAGATCAAAGATGTGTTATCATTAGGCTCTGGTAGGAAGAAGGGGGAAGTGAACCATATGACACTCATAAGATATATGCTGGAATATACAATTGAGAAGATTTGCAGCGGCAACCGCAGTGACTGCGCACGTAGAATGGGGCTCTCCTACCAGGAACTTGTACATTTCCGGAAGCGTATGCAAGAAGGCTCTTACAGCCCTCGAATTACAGCTTCCTTGCTGGAAATGTACTGGCGTGAATCTATCAGTGTAGACGAAGTACTCCATGCATATACGGAATCCAATCTCGGTACCGACTTTGAAACGGCAGAAAATATCTGTAGTGAAATGCTAAAGGATATGCATGCTGTTTGTGCAGATAGAAAGCGCCTGTCTCAGAATGAGGCTGTTATACTGAGAGCGGCCGAATCCTTTCTCCGTGAAGTTGAAAAAGTATTCTGTGACAACAACTGCATTCGCCGCCGCTATCAGGATATTCCCTGCCCCATTAGTCAATTCACATCGCTTCTTCAATGGTTAACACAAGAGTTGATCGCACTTGGGAAAGAAAATACTCTGCCTTCGCCCGCACATTTGAAGTAACATCAATGTTTGGAAGTATGATTTCAGCATAGATTTAGGTTAACTGCCGTGTCATTCTTCTAAACAAAAAAAGCGGCGTTCATCACACAATGTGATGAACGCCGTTCGTGTTATTGCCTATTATCTTCATAGGTTGGAAGTCCTTCCAATTCTTCCATCAGATGAGTGATAATGCCATTCCCGCCAAGGGCATGATACTGGTCGTAGATATCCTGCATCACTTCTCTGTCGCGTATCGGATAATACCCTTGATGAATATAGATTTTGTACCCCTGATAAAATCGGTCTCTGAGCAGAGCCACCATAGCCAAGCGAATCGCCTGTTCGTCCTGTGAATCCTTTTTTATACGTTTGACTTGCCTGCGATACTACCAAGAGATGATCGCCACAATCAGTACGCAAATCTGCTGTACCCAGTATTTCTGCACTATATCAATGATCGCTTCCCAATTCAAAATTTTTCCTCCCTCTTTATACTTGGATCCACGTGCCTCCACTATTATAGTAGGGTGTACATTGAATCCAAATCCCATTGTTGCAATAGTACACCAGGCATTGTTTCCATACGCCTCCATCATTATAATATACAGTAGCCTCCAAGTATTCAATTACGATCTGCGGCTTTACGCTTGCACTATCTTCATCGCCATTGAACTCACTATAGGAATTAGATCCGCTGCCATGTCTTATATGCAGATACCACGTTCCTCCAAACCCCTGTATTGTACTGGCGTAGGATGTGAGAGAAATACTTTTGCTGCCCTTACCTTTGCTGACGGATTTGGTGAACGAAAAATCCAGCGCAGCGCTAAATCCAGAGGAAGTAGATCCGCCGAACAACAATGTGTGCGTATTATAACTATCAATACGCGTCAGGTATAATGTTATACTTTTTATAACCCATCTCTTCGGAATTGCAGCAAAGGTCTACCGGCCTTTGTATTTTGTGCCATCGCTGGAGCTCGATCCAGTCTTGCCCACCTTCAAATCTGTAGAGCTGCTGAACGATGAAGATCCCCATACACAGTTTGATGCATAGTATGTCTTGCTTGCCATATATCCTCCTGAAACTTATGAAACTGGAACGAGGCAAATTTGTCCATCCACACCCGTATCCGGCAATTTCTCAGCATAAAAAACGCCCATATTGTTGAGCGCAGTCTTTGCATCGCCTCCTCCAGTCCCTCCTTTTTCGATCGGTACAGGTGTAGACATTCCTGCATGAAAGATACGATAAGAATTGTAGTTTCCACTTGCCACGGTACGTAGCACCAATGCCTGATCCAAACCTGCCTGATATCCCGCGTTTCGGATTTCCAGCATTCGCCTGTTATCTCCTGTTGCATCCTGCCAAGATGCAAGGGAGGTTGCTCCCAAATACGATCCTTCCACTATAGAGCGATTAACCGTGCCGTTGTAGCTCGGCGTAAGTAACAGTGACGGATACAATGACGTTTTCACCGTCAGATTTCCCGTCATAGTGTCGCCTGCTTTTCTAACTGCGCCGATATTTACACATGCTGAAGCGGGCGTTGAACCTCCTGTTCCGCCCTGACCCACTTCCTATGGATTCTCCAGCTTGAGTTTCCATCCCAGTGACACAGTTTCATCCTCACCGGCTGCCATTCCAAATCCAACTGCCTTGCCACCCTTTTTGATGTGCATGATATAGGCCGCAGACGAGATTTCACCCGCATAGGTTGATACGGTGCCCACTGTATCCGTCAGTGTAAGCGTCACAGAATATGTTGCATCCACCGCCAGATTTCCTGCCCCCTATATTACACCTGTACCGCTGGTCAATGCGGTGCTGGTGGAGTAGGTTCCTCCGATCTGAGAGAGCTTCGCTGTCGCAGTTACTTTGTTGCTGCCATTCAGAATAGAGCATCCGAAACTGGCTTTTACATAGCCGTAGGTTCCTTCTGTATCGCTTCGTGCACCGGAGCTGTTGCATCGATACATGTTGATGGAAGAAAACGACGGTGCCGTATAGGCGTATACTGTAAAGCTCGCCGTTTTGGTTGCCGTGCGTCCACGGGAATCCGTAACTGTTGCTGTCATGGTAAATGTACCACTCTTGTTGATCGCCGCCGTCGTCATAGTGGATGATTTGACCGTACCAAGGTAGCTGTTGCTGATTGAGTATCCCGTAATCGTCGATCCATACGCTCCCGCGGCATTGTTAATCTTAACTCTCGCTTGAGTTTTGCCCTGCACATAGATTCCCCAGTCTGAAATTACTGAATTCGAATTGATTGGAGTGATTGTTACACTTCCAATGGTAGGAACTACGCTGGACGGTACCGTAATCGTAAATCCATACACCGTGCTGCCGACCAGCGATCCGCTGGCATTGTAGGTTTCCAGCGTTGCTGTCGCAGAACCTGACGTAGCAGACGGAATCGCATTGAGCCATGTCAGAGGAATTGTATACGATGTGGATGAAATGCCAGCGGCAACAGACTGCGTATATGAATATGCGCCAAACTTCCAAATTACTTTGTGTGTATACTGGCTGTTGTAGGCAGTGATGTTTACTGTTGCTGCACTACCTGCAGCGACACTGGAAGCTGCCATCGAGCCATCGCTTTTAAGATACTGAAAAGTGAATTCCAATGTCATTGCAGTTACCGAAAGATAGTCGTAGCAGAATCCGCCGGAATGCGTCCCTCGCGTAGACGGCACATAGATAATCAGTGTTTGGTTTCCCGATGAAAAATAGCTTTTCAGCGTATTATAGATGGTGCTGTTCGTGCTGGAATTGAATGTCAGCGTAACAGTTCTGTCGTAAGCATTCGACACTGAAATTGCACCAATGGAGCTGCTTCGCATAGAAGCAATACTACCTGAAATAGCATTTTTTGCCGCTTTGTAGAATGTTAAATACTTAGTGCTGGCACCGCCTGCAGCACCAAAGGTAGCCTTCATCTTAATCTGGCTGATCTCTATGTTTGAGAAGTCATAATCACCAAGCCCCGAAAAGCGTATAGCACCCTCGTATCTCGTGGTTGAATATACGCCCTGTCTAGCCTTTCCAGATGACCATGAACTGGACGAGGCATATTTCTATTCACTGGCGCTCACTGTAAATGTTGCCATATCCTATCACTCCTTAGGTGCGCCACTTAAGACCAACGCCAGTGGCGGTTGTTACAATGTCGAGAAATCCGTTTTCCTCCGTACCGATTGATATCTGTTCCTGTGCTTCCAGTCTTTCAACGTACAGCTTATTGTCGGAAAAATATGCAAGCTCGCTACCAGCTTGAACAAAAGCCAAGCGCGTATTGGTCAGACGCATTTTGACGTTGGATGAACTGCTGCCCATATCCAGATAAGGCGTGCCGTTATTGTCACCAAACTCAAAATAGGAAAACATCTGAGTGAGACTACTTTCTGCAGAGGTCAGGCGCGTAAACGTCAATGTCAGATCGCTATCCGTCTGTGCCAGTTCGCTTCGGATCAGTTCTATGTCCGCAAGAGCCTTCATGAATTCCTCTGCACTAGCGAACTGTTCAGATAGTCCCATAGATTCAACCAGCGCCCACACTCGGGTTTCCAGCGTAGAATCAAGACCATCAATACTGCCCAACAATTGTTCGATTTGGCTTGCGGTGTCCTCGGGCGCAGGCGACCATGTGGTCGGAATACAGCCTTCTTCCAGTTTACATTTCACATAGGTCACTGCATTTCCGTTCGTCTGGAATAGCGGCCCACAGAACAGATGCAACGACCAGTTACCATCTGTTTCAGGAACGATGAATCGAAATACCTGTTTCTTGTCTGAAACCGCAAGCATTCCGGTAAGCGCATTTGAACCCGTATCCTGGTTGACAAGTGCCCACGCCACCTGCTTCGCTGATCCTGCATTCAGTCGAACCTGCTGAACTGAGAATGTGTAATCCTGTCCGGGCGTCAGTTCATCCACCGCAACCCAATACGTGTTGCCATCCGTATCCACAACAGCATGGCTTGCGCTACCCACAATGAGGTTGACACCGCCGACATCAACTTCATTGATCTGATCCCACGTCGCTCCATTATACCTATATAACTGCGGCGGCGATTGCGAAGTGTTCTACCACAGCATTCCCTCAACAGGGGCAGCAGGAGCTGTCCCCTGTTGAATAGGGTCGTTGAGATCCACGATCGTTCGCTGTCCCTGTGCAATCATCTTATTCCACCTCGCAGACGAATACCGTCTTGCTATCCACATCGTCACCGTCTACGAAGATCACCTTTCCGGTAGCAAAAGCAGCCTCACCATCCAGAGGATTACCGTCTTTATCTCGTCGGTACCAAGTGTAGGCTTTAGTGTGACTGTAGGCGGCATCATCGGTAACATCCACCCACGTGGAACCAGAATAACGCATCTATGCTGTGATCGGCGTAGTTTTGGTCACCTTGTAATAAAAATCTCCGGTCACTGGACCAGAAGGTGCAGAGGCGGAATACGTTGTACTCTTGAGCGTATCAACTTCAACACCATTCTGCCAGAGACGAGCGATCAGATAGGATTCACCCACCCCGTTTTTGAAAATCTCACCTGCGGTAGAGTCGATCTCAAGTGCATAATTGTCAGTCTTGTCAGTAAGAGTGATCACATCTTGATAACTCTTGCCATCGTAGGTCATGGTGCAGCGATAGCTTGCCATGCTAACAACATCAGAACCGGTTACAGAAAGCGTGTTGCCAGTTTGGCCGGGGATTGTCGTCCAGCTGCCGCTGGCATACTTCGCCCAAACGTAGGTCGCGCCGCTGGTAATCGGACTTGAGCCTACGTAGGCAGCAACCTGAATAGGGAGATTGCCTTCGCCATTGATGAATACCGTACCGTTTGGCGCATAGACAGAGAATACCACGGCATTCTTGCCGCTTGAGCCTGTCGCGCCAGTGTTGACCTTGCTCCATCGAATTGTCAACGTCGTGTTGACGGGAGAAGTTACAGGCACGGACAGCGTACCCTGCTGTTGACCACTACCGCCCAGGGTAGCGTTAGCCGCGATAGCAATCGTAATGGGAATCTCGCTGCCTGTTGCATTGCCCTTCGTCGCGGTCATTCCGGTTACCGCACCGGTCACTGCGCCCACGACAGGAGTAACTTTAGTCGTTCCGTTGTAGGCAACGACATTGCAGGTTACCGAAGTTGCAGATACTTGACCTGCGGCATTCCCCGCAAAAGTCACATTCTCATTAGTTAGAAAAACAACGGAAGCATTTTTACCAGCCTCGCCTGTACTTCCGTCAGCACCATCCGCGACCTTGTAGATACTGGTCATATCACCGATATTGTCGTCGCTAGTGATAATACGAATCGTAGCAGCATCCCCAACCCAGATAGAATGTGTGGGCTTGACCACAAGCGTCGTACCAGTAATCGTAGAGTTATCGCTGGTCGTAGGATAGTCCGTCCAGTTCCCGGAGCTGTTCTTGTACTGCCACTTTCCCATGGTTACATTCTGAAGATTCGCAGTCAGCGAGATTTGCGTCGGCGTAGAAGTTGTACTACCTGCCGAATACTTGAACACCTGCTCACCGCTGATCCACGCGCTTTTGGCATTTTCACCTGTGGTGACCAGGGCAAACGAGATGTCCGCCGTTGCATTGATCGGCAGACCGTTATCCGGGTCCGTATAGGTTACATACGCAATGTAGCTCAGAAGCCCGCTTGTGATGGCTGAGAGCTTGTTGGCAGATACGGTCAGGACATTACCGTTCACGCTCTCTCCAGTAGTCAGCGCTGCCTCACTAGCGGAGCCTTCCTTGCGCTTCCATGTAATACTCAGCGCAGAGTTCGTCAGTGAGATCGCTGTCTGATTGGCATAGATCACAGGCGTAATAACCAGTTTACCCGCCGTACTCGTCCAATCCGGTACATATGTACCAGCGTTTACGTCGTTAATCTGCGTTCGGGGCTGATTGCTGCCCAGATGAACGGACTACGATTTACCGTCCGTCAGGTCGATAATTGTCTTACTTCCCGTTGCGATGATTGCCATATTGCCACCTTCCTTTACTCGTCCATGATGTCACATGAATATGTCGCGCTAAACAACACATCCGCCGTCGTCAGCAAAATTTCCTTTACCCCTGTGTGCGCCGCAGCCCACACCCTGTCTGCCGTGTCGTCGTTGCTCTGCCTTGTCCACGCAAACCTGCTGGCATCAATGGTTTCAGTCACTTCTGTATTGCCCTTCCATACACGCGCCTTTAGAGTTGTCTTCGGCACATATTGAGAAAGCACGTCGCCACTCTGCGACTGGATCTCAACGCGATAGCCAACCACGTTGACCACCGCGCTTTCCACCGTCATTTTGATGGAGGTGTTGCTGGAAAGATCCAGCGACTGCCCAACGTCCGCTGCCAGATGGTTGGCGGTGATCGATCCGGCCTGTATGCGATCGGCAGACAGAAATCCAGTTACGATGAGATCTGCGGTGAATCCTTCGCCGGTACCAAATGTGCGCCAGTCCCATTTTCCATCGTCCGTCTTGCTGCTGGCAATCATAAAACCCTCGCCGCACAGCTGCATGGCGCTGGTTCCGTTTACGGATTCAAGGATCAGGTTGCCGTTTTCATCGGTGTACCAGTTGGAGATGCTGGAGGACAGCCTCGTCTTCAGCACATCGATCATACCTTCCAATCGCTGTGCCGGAATGGAGCCGTCGCCGGAGATCGCTTTGGAACGGTCGTACAGAGCCTTCTTCTGGTTCAGCACTTCTGCGATGCCAGTGATGCGGGCAATCACGCCATCCAGAGAGAGTCCTCCGATACTGCTCAGGTCATTGGAGATCGTGATCGCATCCTTGTGCGGAGTTTCCGGATATTCCACCTACTTGGTCACATAGGCCTGATCGTTGAGTGAAAGCGCCTCATCCCACAGGCGTACAGCCATGTTCGGCTGAAACACCTCCTGCTCATAGCCGCTGATGCCGGAGAGGTTCAAAACAGTCACCGTATAGGTAACGCTGGGCTTTGAGAGCTTTTCCATGATCTCCTGACCTTCAAGGAACAGAAGCTCCTCCTGACCGGGCGCATAGCTGGTGTTACTCCAGTAGCCGTCCCGCAGCAGGTCGCCCATGGCTTCGGCGAACCGCTGCTCGATCGCCGCCTGCCCGCTCATGGAGGACTCGTACTGCGTATTGAGCACATCCCGTTCAATCGCTTTATCAACCGCTTCCCTCATGAGCGCATACAGACCTGCACTTTCGGTTGTTCCTTCATAAATCTCCTGAATGCCGGATTCCAGCAGGGCAATCTGTTCCCGGATTGTCTCCTGCTTAGCCTGATCGGTCTCCTCTGCAAGCTGCTTGTTCCAGCTTTCGATGCTCTGCTACTTGGCCTCAATGGCAACTTCCTTGCCGCCGATCAGACCGGATGCTTTCGTAATCCACTTGATCACATACTCTGTATTCTCAGGGAAGGCCAGATCGAACAGCGTGACATGCGTTCCATCTGCCAGCAGAACCGTCAGTTCATCGCCGGCAGCAAGCTCTGACTGTTCCTCAGAAGCATCGCCGCCAAGAATGTGACCTACGACCTCGCCGCCATTCATGCTATAGAGGATATAGTCCACTGATCCCCACAGCTCATTAAGCCTGCCATCCAGCGTAATCAAATCGGTGGCCGCCGAAGAACTGTCCGCCTTCGCCGCGGCTATATCCCGCAGGTATTCCTGTAAGGCCTGCTCATGGGCTTCAGTAAACACACCCAGCTCGCGGAAGTAATCAAAGTTGAGCAGGAAAGAAAGGCCGGTGGGATTGATGTCGTCAATGCCCACATATCCTCCGTCCGCGTACTCGCCCTCAACGTACAGGCGGGTAACGATATCCGCAGCGTCCTCTTTTCGTTCCACGCCGGTCAGGTTTTTGGCAAAGTTCAGTTCCAGCATGTCTTCATGCCGGTTGAGACTATAGATATTGACAGTGCGCGTCTCGCCGTCATATACCGGGTAGGCCGAAAACAGCTTGCAGATGTCGGAGATCAGAAGGTATGCGCCGCGCCGGGTATCGCAGGAGATGGATCGAACCTTCTCGGTAACGCCATCATTTTCAAAGAAGTTCTCACAGAAGCCCAACTGCCAGCCGGTTCCCGATAGCGTTTGCTCCAGGAGGTATTGTGCCGTGCCAATACCGTTGGTATCGTCGAAGGTCAGGTACAGATTTTTCTTGTTCTACAGCGAACATACATGCTCACAGGTCACCGTTGCGCTCACTGTCATGCTCTTGTGTACACGCTTGGGCGCATTGAGCAGGAACCAGTCGGGCTTGCCGTCGCGCTCCAGCCGCACAAGGTATCCGCTGCGAATGAAATCCCAGCGGAAGTTGCGTTTCCCATTCACTGTCTGGGGAAGGGAGAAGGTCAGTTCCTTCCAGCCGCTGATCTCTGTGGTGAGGTGGAGATCAAATGCCTGTCCCTCGGGCTTCAGTTCAGAGTCGTACTACTCGCACAGCTTTACACGATTCATGTCGTGAATGGATACCCTCCATAGCATTGATCCCACCTCCATTCTTGATTATCGGCCGCGAAGCACGCACTCTACCTCAAAGCGCGTCAGCCCTTCACCGCCTGTTATCTCAATCTCGTTCATCGTCACAACCGGCGTTTCTGTCGCGCCGGTGCCATTGACAGCCTCTGAAAGAATCGCCGTGTTCGCGTCCGTTACCTGCCGGACGCACTTCCAGCCATCCAGATACAGATACTGACCTTTCATGCGCGGAACGAATGCGCCGTCCGATGCCACCGTATTACTGCCCGCCGTATGAGAAACCGCAATCGATCTCACAAATGGCAGGCACGGCGCAAGCGTAATGTATCCCTCGTCATGGAACGGAAATGCCAGCTCCGTTTCATCCCCGAGCGCAATCCGCGTCTGACACTTCTCGCTGTCCAGTTCAAGACATGCTCCTTCCAGCAGGCTATCTGCTTTCAGATTCACCACTTTGCATCTTTGTCCGGTTGTCAGATTGCGGATCAGTAGTCCATCTTCACCGACATCGCCAGTGAGACGAATGATGGAGTGCCCAACCTCTGTACCCGGATTATATAATAGGAAGAAAGAGCTGCCTGCAGTAGGAGTTTCCGGCGTCATCTTCACTGGAAGCAATCCCGTTTCAGTAAGCTCAGCCTCGGTGAGTATATTGTCCAGTTCTGACTTAATAAGCCGCCCGAAAGGATCATAACAGGTAAAAGTCGCTGTAAAGGTGCCGCTGTATCGCGTGCCCTCGGGCAGATCGCTGCTGTACAGCGAAATCTGAATGCGCTTGGTCGGATGCACACGATAGGCGATGTACGCTCGGTCGTCGAAGATCAGTTCTCCGCTGTTCCTGCGATCCAGCCATTTATAGATGCCATCCAGCGTTTCTTTCGGAATGTCTTCAAAATAGCAATCCTATTCGAAGGTTTTGGAGTTGACACGCGCGCCGATATAGTATCCGCCGTCTCTGCCTTCCGATGTCAACTCTTCGACGTCGTATTCTTCCATGACATCACCGCGGGCTTTTGCATCAGGATGATAATAGCAGCCTAATGTACTGCTGTGAATGCCCGCAAATCTGAATCCGTCCATGTTTCTCCTTTCCGGGCATGTGAAAGGGCGGTCATCCGATCCGGATGCCGCCCACGCTCATGCCGCGCGTTACCTTTTCCATGATGTGCTCGCTGACGCGCTCGGCCATCTCCTCGTAATCCTGCTCGCTCTCAAGCTTCTGTACCTGAACCGTGATGCTGTCGATGTGATACGACGGCGTCTGCGCTTCCGGCAGATGCGGTGTCACAACAGAAGTCGGAGCTTTCAGCGTACGGATTTCGTGGAGCGATCTGATCAGGTCCTCAAACAGCTCCGTCTGATAAGGGGACAGAATGCGCTCCGGTCGCTGGGTCGTACCATCTACCCACGCGAGGCCGGTGCCTGTGGCGAGACCGCCTTCGAGATACTTTTTGACGTACTTTGTCGTGCCTGTCTTCCAGTACAGTGTGCGCCCGCCATCGATCAGCTTGGCGTCGCTCCGTTTGTACCAATAGCTGGAATTCGGATCCTTTACATAAGCAGCGCCGTCATAGGTAACGCTCTGTGCTGAGCTCTTCGAAGCCTCGGCATAGCCGGTGCCGCTGGCCACAAACTGCTTGGTCGCAGTCGTTTTTGTGCCTGATCCGCTGCTCTTGCTGGAAGAACCGCTAGAACTGCTGCTTTTTCCTGAGGAAGTGGATGCATACTTGGTGTTGTTGATAGAGCTGGATACGGATTCGTGAGCCTTTTTCAATTCCTCAAGTTTCTTTTTCCATTCGTCCACATAGGCTTCTGCTTGCAGCTTTCCCGCTTCCTTGTAGTCGGCGCTGTTCTGCTTCAGAAATTCTATAATAGCCTCATCACCTTGCTCGATGATACTTTCGACCTCATCCCAGTAGGTTTTGGCATTACCACGCATGTCATCCAGCATCTCTTGCCAGCCAAGGCGCATTTCCTCTCGGGTGGCGTCTGTGGCTGTCTGATATTCCTCGTGATTCGCTTCCAGCCATGCGAGGATTTCTTCATCGGATTTAGTCATCAGCTCCTGCAATTCCTCGATCAGCTTGCGGGGATTGGACAGCAGTTCCTCATAGTAGTTTTCCACATACTCGATGTATTCGTCTATGCTGTCAATCTGGGCCTCAATGGACTTCTTCTGGGCATCTATCTCTTCTTCTGCCAGCTCCCAAGCCAATTCCTCGCGCAGTTCGGCAATCTCTTCTCGGAGTGCCAGTTCTTCTTTCTTTCGAGTCGGGTCGGCAGAGATGCGTGCAAGCTGCGCTTCCTTTTCGGCCAACTCCGCTGCGCGGTTGTTCTGATCATTCAGTTTTTTCCGGGCTTCAAGCTGTTCATCCAGCATGCTGAGTTCTTCACTTAGCGTTTCACGCTTCAACTCTGCCAACTCAATCAGCTCGTCGCGTTCCTTTTCGTAGCGCCGGGTCAGCACATTGATCTACTCGTTTTCAAGATCGATTCGCCCCTCCAGCATGCGCCTGTTAAGCTCCTCGCGATCCATAATGGCATCGTGGATCAATTCACGCAGGTCGATCTCCATCTCGCGGACGGTATCATGCCACTCTTCGATCTGATTCTGCAAATCCTCCAGATCGGTCATGTTCTGAAGCAGTTCCTCAGAATACTGCTGATGCGCTTCCTGAAGCGCTTCCAGATCCACGGCTGCCTGCTTGTATTTCTTCGAGCCTTCCTTATACTTCGCAAGCTCCGCCTGCTTCTTTTCAATTTGCACTTCCAGCGTAGTTACATATCCGCGCAAGGTATCTGCATTGTCAGACACAAGATCCTTTTCTTTTTCAAGATACAGAATAACGCCCTGGATTTCTCCGCGCGCCTCATGGTATCCCTGTGCCAGCTGCGCCATTTTGCGGTAATGGCTTTCAAACCCCTGTTCCTCATCCATCTTATCGAGCATCTTCTGGATGCTCTTAGATACTTCAGTACTGGAGCTTCCTCCCCCGCCGCCTCCACCTCCGCCAGATCCGCCTCCCCTGCCACCTCGTCCAGATGCCCCGCCGCTACTGCTGCCCTGCCGGAGCGGATTGCTGCCCGTGTAGCGGAGTACAGTCTGATCAGTATTCAGCCTTGTCGTTGTCCATATGCCGGATACAGGATCCCACATTGCGCCCTCCTGCGGAAGCGTAATGGTTTCCGTCGTCCACTGGCCGGTTGCAATCAGTGCCGCCACGGTATCCGCCGCAAGATTTTGCACGCTGATCAGTCCGCTGGTCAATGCGCTGAAGTCTGCGACAGAAGTACCTGTGATCGTAATAAACGCCGCTTCATTCAAGCGATTGAAAGCGTCTTCGCCCTCAGCCAGAGCTGCAGAGATCATCGGGCCAACCATATCCCAATTTGCAAGAAGCACATTAGGGTCGATTCCACCCAAACAAGAGGCAAGATTCTCAATTTCGTCAGTTGTGACGTTCAAACCGCTGGCCATCTTCTTGCTTGCTTTCTGATACTCAACATTTGCGTCAGCTGCTTTTTCAGCTTCAGCATAATAATCCTCAAAAGCCTCAGCGGCAGATACGGTTCCATCCTTCAGGCCCTCGATCGCAGACGCAGTATTCTTGAAATAACGGGAAGAAGCATTGCGCTGTGCGCTGGCAAGCTCTTTTCCAAGCTTGCCGATCTGCCTGTCAGCATCCTTCGCGACATCCGCCATCTCCGCCTCAGTGTTTTCAAGATCGCCCATAGTCTCAGATAATTCACCAGCCGCCCGGTTGGCATCGTCCAATGCTATAACAAGAGAGGGATAGGTTTCTGCGATGGACTGCCGAAGCGCGCTATCAAAGCTGTTCCAGACTTCCATAGCTGCAGCAACGCCCTCTGTACCGCCGTCACCAAATGCTTCAATCAGCATCCCGATCTGATCGCCATAGCTACTGGTTTCTGCAAAGTTCGCATCTCGCTCTTCTCTCAGTGCAGTCGCCATGTCGCTTAGGCTGATTGTCTGCGCCGCATTCTGCATGGCGTACAGTTCTTCAACTATTTTGGCAACGTCTCCGCCACAGGTCATCGCCAGATTGGATATGTCGCCAAACATCCCGATCATGCCTTCAAGAATACCGGCTTCATCCAAATCGCCAAGAGCGTTATTCCATGCCCGTGCAATTTCCTCGCCGTTTTCCTGCGCAGTATGCACTGCTTCTTCCAGATAAGAAACCGCGCCGGAATAGCCGCGTTCATCAGCCTTATCAAAGCGTCGTTCCCTCTGAGCGTTCGCTGCATACCGGGCAGACTTAGCCTGAATGTCGGTCACTACTCCGTAGGCTGCCGCTTGCTCATAGACTGCGGCGGTCTGCTCCTGCGTAAGCTGTCTTGCCCGCGCAATGTATTCTGTCGATCCACGCTGCAACGCGGTCAGTTCCACGTACTCAGCTTCCAGCTGAGCATACGCATCAAGCGTAGAAATAGGATCATATGAAGAATCAGATGGATCAATTGCTTTCGTAGCTGCTGACAGCGAATCTGCATGTTCCAAATCAATCTGAAGATTCCTCAAATCGCCCAGTCTATCAAGTGAGGCATACAATTCATCCGCACTGGCGGTATCACCCATGAGCAGATAACCAAGAGAGCCGAACTGCTCCAGCATAGCGGAAATATCAACGCCTTCACCACTCAATCTCTGAAGCACGGCATAGAACGCAGCTGTTTTGTCTTCGGCAGCAGAAACTTCCACAATCACCTCACGCATAGCAGCTTTCAGTGCAATCGTTTCCGTTTTTGCTCCATCTGCCGTTCCACCCAGAAAGTCATCCCAAGCGTCCTTGCCGGACTCAACCGCCGCTTCATTGATGAGGCGGATTGCCTCATAGAAATCTTCGGCAGTATAGGTTCCGTCCTGCAGCTTGGCAATCAGCTCAGGCATGGCATCGATGATCGCGTTGATGCCTTCGTCAGACATTGCCTCAAAGGCGGCGTTTATTCCCGCGGTGTCTCCGTTCTTTGCAAGTCCCACCATGGCAGTCAAGCCTGCAATTGCATCGTTTCTGGCAATAAGGTCCGCATTCACAGACTCGTAAGCCGACTCGAGCTTTGTGGCTTCACGCTCAGCTTCGTACACCTTTTCGCGGATTGTAGTGACGATGCCATCCATACCATCGGCAATCCTGCCGTCTGCATCCATGATTGTTGTGTCGATATCAGAAAACATGTCAAAGAAGGCTTCGACATACTGCTGTGCGAGGCTCCGGATTTCTTCCTCCGTACCTTCTGGCAAAAGTTGACGCGCCCAGTCCTCAGCATATTGATACAGCCCCATGCCATTTGGATCGATCAGCTGGTTCCACAAATCCGACATATTCAATGCCGTCATATCCTTCTGCGCGGCCTTCAGGGCATCCTCCAATCTGGATTGTTCAAAAAATGCCGTCCATGGATCAGTGGCCTTTGCGATGCCTTCCTGCCAACCGTCTATCAGAATGCCGGTGGAGGTATCTACAAAATCGGCTATGTCCGGATAAGTATCATAAAGCCCTTCCAGCAGAGAATCGCCAATCTTGCCAATTGCCTCTGTATCTGTAATGCCCAGTCCGTTTGCGATCTCTTCCGCTGTCGCAAGTACCGCATCGTGCAGGTTGGTAAACTGCTCTTCACCCTCGCCCAGCTTGGACAGCACACTGCTGAACAGGCTAGCTTCCTCACGGGCAATGGCAAGGTTCTTATAGAGATCCGATGTATCCAGCGAAGCAATCGCTTCGCCGGTTGCTTCAATCTCGGTCTGTGCCTCCTGAAGTCCTTCCAAAGTGAACTCCGGTATCATGGGAATATCGTCGTCCGTAGTTTCGGTGAGATTATTATATGCGGCGATATATTCGTTGATCAGCGGTACCAGAGCGTTTAGTTCGTCCACGCTTTCCTGCGTAAGGTCGCCCTGATACAACTCGCTGAACTGGGAAATCAGATCTGAAAAATCTGTATGCTCATTGACATACTCCATCATGCCGTTTACATATCCGGTCAGTTCACCTGCCATAGCCATGAAATCGCCCTCGGCGAGTTCTGCCTGCTGATTGATTCCAGCAACGTAGGCTTCATAATAGGCAACTGCCGCTTCCTGCATAAACGAGGGAAGCCGATTGAAATCCGTACCGTCCGTCATAACCGTATAAAGGTCGTCTGCTACAGGGCGCCATGCTTCGGAAAGCTTTTCACGCGTTGCCGTAAGGAACGATCCTCCGGCAATGTCAAATTCGAGCATCTTATTTTCGATCTCTTCAACTGAGCTGGCAGCATCCAGTCCCAGTTTATCCTATTCTGCTACAACATCCGCCCAGTAGTCCCGTTCAGCCTGTATCCTGGCTTTCTCATCCTTTGAATACCAGATGGGTTTTGCCTGATTAGCCTGGTTCGTAGCATAAACATAGAAGTTTTCATCCTTGCTTGCGATGGTTCCCATCGGTCCTGCATAGTTCTGGCTATATTTGCCATTCGGATGCGATGCCTTGTATTGATGGTAGGAATCGTTGATGCTTCCATACTGCGATGCAGAATATAGATTCGCTTGTGCCTCCGCAATCGAATCTGCATAGGTCATATCGGCATCCCTCAAGTTCTGCAAAGCATCAGCCGCCTTCAAGCTTCTCAGCGCCTGATCGGCCTTTTCCACTTCACCCCGGGCGGCAGCAGCCTTTTCACCAAGGGTACTGAATCCTTCTGCACCGCCTTCAAGAGCAGCCTTCATCGTTAGCGATGTGCCAGAGAGTATGGTCATAACCTCATCCGCACGTTTTTGCTCTTCTGCAGTCAGTTCGGTTCTGTCTGCAAGATCTTCCAGTTCCGTTACCAATGAAGAGATATTTTCTCTATAATCGCTGACAGATTCAATCGTAGAGCTATAGTCTATCTTTTCGATTTCGTTGGCAGAAGCCGCTGCTCCTGTAACCATAGTGACGATCACGGTCAACGCTGCCACTGCGGCAATAATCGCGCCGATAGTTCCTCCGCTGAGTACAGACGCAATGCCATTGCCGGCGGCCATTGTCGCCTGCATCGTTTTGATTGCGGTTACAGCCTTGTATACCACGGCGATCAATCCGGTAATACCAGCACCAACCAAAGGAATGATGATATTCCATCCGTTCATGGCGTCCGTTCCGGCAGTAAGCATCTCCACCAATCCTGCCAATCCGTCGTAATAGCCCTTCATCCACTCTGCATCAAGGAGAGCGTAGAAGGATTCCATGGCAGCGGTCAGTCTGTTTTGGGCGGCAGTCACCGATTCCTGCCAGATCGAATACTTCTGTGCCGCTGTGCCTGCGGCATTGAGCGCACCGGCATACAGTTCATAGGCGCGGCTTCCGCCCTCAATGCCCAGTGACATATCGTTCATAAGAGCGATGAAATGATTCTGCTGCCTTGCGCCTGCCATGGTGGTTGCGATATAGCTGCGCGTCTTGCTGTCCAGCGCATCCCACTGTTCAGCAATATCATCGAAGATGTCGCTCATATCACGCCAACTGCCTTCACCGTCCATGAGGGCTACATCAATCGTACTCAGCGCCTTGGCAACGTCATTGATCTTTGTTGCATCTTCCTCGTTGTAACCATTGGCCTTGATGGAATGCAAGCGCGCCATAATGCTGTTGATGGCCGTGCCAATGACCTCAGGAGCCTGTCTCGTTTTCTCGGAGATTGTCGCGATATATGCACCCAGCCATTCAAATTCCAGTCCGAATTCGACAGCCGATGCAGACGCTTTCTGCATGGCGATACCGATTTCATCTGCGCCGGATGCGGACGCGTCGCCCAGATAGGCAAATACGTCAGCTGCGCGCTTGGCACTGACTTCCATAGCGTTGGTGGCCGCAGTCATCAGCTCCGCTGCTTCGCCGAATTCCAGTCCGGAAATCTTGGCGTACTGAACAGTCGATTTCAGGCGTGAATTAACCTCTGATTCATCAAGACCCTGCCGCCAGAATTCTACTGCCGCCGTAGCGATTTCAGTAGAAGCAACGTTCATTTCCTTTGCGAGCGTGCGGTATCCGGCACCCTAACGGTTGATTTCTGTCTGAGACTTACCGGATACGATCCGGATCTCGTTCATCTGATCGTAGTATTGCTGGGCATAGTCAATGGCGCTGCTCCAAATGGATTGCAGGCCGCGCAGTACCAGCATGGTCGTCGCCATCTGAAGAAGCCGGCTGCCAATGCTGTTCAGCGTCTGATCCATCTTGTTCAGTCCCCTGTTGCCATCCTCCACCTGCTTATTGTGGGTGGCCTCGGCATTCTTCGCCTGCTCAATCAGGCTGATGATCTTTTTGCGGGTATCTTCCTCGATATTCAGAGAACCGATCTTCTGTTCAATGGATCGAATTTCTACCATCGCATCCTGTGCGCTCTGGCTCCAGTAAGCCTGTCCGGCTTCGTTGCCGTTTTTGACCGCAGCGTTATACTGCTTGTACGCAGTGGTCAGCTTGCTGTAGGCCTCTTGCACCTGCTTGAGCTCATTGACGCCCGACGCTGCCTTATCTGCTTCGGCCTTCTTTGCCGCATTCAGCTTATCCTGTTGTGCAAGCTGAGCAGAGGTATACTTTGCCTTCAGCTCCGCTTCCTCTTTTGCCAGCTTTGTTAGGTTGGTACCGTTCACCGCCTGCCTGCTCATCTGCTTGATCAGCTGCTTGTTAGCGTCAATCAGCCTGTTCGTGCTGGCGATCTGTAAATCAAGATTCTTCGCGGAGAGCGTACCGTCGTCCGTCTTGAGCCGCTGGGTTTTCAGCGCGTATAGCTTCTTCAAAAGCCCTGCCTGTTCCTGATATAGCTTATTGGCCTTCTGGATCGACAGCTCCAGCGAGGAATCTTCCTTGATGGTCCTGTTGAGCAACTGTCCGTTTTTACAGACCTCGACAATGCTCCTGCCCAGTGAATCATACCCTTTTCGGGTTTCCGTCAGCGTACCGTCCGCTGCCAACTTCTGTGTAGTGGTGAGCAGCGCAGTGATCTGTGTGTTCGCCCCCTGCAGGCCGTTGGCAATCTGATTGCCTGACTTTGAGCTCTGACTGGCTGCTTTCTGAATTTCCGTCTTGAAGCGCGTCAGCAAATCCTTGACCTGCTTCTCCACCACATCGGTCATATTCAGGTTGATCCCCGCGCCAATGGACTGTAGAAGTTTATTGGTTTCTGCGACGTCGCTCTTCAGCCTGGAAAGATCCAGATACTAGGTTCCAACCAGTTTGTTCTGGCTCTGTGCCAATCTCTCACCACCCTGTAATCAAACTAAAAGCGGGACTGCCTTATTCAGCAATCCCGCCATTCTCATTTTTGTTCCATGCGCCGTATTCAATTTCATTCTGAAGCAGCCGGAAGTTGATCTCGGCGTCTTTTTTCCAGAATTCATTTTTGATATCCGACATCACGGCATAATATCTGCTGCGCTTTAGCAGTCGCATCGCATCTTCATCCGTCAGGTGATACACATCGTGCAGCCGCTGGACGATTTCACCTGTCAGTCTGTCCAGCTTATCTGCAAATTCAATCATCATATCACCTCCGTCCGCGTACCTGTCCAGTATACCGCAAAATAGCAATATCGTCAACGCAGCAAACATGAGGGGAATCAGTCCTTTCTCGCAAACTGCAGGCCGCTGCCCGCCACAGCGGACAGCTGATTCTGTACAGCAGCCAGCATGTCGATCAGCTTCGAATTCAGCTTTTCCGCCTTGGCGACGGTTTCCGTCAGATTTTCCGTACCCAGCAGACTTTCAAAGGCCTTGCCGACACGGTAGCCCAGCGAATGCTTCGTCTCAAAATCCCGCTTAGCCGCGCACTGCACCTTGTGCATGATGGACTCCACATCGTCCATATCGTATTCCACGATGTCCATAATTTCACGCAGCAGACCATTGGTGGCAAGGATGTCGTAGATTTCATATCTGCCCTCGGGCGTGTCGTAAGCGGACAAATCCAGATCGGTGTAATGCGCCAGAATCAGAAACACACGAATCAGCTCAGAATTGTAGCTGTCGTATGCGATTCCAGAATCTTCATCGAACACCATCGTAGCGTTTACGACATCCTATGCCATCTGCTCCTTTTCCAGTCGGGGCAGCATCTCGCGCACATGGAACACCTCGCCGCCAAGCTGGATTGTGTGGTTGTATTCAAACTTTTCCATCTTAATGTTCATTGGATTTTCCTCCCATGATCGTAATTTTGCTCTTGCCCAGGAAGCTGGCAAGATTGCCCATGGCCTGAGAACCGCTTTGAGCATCGGCCACGTTGAAGGGATTGCTCCGCTGGATCATGTCCCAGCTCTTCTGACAAAACGCATTACCTGCGTAGTTTGCGACTGCTTCGTAATTCAGCTTATACCCCTATTCTCGAAGCACATCATCGAAAAAGACATAGGACATATTGTTGATGCTCTCCTCATCCACCACGCCTAGATGCGCGGCGATCATTGCGACGGCGCGATCGAGAGTTACACCTTTCGCGCCGTCTGCAGGTTTTTTAGCTTTTGCTCCTTCTCGTCAATGCGATTGACGCGGCGGAAGATGGAGAGCATCTGCTCAATGGTATCCGTATCCATATCGTCATAGTAGCTGGCAATCAGCGCCGGATCATCTGTCACCGCAATCAGCCAGTCCATGATGGCCTTGTCACCGTCACGCTGATCACCAAAGGCGCCGACCTCCATCGCCAGAATATCTGCCAGAGGGTACGCCTCCAGCACTTTATAAAATGCCGCAGTCCGGTTTCGCTGGTAGCGCAACTTCGTCGGCTTGATTTCGATCTACTGACCGCCGATCACGACGGTGTTTTCGGGACTGCCGACCTGCGGCAATCCCTTTTCCGTCTGTTCAGTCGGCGGGATGGGCTTACTGTTCGCCATCCACTGCTTCCTCCAGTTCGATGCTGGTCTCCCAGCTTTCAATCAGGTTCATTTCGCGCACGGCAGCCTCAATGGCGGGCAAATCGATGGCAAGGCCGCGGTTTTCCAGTTCTTCCCGGACGTACTGCAGTTTTGCACTGCCCTTGCCTGCACCGTAAATCTGTTCCGCCGCGTACACCAGCACGCGGGTTGTTGCCAGCAGGTAGTCCTGCTGTTCCTTGGTGGTCTTGCTCTTGATCCATGGAATAATCTTCACCGTGATGATGGTTGCCAGCAGACCAATCTATGCCTCCAGCACCGGAGTTAGGTTAATCATATTCATCATCGTACCTCCGTCAGTTCTTGGCGGCAAGTACCGCCTTCAGTTTATTGCGGGTCAGCGGACCCACAATGCCGTCCGCAGACAGGCCGTATGCCTTCTGGAACTTTCGCACGGCAGAGCGGGTTGCACTGCCGAAGTCGCCATCGATACCGTAGGATCCGACGCTGTAGCCGCAGGCCTCCAGCATCCACTGGCACCACTGCACACCTTCGCCTTTGGATCCATTCTTCTGATTCTTCGCAGGCTCGACATAAGGACAGACCTGCTCGCCGTCCGGCGCGGCAGTTTCAGGAGCGGCCACAGTCTCGGTAACATACTCCAGCATACTTGCGGGAAGCTGGCCCCAGTGGGTCCAGGATCTGTTCCTGATCTTGGTCTTCTGGATGCCATAATTGAAGCCGCGCTCCTCGATGGCATATACGCCATCGATAGAGATGCCGATATGCCCCTTGTTCCAGACAACAAGGCCGGGCGTAGAAGGAATCGTGCTGATCTTGCCGCTCACCTTGCACAGAGAGAACATGCCGTTGGCCGAACGATCAGGGCAGTTGTTCGCACCGGATCTATTAGAGGTCGTACCGTTGCTCGTCCAGAAGAACGCCTTGATCTAACCGACGCAGTCGGCAACCATACGCCCTTCCGCAATGTGCTTTTTATAGGCAGCAGTTCTACTGGAGCCGTAATGGCTGGGGTACTGCTTCTTCTTGCGGGCATAGAGCGAATCGGTCGCCTTATAGCCGCAGGTGCCGTACCAGTATTTCCAGCCGCTCGCCAGCGCTTTTTCAGCAAAATCTACCTATTCAAGATTTGTATACTTGGCCATTCAAGCCCTCCTTTCCATGAGAAAGGGACGCGGCGTTCATACCGCGTCCCATGGGTTCATCAGTTCCAGGTCACTTCGTCGCCAGTAGCAGTGGTGATAATCTCACCATTAGCGTCCAGCGGCTCGTAATAAAGGTCGTACATCTTTTCATCCGCGCGCTTGGGATCAATAGCGCTGAACGTCACGCTGTTGGTGGCAGCAGACTTATAGCTGTTGTCGAAGCCTGGCAGCGCAGTCACGCGGACGCGCGGCACAAACAGATGCAGATAGCCCTTGACGGCGCTCTCGGTGCAATCGGTGCCGGAAGAGTAAACCGGCCAGTGCGCATACAGACTGCCCTTGGCGGTGGTAGAATTGGTCTTGACCGTAGCAACGGAAGCGCCGTTCACGCGGCGGCGGTAAGCCACGCGCAGGGTATCGCCAATGGCAACATCGCCCTCAAAGAAGGTAATCACGGTGGTAGGTGCATCACCCTCGCCAGCGACAACGCTGAACTTGCCGGCAGCAGCGGCGTCCGCCTTCTCAAAGCCGTTGATCCTGACGGAATCGATCTGCACCTCATAAGGCAGCGTGATCTTCAGACCGGTCGTCACCTCGTACAGCTTGCTCTCCAGAGTGGAGACGTCGCTCTGCTTCATCTGGACGGCATTCGCCATAGCAAACATGTCCAAAGAAAACTGGGAGCTGGCGAAGGTGAACTCCTAAGCCTTGTCCGTTTCAATGAACGCCAGCGGGTAGTTGCCCTGACCGCCGGTGATGGACTAAGTATTGTTGGTTGCGCTCATGTTGGCGGTATTGACCTCGTAATAGGAAAACACCTTGCCGTCGCAGCGCTCAAAGTCAATATTCGGGTTGTCGGCAATATAACCGGCAATCTGTTCGATATACTGAGCCATATTGGATCATCCTCCTGTCATGGTTGGATTTCAATGATTTCAAGCCCTTTTTTCCGGGCATAGTCGATGGTGTACTTTGTGCCGCCCTTCTGAACGCCATCATATACGGCAATCAGGTGGGAAGCAGCGTCAATCATATAGCGGTTCCTCTTTTGCAGGCATCCATTGAAATAGTCGTGGCTGACATATTCCACTTTATCAGCCTTCTCCAGTATTTTTTGGTAGCGCGCCTGTTCCTGCACCGTCCAGTTCAATGACTGGCGATCATAAGGAATTGCTACCCACAGCTTGATATTCCGGCTCGGTAAGATCGCCTTTAGCGATAGCACTGTTTCCGCTGCCCAAATATCAACTCCTCTTGCCATTCCGGAAATAAAGGTAGTTACGCCTTCTCGCGTTATACGTAGTATCTCACAAAGGAGCTTCTGTTTGAACTGTTCAAAGCGAGGATCGCTCTCATCTCCGCCAAACGGAAGCTTTTCCGGTCGATGTCCGGTAAGTGCGCATGCTTTCATATTACCCCTCCAGTTTCTATGTAGAATTTGCATTTGCAATCTATATATTGCAATTTTAATTCATTCATCCGATAGAATCAAGGTATATTGCAATGCTTTCATTGCAAAACTTTGATGAGGGGTGAGACGCATGCAGAAAATCCGGCGCGATGAAAAACTCGGCCAGAATATTCGTGCGTTGCGCATTGCTGCTCACATGACCCAAGAAGAGGTTACAGCGCAACTCCAACTGGCAGGATGCGATATTTCCAGAAGCATCTACTCGCAGATTGAAAGTGGAGATTATAATATTCGCGTCAGTGAAATAGTCGCTCTCAAAAGACTTTTCAATGTTGACTATAATGCTTTCTTCGCAGGTTTCGAAGATGAGTCATGATCACCACGTCGTCACATAGGAAAACACAATGTGATATCTTCGGTAGCCAATGGTTTTTGCTCCAAGATGATATTCATCCTCATACTGAAATCGCAAACCGAATACATGTTCCTTCCCGGTCAGCAGCTCTTTGAGCCGCTGACCGATTTTTTTGTCCCTACGGATGAGTCGATCGCTGCTAACGTTATACAGCATATCATTCTTGACGTAGATGTCGAAGACAAGATATTTACGCAGGACATGTGGTGAACCGAGCTGGGTTCCTTCAGTATCATAGTAAATCACGCGAACATCCTCGTCGATCACCAGCTCATCAGGCATGGCATCTTCTATGAAAAATCGCCCGATGAATTCCCGGATGTTGCTTCGTTTATCCTGCGGAATGCACATCAGTTCTTTCTACTCATCGTCCGGAAACAGCACGTCTCGGATGACGCTGTTCCAGTTGTCATGCCAAGTCCTCAGCTTTTTCATCCCTTGCTCACCGTCACATTTCCATAGTAGCTGCTGTCGGGAGTCGTCGCAAAGACAGCCTCGGTGATCGTTCCGAATTCCGTCTGCATCATACGGATGGCATTCTCTACGAACTGGTTGCCGGTCTGGTTGAATTCCGCAGGTAGATTGTAAACGCTCTTGGCGTTCGAGGGATGCTTACCATCCAGATCGCTGTTCCATACGCTGCGGCCACTGGGACCGGCATGAATCGCCTTGCCTCCAGCCGCACTGCCCGAACCTGCCTCTACGATCATCGCACGAACTTCATCGGCCTTACCGGACGGCGAATATCCAAAGTCCATGGATACCGAATCATCCGTGACCGCAACCGCAGTCTGATCCAGATTCCGGGCAATCTCCTGCCGCCATTCCGGCTTTCCGGGTGCGCCGCCATGAGTGGTGTTCATAACCTCACGTCGCATGTGCGCAAGCAGCCGCTGGCCTTCAAGCTCCAGCGCATCCTTCGCCTCATCACGTAGAACCGCCATGAGCGCAGCTTCATTCAGCGAAATCTGATTGCATCGTCCGTTCATTGCTGCTCCTCTCCGGCGATTCTTCGTGCCATAAGATTGATAATGCCGTACTGCCTGTCTATGTCCACCTCGGAATCTACGCGGTTGATCACCCGGTACCGGCTGAGCATCTACTGGAATTCATCGCCGAGACGAATCTGATCGGTTACGTTGTTGAACTGTACCTGCACCGTCAGCAGATGATCGGGCGAAATACCGGGGGTGTTGTAGCTGGCAGCGTAGTCGGGACGACCGGTGTACTCCGCATACACCCCAGGGATTTCGGGCGCGATGATTTCCTCATGCGCTTCTTCGATCAGATATCCCCTCTCATCAACCTTCTCGTCCACATGCCGTTCAAACTGAAAACGGGCATTACATGCGATGGCCTGCGTGGACTGGTTGTTGGGATTGTTCTGAACCTGCCAGTTGAGCATCAGGATCATGCCGTCCTCGCGAATAGCGATGTCACCCTTGCGAATAATGAAATCATAACTGGTCTTGAAGTTGCTGTTCGCGTCTGAATTTCCAATCTTCGATTTCCATGAAATCGGAAAGAACAGCGCCCTGATTGGTGCAACCTTTGTCTGCTGATACCAGTTACGGACGATCTGAAAATTGTAGTTAGCATTATTGACGTCAGTCCGCAGCCAGTCCCTGAAGTCCTGCTGAAGCGTAGGCGGGATATAATACTTCACTCCCCCACCTCCGTTACAGCAGCACAAAGCGCGTCATTTTGTAATACAGAATCCGCTGTCTGTTCAGAAGCTCATTAACCGTCTGACCGATATTGGCATACGGCTTGTCTGCGTTGGTGATCGTCATAGCGTCGGTGGAATAGCCGACGATGCGGTTGACGTCCGACTGCACCCTGCGATAAAACCCGATCTCCGCCGTAGTTAGCACATATTCGTATTCATCGGCGCTCAAGTGATAAATTTCAGTGTTGTCATACTGGGAATATCGTCCCGTCATTACATACAGATGACGGATTGCCTGACGAACAATCTCCCGGTAATCCTCATCTGTCATCTCCACCGGTGTGTCCTGCCATTCCGTCCTCTGCCTGAGTTCCTGTGTCAACCTCTCAAGTTCCGTCATGGCAGATCACCTCCGTCATTCCTTCGCAAGAAACTCCCGTTCAGGCATGCGCTCCTTCAAAAGCTGCAGCTTGCTGGCAGGAAGATCCATTTCGGCGGCAACATCGCAGATGGCGTCCAGAAGGTACTCCTCCTCGATGCCCTCCAGCCATGCTTTCACCTGAGAAATACGCTGTCCAAGACACCTGCGGATCTCGTCTGCATCAAGGACGGGCTTCTCCAAGCTGTCAATAAAACCCAGATCAACCGCCACGGTGCGGTCCTCAATCTGCAGCAGATTTTCATCCTCGAAAAGAGCAGGCGCAATGCTGGCCAGATATTCAATATCATCCTTCGAAAGCAGCGCAAAGGAGCCCGGTAGAATCGCTCGTTCGGCTCCATTCTGAAGAATCACACCAATGGCGAACTTGCGCGGGTTATATACTCGAATCTTTTCCATTCATTTCACCTCCAGCGGCGGAAGGAGTGTCCCTCCGCCGCACTATCGTTCATCATGCAGTGGTATCGGTGTACACGCTCATGGTCGGGGTCTTGCCGATCACGATGCCTGCGCCGAACCACTGATCCAGACGAACCTCATAGGCAAGGTCGTCAATGTTGGTGGATTCGGTGGACTGCACATCACCCTCATACAGCACCTTCAGCGGGCGCATGTCGGCGGTTGCGCCGGAGGGCAGAATGTACAGGCGCTTGGTGTCGATCACTGGAGTCACATTGTCGCCCAGATAGGGATTGACAAGGTTGACCACCTTTGCGCCGTAGTAGGTGCCGATCAAACCGGTACGCATTACTTCGTCGATCACGCTCTGAGAATACTGCTGCGTTGCGGCAGCTGCGGTAAAGCCGGTCTGCTCAGCGAGCTGGGAGATCATCGCAATATCGCCCAGCAGCGACACTGCACCGGTGCGCATCCAGTGCTGAATCATGGGATTCAGAACGGACTTGACAATGCCTGCGCCAGCACCGTAGAAAGGAGATGCCCAGTTTTCCACCGCGCTGTGAAGAACGGACTGGACGTATTCTACCTGCTTGAGGGCCATCTCGTTGGACGCATCGCGAATCAGGTCAGCCATCTGAACGCGTCCGGTGCGCAGCTCGTACAGGTTGATCACCGGACGTGCGGACACGGCGATGGTGTCCAGCGTGACCTGCTTATGCGCAATCTTGCTGCGCGCAGGGGTGCCGGCCTTGGCCTGGATGAAGGCACGGATGCCCTCCATCTTCGTCTGGAATGCGGCCTTTTCGCCATAATTGACTCTCTTCACGTCAGCCACATGGTTGAGCCAGTCGGTCTGCGGACGGGTCATTTCGTTGACCGTGTAGCCGACCAGCTGCGCGATCATGTACTTGTTGTGGGGCGTGGGCTCGGAAGCCTATTCTGCAATCAGTTTTGCAGCGCGGTCAGCCTGATCGCCGTCAACGCGTTCGCCGCGCGCCTGAGCGGTGATCAGCTGGACCAGCTTGCTGTCCTTACGGATTTCAATCTGAGGCATGGTTCATCTCTCCTCTCTCATCAGGCAGTCTTGGCAATCATGCCGTCCGCAGCAGGCTGCACAGTATCGCCGACTGCCAGTGCGGCATACAATTCAGAAGTCACAGACATGATTACCTGTTCGCCGGGCAGCAGGCGCTTCATGCGCACATACTTGCCAGCGGGCAGAGTGTAATCCGCCTCGTTCCATTCGGCGTTTTCATCGACTTCCCATTCGTTCTCCACATAATAGACCTCATCAGTACCAACGCCGGTGACGTTCTACACAACCGCAGGATTGCCCCAAAGCTCGGTCTTTTCCTGAACACGCAGAATGGTGTCTTTGGCAGCGGTGGTCTTCACCACGCCGTCCGCGCCGATCTCCGCAAAAATGCCGTTGATCAGCGGTTCACCGGCAATGTTGGCGCCATCGTATACATGGCCCATCAGCTTGGTCACATAACCAGCCATATTCTCATCCTCCTTCTATCAGACCTTGCCCAGCAGATCGTCGTACTCGCCCTTGGCAGTGATGCCACCGCCCATGGCATAGGATGCGACGACAGGCTTGGTCACGGTCTTTTCCTTCTTCATAGACTCAGCAACCAGCGCAGCATAGTCAGCGTTCTGGATTGCTTCGGCAACAGCAGTCTCCTTGACGTCCAGACCCTGAGTCTCCGCAAATCGGGTCAGTTCCTGCTGCTTGGCAGCCAGTTCTGCCGCAGCCTTGTCCGCACGCAGCTGCTCTACTTCAGCCTTAATGGGATCCAGTTCGGAGACCTGCGCCTCCAGTTCCGCAATGCGGTTGTTCTTTTCCGCCAGCTAAGTTTCGGCTTCAGTCAGCTTGCTGTTGGCCTCAGTCAACTCGGCTTCGACCTTTTCGCGCTGCTGCTTCTCTGCTTCCAGCTCCTCATCCTTCTTGCGGAGCTCTTCGTCATTTTCGGCCTTCTGCTCAGCCTACTTCAGCTGCGCTTCCAGTTCTGAAATCTTCTTTTCCTTTTCATCCATCTGGGAATCATCCTCTCTATCTTTATTTTTCTCAGCAACCAGCGTAAGCGCGGTTGCTTCGGGATAGGCAGGCGTGGTCACTACCGCCATGCCAATCAATTCGTTGCCTTCCTCCGCATCGATCAGCATCACGCCGTCCTGCTGCAGCACATGGCTGACTTCAATCTCAAAGGAGAAATTCAGCATGCCCGCCTGATACAGCTTCAGCAGCGTTTCACACAGCATCGGATGGCGCTTGGGAATGCGAGCCTCGCCGATCAGGCTGACGACGCCCTGCTCATCAACTGCACGATAGAAAGCAAAAAACGAGCCGATCTGCTCGCTCTCAAAGATGCCGGATCGCTGATCCAGCATATGAGTCTAGCCCTGCATGTCGCCGCGCCGGAGTCTGTCGGCGTCAGCGCACTAGGGCAGACAGGTATACTTGGCTGCATTGGCGATGATATGATCGATGAATGCCTCGCTCACCGCAAAGCCATTGCGGTTGAGACGAGTCGTGAACATACGCATAAGCACCGTCATATAGATGTCGTTCTGCTGCGCTTCCGCCAGTTCTACATGCAGCGCATTAAAGGTTACTCTCTGCATTTTCTTCCTCCGTTACAGACTTCCCTCGGGATTGGACGGCTTCGGCTGCTTGCCGGTCGCTGCTTTCAAGGGATCGGAGCTGCGCTCGCTGTCATCCATCTCCGGCCTGCCGACTTTTCCTGTTTCTTCATCTGCATTGTCCTTCTTCACAGAAGCCCTCATATCGACAGGATCCTGTTTCTTTCGTTCCTCTTCCTGCGCCATATCATAGCCATGGGTCTGCAGCATCGTCTTCGTTGATACTACGCCGGATTCCCACAGTTTGAAGCAGGTCTCCTGAAATTTTTCATTGCCGGCCAGATCAACGGGCGGGAACGTAAAACGGGGAACGTTGTCAGGGCGGCTGTGCGTTACGCCGCCTCGCCCATGTCCGTTGAGCCTGAGATTGATCTTGTTCATCAGCTCACAGAAATTATCCCGCGCCTGCTTGATGCGGATTGCCGCAGTCTGCATGGAAACCTGAGCAGAAGCAAAGTTCGAACCATCCTCTGCACGACCGGATACAATGATCCCGGAGATGCCGCCTGCGGACAAGATTTCTGCATTGACATCTCGGTATTTGTCGTCGCTGAACATCTCGTTCAGATCCGGCTGAACCACCTCGGCTTTGCAGAGATGATTGGTCGTCGCCAGCGCACTTCCTGTCATTGCACGCTTGAACAGCGCATTCACCGCATTGAGCTGAGTAATGTCCGGCATGATGTCGGATTTGCTGTCGCCATAGGTGACGTGGACAAAACTGTGCGCACCCAGATTCAGCAGTGCGGATTCGTACTGGGCAATCAATGCTTTTCTGCGAAAAGCCGCCAGACAGGTCGCTGTCATCGGAATTGCATATCTCGTCCAGTCTTCCTTGATATCCTGCAGAACAAAGGTATTCTCCGGATTCTATTGAACCCAGTCGCTGCCCTTATTAAGTGCATCGGCAACCTCGGGCGGAAAGCCTTCCAGACGAACCTGCAGGTCTTCATCCTCAAGAAAATCCTTCTGCGCTTTGACGCCCTGCTGCTTCAGATCGTCTCTGACAGACTTGCAGTTGAATTCCAGCACCGGCTCGTTTCCGATCATAACGTTAGCGATTCGGATCAGATGTACCGGCAGCGTGATGATGCTGCCATCCTCCTGCAGATAGACGTAGACATTGGCGTATTTGTAATATTGCAGAAAGATGCTCCGCATCCTGTCCGCCAGTCCGATGCGATCATAATATTCTTCATATTTCTGCTTGGTCGCTTCATTCGCTCCAATCAGCCGCCAATCCGAAACGCTGAACGGAACGTATACGCCCTTGATGATGCCGCGGTAAATCGGATCTGCGTCCACGTAGTAATCGCTCAGTTCATAGAGACTGTTGATATTTTTCTGCTTGTCCCTCAGAATGCTGTCATAATCATAGCTGGCAAGATCGCCGCTGTAGGTGATTGACTTGTCGTTGTAGGTCATGGTGGAAGCATCCTCGTTCTTTGCACCCACCGCGATCTCAGCCTTCTTTGTCTGCGCGGGCTCATCCCGCGGCTGCGGGGTTTTCCTCTATCTGTCAAACCATCCCATTCAATTTCCTCCATGAAAAAAGCGCCCCTGCGGCGGGACGCTCAAAGTTATCAGTTCTTCCTCAAAAGAATTCGCAGGCAATCTCTGCGCTCATAAAGAACACGGTCAATGTACACGACGTCCTCGTACACACGATAGAACGCCAGAAAGTTGTTTGCAGTTACAAAGCGATAATCGCTATGAACACGCGATATGACGTCCAACGGAGCGCCGCTGTAGGGAAACTCCCGCAACGTTTCCGTCTTATCCAATATCGTGTTAATGGTATTATCGGCCGCCTCCGGATTGCTCAGCTCCGAGTTGATATATTCCCATATTTCATCAAGGTCTTTCAGCGCTTCAGGAGAGTATTTCAGATCAGCCATTTCGCTTTGCACGGAAATGGCTGCGCACATCATCAGAGGACAGCCATCCGTTCTCCTCTCCGGACTTTCTGCCCTTATTCAACTCGCTCACCAGTGAAATCTCAGCTTGGAGTTTTTCATAATCCCGCATATCCAGAATCGCATATGTGCCGCGTCCGTTCTTCGTCAGAAATACCGGCGAATCCGCGCCAACTTCGCGCAGGACCTCAGTATAATTCCGCAAATCTGTTACAGGCTTGATATTTGGCATACAGCCACCTCCTCATGGCTATAGTATACCACGTTTCGCTGTAATATTCAACCGTGAATTATGCAGCAATTCAAATGTGGCTGACAACACCTACGACCGCATCCGCAGGTCGAAGCATGCGGCGCTTACGTTCGTCTTCCAGTTCAGCGATGTATCGGACTGCCATCGCAAGCGCAGAGTATCTGTCCTTATGCTGATTGGTGCGTGCAACATCGTAAAGAACAGTACCACCCGCGCCAGTCTTCATAACCACATTGCCCATTTCAATCTGAAGGGCGTCGCCTTCCAGATAGATGGCTTTCTCCTGTATCGTCAGCTTTCGCTTCTTCGGCGCTTCGTCATCCGTATCGTCCTCAACCTCCACATCGGCGAATCTGGAGCCGACCGGCAACTCGATGGAGTGCTGCTCCTACGCAACTCTCAGACAGGATACCAACTGCTGGTTGATCTGCGGATTTGCTTTCACGCTCCGAAGCATCGGAACCGCATTGTGGATGATAGATCTGGTATCGTCCAGCGTCCACGGCGGATACTCCTTACCGTTGTCATCCGTCCAGGGCTGAGAGAGAAATTCCGGCAATGCATCGCCGAGACCTCTGTGGTCGAATACAATCTTGATAATCCGCGGAAAGCGTGCATATGTTCTGCGCACTTCCTCCGCCAGCGCATCCAGACGCTTGCCGTGATAGGAGCGCATATAGACCAGCTTCTTCAGATAATTTCCGTTTTCCATCTCCACCAGCTTTACAACGGTGATGACGGCATTATCGGCAGTGCGCACGTTGGAAGTGGCAAGGTCAACGCCCATGACATAGTCAGAAGTGCAGCTCGTCGGCTGCGCAACCTCCACCTGCCGTAATGTTCGGCAGCTCTCGGTCAGATCATACGGAAACATAGAACCCGATTCCGCTCCGACGAAGCAGCTGCCATACTCCATGGCGAACTTCGCTTCGGGCATCTTCTTCTGTTCCTTCAGGAAGAACTCCAGATCCGTGATGCCCACACGCGCCGCACTCTGGTAATCCAGTGCGCAGGCGAAATTGGACGTGCTGCCCTTTGAAAACTCTTTCTAAGCCGCCATGAACATGGCATAGAAGTAGTTACTCTTCAAGCAGGCAGAAGTGATCGAAATGGTCTTACTGGCGTAATCCTTGATGCCGCGCTGATGGCAAATATCGCGCTTGGTATTGCGCACAGGTCCGATGACCGCATCCAGATCGTCTGCTTTGACCTCGGGCGATTCGTCGATCACCATAATCTTGGCACGGTTGCCTCGCATGGTTCCCACGCTGAAGCTTTCAATCTTGCTTCCGTTTTTCAGCGTACAGACGCCCTTATTTCTGGAGAGCTGTACCGGGCGATGACTGTCCGTCTGAATCTCGCGCATAATCTCCGGATTCCGAACAAAGTAATCCTGAATCTTTTTGACGATCAGGGTTGCCTGCTCAGCTGTGCCCGAAACAACGGCGATCAGGCTGCCGGGATACAGTACGCCAACTGCAATGCAGCACTACGCCGTCAGCCACGTCTTTCCGTAACCGCGGGATTTCACAACCATCAGCGTATCCGCATTCCCAAATTGCCGGGCGACCACCTTCTGAGTATCCTTCAGCTTTACCTTAAAATACTCCTCGATGAACACATCCAGATGTGTCCGCCAGAAATGAATTTGTGTAGCCCACAGCTTCACATTTCGGATTTCTCTGATTTGCGTCTATATCATACGACCACCTGCTCAAGCCCGACTGCGGCGACGGTATGCCTGAAATCCGCAATGATCTTGTCGATGTCGTCGGGAGGAAACTCCACCATGGGTGTATCCAGCTCGCCGCTCATCTCAATCTTCGCAACGATCGCACCCAGCGAACCCAGTCCGGCCATGTCTCCGGGCTTTCGCTTGCAGGCCGCGAAGTTAGCCGATTTCGACAGGTTATCGAAGATTGCCTGTGCTTCCTTCCATTCGTTAACCGTTGCTTGCCCATATCGCATTTTACTGTACTTGATATCCGCATCCAAAGATGCTTTTGCTGCTTTACGGGCATAGTCCATGATATTCTGGTTATCAAGAACAAAGCCTTCTTCAAGGCGCGCATAGTAATCATCCAGATAATCTATCTCTCGTTGGGTATACATGCCATTCCATTCGCGGCTGTAAATCAATTCGCCATCATCAAGGAAAGTGCCTGAATCGTGCTGAACTGCTGCGCCCGCTGCGGATTCTGGATTGAATTCCCGATACGTCCCCTCAGTGTCAATATTGGCTGAATACTGGTATACCCCAGCTAGATTCATAATACTGAAAAAATACCTGCCCGTCATTCGGTTTTCCATTTCTTGTCGTTGAGTATCGCCGCGAGCCGACAAGTATTCAGCGTCGTTGGCCAGAGCGTACATTGCCTTTTTAGATGCCATTTCCCAAAAGGAATCTGACCATTTGCGATTGTTGTACCAGCAGTATTCCCGCGCTCCATCTCTACTCGCACAGCATTTTCCAGCACATTCCTTACACCACGCATCATGAAAAGACTGGACTGCCCATTCCTTGTGCGAGTAAAACTTATCAAGAGAAAGAATCTTTCCACATTTGACGCACATCTTGGAGGAAAGTTTTCTCCCCTTCATCTTGGTCGATCCGCTCATTATGTCCACTCCGCCTCTTACAGGGAAATAGGATAGATACAGCGACGACCATAGCCGGATTCAAGAATCATTCCCAATGCACCAGGTTTACCTCCATAACCCAAACGCTGTGCGTATTCGTCCATACCGCAGATACTCGGAACGCGTATGATCACGGAATTACCCTGATCCGTATAGCCTGACACACATTCCTGTTCGCGATGCTTATGACCACAAATCAAGTAATCAATAGCCTCTCCATATAGCAGCATCGTCTGTTTTGCAGCGTTCTGCAAAGACCGAACATCCGTTCCGTGTGTCAGAAGTATGCTATATCCCTGTATGCTCAGATGTTTCTGCTGCTCGGTGACGTTATCCACAATAACATTTGCATTATCCTTCAGACGTTCGTTCAGAAACCAGAATATCACTTTCTCAAGATTCTCGCCAGGGAAGTCTCCTCGCTTACTGTTCAAGCTGCGGGTTTCCGTATGGTTTCCATCCACGCCGCAAACAGATACTGCGGCATATCTGGAAAGCTCATTGATCCACTGCGCCATATATTCCGAAAACCGCATGCAGCTTTCAACCACGCCCCAACGAAGCTTCATGAGCTGGCTGGCACGCAGCATACCATCCAGACTATCGCCACAGATCAGCAGCTGCACATCACTGATCTTCTCTTTCTCCAGAATGTCACGCACCTGCACCAGCAATTCTCCCATGCGGGCATAGAAGATCTCCGGGCTATAGCTGTTCAGGATCTCGTTACGAAGTCCTCTTACCGTCCATTCGGCGCCAAAGTGGCAGTCTGCAATGCAAAGCACGAGAGTCCGCTTTCCAACCCCTCTTCCTAAGGTGGGCTTTACAATTTTCATAGGCTGCATCTCGCGTACCGCACGGACTACAGAATCCCTCAGCGCCTCACTGCGGGATTTCGCCCGATAGGTTTCATTGATCTCATTTCTAAGATCGCGCAGCTGTTGGACATTGTCCAGCTCACTCGTTTCTTCAGGATACTAAGCAAGCATACCCATATCGGCCGCAAGTTTAATCCCTGCACCCATTTTTCTCAGCTGATCCGGGTGAATTCCGCATTCGTACTGCTCAGCAATTTCAGACCAATCAAGGTCCGACATACCAGAAACTTTGCTGTACATTTCACGCACCTATTCGCGCTTATCGTTCATCTTATCACCTCTCTACAATCGACACCATGTCATCGGCGATCAAATACCCATCCTGATCTGCAAAATGCCGGTCCCCGTTAGGTACGACAATAACGATGACCCGATCCATATCGTACTGATCTCCATATCTTGTTTTCTTCGGTGCATACTTTCCCATTTTTTCATTCAGACGGTAGTACCTATCCTCAAATACAAATACCCCGTCAACATCCACGCTGCAGCCATGCAAGCTACATCCCTGAAACATCCTTTGAATACCGTTCAAGCGATCAAAGCGGGTGGTACCCCTATGTTTGCTCTCATTCCAGCGATAACTTCCCAAACGCCCATCCAACCGTTCTATCAGCTGGCGATACATTTGTTTGTCTTCTCTGGACAGAGCTTCAAGGCATACCGTCCCGCTTTCCGCCATCGCCGCGAGCCCCGCAGGACAATCAGAAAAACCGATTTCTCTGCTACCTGCAACCATTTCTTTGTAGCTCGTCAGAGTATTCCTCTCGTCCAGAGGAACGTCGCGCAGGAGGAGTGTACCACAACGGTCTAGTAACCGCTTGACTCTGATTTCAGGCGACAGCATGTTTCCAGAATTATCATTCAACCAATTTTTTAGACAATAACCCGTCCACGGTTTCAGAATCATTTGATCAATAAGATCTGCCTTGTTCTGCTCTTCATTATACAGGAGCGTAAACTTCACTCCGTTTGGCTAGGTAATTCCATATCTCGACGCCATCGCCCTACTCCTCCCTCTTTTTTACTTCAACGCTCAGGCAAACTTTCGCGCATCCGCATAGGGATGGGACAATCAAAGAAACTGTCCCTTCCCCCATATTCATTACTTTCAGATTCGTCAAAGAATTCGCGCGTTTTCATCTATAATCTGCGCAATTGGATCAGGAATACACTCACAATGAGTCTCTTTCCCCTATTTTATACTTTCACGATTCTCCCTTTTTTCGCGCATTTTATTCCCTACACTTTTTTCAGCGTATGCTTTCATCCACTGCCTGTCATTTTGCCGGACAATACGCGAAACCATATTTCTAAATTTCCGCTCTATTCCTGCAAAATCGCAATCGTCCAGCTCTGCAATATCGCGCAATGAAAAGCCATCCATCTACCTCTTGAGCTAATTCATCTGCTCAAAGGTAAAGGCGCAAGCTCCAATGAGCCTGTCAAGGTCAATGTACGCACAGAGAATGGCTTCGCCAACGCTCAATCCTCCACCAGACTCTAGGCCGCTTCCATCGATCATACGCGCTTGATAAGCTGAATCCTATTTACTTCGCTCCTTAATCTACTTCGCTACCACACGTTCCTCGCTCTAAGGGAGATATACCCATTCTGATTCATTTCTCATATCAACACTCCTCTCCATTTTCCATTGACAAGATCCATTCACATATAGCACAGGCTTGAGCATGCTTTGAGTTTCTGGCTAGCTTCTTCACATCCTCTGCAGGTATAAAATTCTTGCAGACAATCTGGTGGGAAGGCTGACCGTTTTTCATCTGGCATCGTTGCGTCCTGACATGCCACAGCTCCTTCTGCTTGCACAGACTTCCGATTCCACTGGGATTGGCGAACCCCATGATCTTTGCACAATCGCACGCTGGATACAATATGCGGCCATCAATTTTATATGCAGTAATGTCCCCATATACCGCATTGTGCAGTGTATGCGCAGTACCCACCATGTCTATGCGTCGGCCACTTTCAATCGCAGAATGCTCCCCCTTCGCCGATTTCAGGTATTCTATGTATTCATCCCACTCTTCCATGGATAGCAATTCTTGCAATGAGTGTTGTGGAACCTACTCATGCAGCACCCGATAAAAACACCTGGCAAAATCGCCCATCAGCTCACGCATCGTAACTCTGGTCTGTGGTTCATCTCTTTCAGAATCCACGCACGGCACAGAATAGCTTCTGCTATCGGCATTGAATCCACCTTCCGGTAGCTACATACGTTTCCCTTTTTCGGCACAGATCGCATTGTTGTCCACCAGTTTCTTTATCAGCTTGCATGCCGTGTTCTGGCTCACGCCTATAACCTTTCCCGCATCCTTAGCAGAAATCTTTCTCCGCCCCATCTTGCTGCGCACCATAAGTAAAAAGAGCATACGCCGTCTGTTCTTTGCTGTTTCCCGAAGAACAACTTCGATGTGCGCGCTATTTATGGTCACAGATTCGGAATTATTTTGGCCGCGAACTAAGAAACTATCTGAATATGCCCACTTAATCAAATCCTCCATGTCCCTTGCAACATCTTCTGGCATTGAACGGACGAAAGAGTGATTCTGCTGTTCATACCATTGACGCAGAATTTGCTGACATTCCTGTTTGCTACTGCCCTGTTGCCTCTGGAACACGACGATATTCCGCATCATGTTGTGCCGTGTACCTTCTTCCCGCAGTTCTGTTCCGAGATTGCGCGTAGCAGGTGAGGATCTGCATGCATCTGAGATACCGCGATTTCTCTTTCCTCCTCCATTTCTGCGAAGCATCTGCTGCGGAATCAGTTTATTCGCAACTACCGCGTCCATCTGCTTTATCTGCAAAATAAAACCATTGCTTTCTATCTTCTGAAAGGTTCGATTATCAACATACCAGCAGACATTCCCTGTTTTGGCATGTATGGATAGCGGAAGTTTTATCGCCGAGGTATTCGTGGGCCGGAATTCAACTTTATGCGGATCAAGTTTGTGAGCTGCGACAACATGTTCATAGAGCATTCTCAAGCGGTCAGTGCGGATGATTGCATTGAAATACATTTCAACATGATATCCTTTTCCTCCGCTGTAAGAGGTATATATCATATCTTCCTGGAACCCAAGCCGAACCAGTTCATCAATAATACTTCTCACCGTTTCATGATTTCCGTCATCCACATCAAAACAGATAAATTTACTCCCAACTTCACCCGCAAATATTCCGACAGCATATCTGTGCTCCAAATGATTTCTGAGTACGCTATCTGACAATTTGCAATATCCTTCTCCCTTCTTTTTAGGCGTTATGATTCTTCCATTTGGCAGACACAGTATGTATTTCTGCCGATATGTCACATACAGCTCTATCAACCGCTGAAGAATACAATCCGTGCTTCGCTCTTTCTCCATACCTTGTTTCTCTCCACTCCTTAGGGGTTTGATATAAATACTAATAAAGGGTATGCTTCTGGGATCCTCTGATCTCTACAATTCACATTCTGTAGCTTTACGCATTTTCAAGACAGCTACTTGTGCCCTCACATCTTTGAGGCATGCGAGCATTCAATTTGTGTTTCCTCCTCTCAAATTATAGGGGGTACATCATCCAATGATTATTTCAGCTTCTAATGATATATTTATAGCCGCGCTTATGACGATAATCGGCATAAGCATCAGAAATACTTCCCAAACGCGAGATGAATGAGAGCAACAGTGAGATAATACGATCTTCACTATATCTATCACGATGATTATCCGATGTTTTCTTCACGTAGCGGAATAATCGTTGTGTTTTTTCTTCCTATATATGATGCATTTCTTCTGATGCCTGCTGTCATGGTTCTCTTCTCTCATTTACATAAGCAGGCACTGTTAGCTTTGTTCAGTTCAGTTCTCCTTCGTTCCAATCTACTCAGCTCGAACCTGCGATGCTTTTCTTCATTATATATAGCGGCAGAAATCAGGATGTCGTGTTATAGGCATAGGGTTGTTCCGGTGTTATGTTGCTTTTCGGACGTAAATAGCCACATAACATGGGTTTATGTTGCCGATTTTCGTATCCCCTGCCCGCCATCCGGCTGGGTACTCCCTCCCCCGCCGTCCTCCCGTCCTTCGTTCATCGCTCCACGCATAAAGGCGCAAACGCATGGCACACATTTTCCCACCCTCCATGCTGCGAAATTCTTCCGCCGTCCTCCCGTTTTCTGCCATTCCTGCCCATGCACCACCCAGCCCACCACAAGCCCGATTTTCTCAACAAACGCGCCTGCGCGCGTATGTACACGCGCTTAATAGGCCGAAGCACCCACTTGCAAAACTTGTCAACTCGGAATGTTGCACAATTTTTCCAAGGCGTGTTTTGTCGAACTTTGACAATCCAACCGACCGCCCGAAAAAATCGCATTTCCTAAGAGCGCGAAAAAACGCACATGCGCGCCCTGCCGGAGATGGACAGCGGCGAAAAAATGCAGGGTGTATACTGGCCTTGCCGAAAGGCGGCGGGCAAAACCGCCCCGGACGGCACGACACACCGAAGCACCACGACGACGAAACGGAGGGATGCCCGATTCAAGCGGCTACGGCTGATGTAGCACCTGCCCACATGGTCAAATGTGCGGGGTAACGCCGACCAACGGCGGCGCGTCAAGTGCAAGGCTTGACGGGTGGCGACCTTATAGCCTGCGCCTAATCCCATGGGCGGCGATAGGCGGGAGGACCGCAGTAAAGGCCAGCATTGTGGGCATGGAGGAAAAATTGCATAGGTGTACAGTGAACGCACGGCACGACGTACAGGAATGTCCCACGGTGGGCATAGTTTGCACAATGCCCCCGCAATAGGTTTGCCGCACGAAACAGGCGTCACCATCTGTCTAGATGGTCTGTAAGTTGCGGCAGTATAACCGACGGCGGGAACATGTGCGGATTGTGTCAATGCGACGCCGTTTATGGCCTGTGATTGGTGACGGAATCAGCCCTTCTCTGTCTGGATTAGGGAATCAGTCTCTGTGTCAAGCTGTACACTGGGGGTCTGCCCATGTGAACGGGAAGCATGGGCTACCTGTCCCCCGGTATAAGTCCGTGGGCTGACGATTGGCATGAGCCGAAACAGGAACCCCGTCAGAATACATTTGCCGAATTTGAAGGAGGAAGAACCATGTCTAAGACCAACACCGCCACCGCTACTCCCGTTGCCACCGCTACCGTCCCCGCCACCAATCTGCCCAAGAACCAGAAGGAGGAAAAGACCATGAAGAACACCACTGCCGCCGCCAAGACCACCAAGACCGCCCCCGCTACCACTGCGCCCATGTCCGCTCAGGAGTTCAAGCAGAAGTCCTACGACGCTTACCTGTCCTACGTGGCTTTCATCGAGGGCAAGAAGTCCATCGCCGAAACCCTGTCCGACCTGTCCCCGCTCATGAC
>JAGBBE010000182.1 GCA_017938645.1 Clostridia bacterium
ATATAGCTGTATCAAGCGTATCCGGCAGACTAAAACAAGCCTGCGCCAAGCTGCGAAAAGTGCTGGAAAAGGAGGGCGCTTATGGACGATAAGTTGGTTCGTGCCAAGGTACACACCGCTGTTCAGCAGCATTGCGCCACATCCGGCGTACAGCCCAATCCTTATCTCGCCCAGCGTGTGCTTGTCGCAGCGCGAGACGAAGGAGTGCCTGTTGTGAAAAAGAAACTATCCCTTGGTTTGGTGTTTATTCTGATTCTGCTGCTGACCGGTACGGTTGCGGTTGCCGCAACGCTCCTGAATCTGCATATCGAGAAAGCAATGGATATTGCTGTTGACAAAGGCGAGTTTATCGAATGGGAGCTTGATGATAAGATCGCCCTGATCAACGCTATGACCGAAGCTGGAATACCCTTGCCGCAGGATAAACTAAGTGTCATTTGGGGTACCGATTCTTCCGACGAAGAAAGGGACCGAGCGGCAACGGAGCTTCTGGTCGATATCTATGGCAGCGAAGAGCATATCAGTCACTTTACGATTGCCAGTCATGACTGGGGTGATCCGTTCCAGTGGACGCTGGAACAGCAAGTTTGGTTCTGGGAGACGCTTCGCGAAAAAGGCTTGTATACCGGAAAAATCAAATACCTGCTCCCCGGCGAAAATGATCTGACCAGAGATCAGGTTGTGCGGATCGCCAAGAAAACCATTCAGGATGCTTATGATCTTCCTGAAGAGATCGTGCAGGGTTATGATGCAGATGTTACGTTCTTTACCATTGAGGGTACGGATACTGCGCCCCGCTGGCGAGTATCCCTGGGTTATGTTAATGCAGAATCGACGGAATATACCGTTCTTCTTACTCGGGATGGTCAGGTAACTGAAGACGCATCGCTGTACATTTTCAAGCCTGGAGTATCAGTAACATCAGCACCTCAGAATGATCAGCCGTCTACTGTGCTGAAGCCGTATGAGAAGCGCTTGCTTGCAACGGAGGAAATGTATCTGTCTCATAGAAACATGCAATACCATTTCCTGTCCAATTGTCCGTCAGTGGAAGCGGAAGTTCTTTCTGCCACGGACAATATCGATGGATATGAGCCTTGCCCGTACTGTGTGATTCAAACGCAGTTGTGGTCAGTAGAAGACAAGATCATTTATGATGCGATGTACGGCGAACTTCCATCCGACGAAGTAATTCCGGCATCGCAAGCTGAGCAAATCGCCAGAGAGCATTTGCTGGCTTCTGGTAGAAATGATGTTGAGCAGCTGGTCCCATACTGTCGATACCTTTCCTTCGATGGGCGGTACACTGTGTTCTTTGCTCGACTTGAAAACGGTCAGATCGAACCCATCTACTGCGTGATTGTCAATGCTGAGACTGGCGAAGTACTGAGTGAACCTGACCCAGCAGTAAATGGCCACGGATAAACACATGTAAGTATCCTCCAAAAACCCTTTCTGCGCTTGCCTTTCGGGGCAGGCGCATTTTATTGATTCTTTTTTGTTGTGTAGAAGGAAAAAGCGAAATGTAGTATAATAACAAAGGTGAAGTATTGTACCCTTCCTGCATTAACCGGTACATCAACCGAAAGGAAAACAACAGAAATGTTATCGCAGACATATACACTGATGCTGATCGAAGATGATCAGGCTCTTCGCAGTGGATTGCGTGAGCTGTTTGAACGTGAAGGCTATCGCGTTGTTGCGGCCTCTTGTGCACAAGAAGCCCGCAACCTTTTTGACGCACACATCAACCTGATCGTTCTGGATGTCACGTTACCTGATGGTAATGGCGTGGCTCTGTGCCAGGAGTGGCGTAATCAAGGTGTCACTACGCCTATCCTTTTCCTCACCGCCAAGGACGAAGAGTTTGATGTCGTGCGCGGCCTGGATGCGGGTGGCAACGATTATGTGACCAAACCCTTCCGCATGATGGAGCTGCTTAGCCGCATTCGCGCACTTTTGCGCACCAGCCGCAGCCAGGTATCCACCATGCTCTCCCGCAGCGGAATCGAAGTGGATCAAGAGCATATGCAAGTGTGGAAGGATGGCGAGCAGCTGCTCCTGACCTTGACAGAATATCGCATCCTGTTGGCGCTGATGCAGCGGAATAGCATCGTTCCTCGCAATGTATTGCTGGAAACTCTATGGGATGTGGACAGTAAGTTCATTGACGATAATACGCTGTCTGTGCATGTGCGCCGTCTGCGTGAGAAGATCGGCGCTGAACACATCAAAACCATTCGAGGGGTGGGATATCAGTGGGCGGATTGATTACTGCAGTTGTGATTCTGGCACTCGCGCTCATCGCGCTGCTGATCGTACATCTTCGTCAGCGCCGCCGAATTGGTGATCTGGCAGAGCAGATGGAGTCTTTTCTGGTTTCCGGCAGTGATCCTTTGAAATTCTCCGTGCAGGAGGATGCTCTGGCCCCTTTGCAGAACGCTGCTGCTGAATTGGAAAACCAAGTGTTGCTGGCGCGGGATCAAAAGAAGAATGAACGCCGTGCCACACAAAATCTAACCGCTGATATTTCTCATCAGCTGAAGACGCCGCTGGCGTCCCTGCGTTTGTTCTGCGAAATGGACGAAAGCACGCATGTAAACGAGCAGCTGTCCCAGATCGAGCGCATGGAAGGGCTGATTCAATCACTTCTGCGCCTGGAACGCCTGTGTGCTGACGGTTATGACTTCTCTTTTGCTGAACATGACATTGCAGCCCTTGTGCGTTCTTCCTGGCAGGGACTTTCTTCTGTTTATCCTCAGAAAAAGCTGAAGATTGACGGCAACGCCACGATCCGCTGCGACGAAAAGTGGCTGGGCGAAGCATATCTGAATCTTTTGAAAAACGCTTGCGAACATACGCCGGAAGACGGTGAAATTATCGTGCAGCTGGATCAAAGCGACGCTGCATTTTTCTGTTCTGTATCTGATAACGGCGGCGGTGTGGATGCGAAAGAGCTGCCGTATCTCTTTGATCGTTTCTATCATGCACACAGCCGCGAGACCAAGGGCGCTGGTATTGGCCTGTCCATCGTGAAGGAAATCATTCGCCGTCATCACGGCAACATTTATGCAGAGAACATTCCCGGCGGTCTGCGTATGGTCATTACACTGCCTATTCTCAACCTTACGAAATCGTAAGGTAAAAGTCACCTGAACGTAAGGTTGGCCTGATAGAGTATTAGCTGTAAGGAGGTCATGAGTTATGGAAATCATGCACTGCGAAAACCTGAGCAAAATCTATCAGACCGGCGAAAACAAAGTCATCGCCCTGGACAACGTGTCCCTGTCTCTGGAACAGGGCAGCTTCACCGCCATCACCGGCCCCAGCGGCAGCGGTAAATCGACCCTTTTGCATCTGCTGAGCGGCCTGGATCACCCGACGAATGGTAAGGTGATCTATCAGGACGCCGACCTGTACAAGTACAAGGATAATCAGCTGGCCGTACTGCGCCGCCGCCGCTTTGGTTTTGTGTTCCAGAGCTATAATCTGGTGCGCGAATTGACTGGCTGGGAGAACATTCTGCTGCCTGTGATGCTGGACAACCGCAAGGTGGATGAAGAACACCTGAACCGCATCATCGATCTGCTGGGCATCCGTGAACGCCTGTCCCATCTGCCTGGTGCAATGTCTGGCGGTCAGCAGCAGCGAATCAGCATTGCCCGTGCACTGGCGAATAAGCCTGCGATCCTGTTTGCCGACGAACCTACCGGCAATCTGGATGGCAAGAGTGGCCGCGAAGTGCTGACGCTGCTGCGCCAGGTGAACCGAGAACTGGGCATCACGCTGGTGCTGGTCACCCATGATCTGAACGTGGCCGAACAGGCTGATCGCATCATTCAACTGGAAGACGGCAAGGTTGCCCATGACAGCGAGGTGGGGAATGTATGAAGCGCCTCACCATGAATCAAGTGGCGAAAGCCAATCTGAAGCATAACAAAAAAGCATATTTCAGTCTCTCCATTGGCATCTTTTTGGCGGTCTATTTGGCATGCACTGCTGTGCTGTGCATCTATGGCACGCTGGAAGCCAAGAATGAGCAGGCTGCACACAAGGTCGGCTGGGCAGATACCATGATCATCAGCCAACCTTCTGTTACAGATGATCAACTCCGCACCAGCGGCCTGTTTGATCAGATCGGCCATATTTATGTCACGGCTTCCGTGGGTGAAACGGATGTATTTGTGGGCTACTACGACGAAACGGCAGATGAACTGATGTACCGCCAGTGTGTGACTGGCCGTCTGCCTGAAAAGGCGGGAGAAATTGCTGCCGAGCAAAGCGCGCTGGATAAGCTGGGCTTGGAAAATGCACAGGTAGGCGATACTTTCTCCTGGGAAATGCTGCCGTTTCAGGGCAAAGCCGAAACACGCACCTATACCTTGGTGGGCATTCTCAGCGAGCAGACTGGTTATCTGGATGTGAGCAACTGGTTTGTCTCCGGCGCGGGTACAAATATGCTTCCCGCCATTCTGACTGCGATGGAAGAGCCTGCTTTCCCTGTGGGGACGCCCACCGTACATCGCGTGATGACCAATATGCCCCTGATCTCCCATGACGATGTTGAAAAACGCTTGAATAACGAAGAGCGGATGGTGACTGTGCACAGCATCAGCCGTGTGTACGGACGTTCCTATCCCTATGACATGAGCGAAAGCGAAGCTGAAGCAAGGCTTGCAGAGGTCGTGCTGTATCTGCTGTTGGGCGGCGCGCTGCTTCTGTCCACCTGTGTGGCCATTGCATCCGCTATGGAAAGCATGCTGGCGCAGAAAACGGAAGATATCGGCATGCTGCGAGCTGTGGGTGCTACGAAAAAGCAGATCAAGCGCCTGTTTGGCCGCGATTCCTGGATCATTTCCCTGGCTTCCCTTCCTTTGGGTGTGGTGCTGGGCTGCCTGACGTGTTATCTTTTATCCCTCGCCATGCCGGGTGACCTGTTGTTCAGACCCGTACCGTGGCTGATTCTGCCGGTTGCAGCAATCTCGTTCCTTTGTGTATTTCTTTCTTCTTCCATGCCGCTGCGTCGTGCCTCACGTCAGCTACCCATGGGCGTACTGCGGGATACCGACACGCTGCGCAAAGCTAAGAAGTTCCGCAGTCAGAAGCATTTTAAGGCTACACAGCTCATCGCTTCCCGCCAGTTCAGACTTCACCCCATGCGTCAGGCGGGTAGTGCCTGCATGGTGGCGTTGATGCTGGTGATCTCTGTTCTGTTGGGCGAAATGCTGCTGAGCATGGATTGGAGTGCCTTTGGTAATCAGGAAGCATTCTATCTGTCCGGTGACAGCCGCACTACGATTGAGTTCGAGCCTTTTGCGCAGATGCAGGAAGATAACGTAGGTCTGACGCAAAATGATATGGATCAGCTGCGTTCCCTGCCCATGATCGGCAAAGTGAATACCCGTTTGAAAACCGGCGCTATTCTGATGCTGCCTGATGAAATCCCCACCTATTTCAAAACGCAGATGCTGCCCATCGCCTACGAAGACGGATATGTCATGAACATGGATATCAACGCATGGGGCGGCAATGTAAACACTGCTTATCTGGATGTAACCGAGGATACCACAGAGGCAGATTTTGCGGATGAGTTTGAATATAATACGGCTATGTATCCCTATATTCAGATGAGGGTGCTGCAAAAAGTATTGGGCATCCAGAACAAGTTCGTTCCCATCGATATTATTGTCACATCCTTAGATGGCGTGGACTTCTCAGACGTCATTATGGAGGGCGACATCGACTTGGCTGCGTTGGATGCTGGACGGGAAGTGCTGGTATTCGCGCCCAACATGTACGCTAAACACTACGGCGACGGTGCAGTTACGCAGAGCAATAGTATCCGCGATGATAAAATGGAGCAGTGGGATATTGCGATTTACAGCGACTATTTCCACCCCGGCCAGGAAGTGCCGATGATTCAGCTCTTTGGCAAAATGCCGGATTGGTTCAATCACCGCACAGATGAAGGGCAGCTGGAACGCTATTATGGCGGATTGGAACAGACTTCCTTCACACCCAAGGTAGGCGCTGTGCTGAAAAGTGATTTCCGGCTGGGCAATACTCGCCCCTTTGGTTTGTGCATTATCACCACTGAACAGGGTGCGAAAGCTCTGGGACTCAAATCCAACGGCGCGGAAAGCGTAAGCATTTTCCTCTCCGGTGATCCCGATATCGCTACGGAAGAACTGCTTGCCAATAACATTCGCCGCATCAGTATGCGCCGAGATCTGGAATTCACCAACAATCTGGCGGACAACCGCGAAACGAAGACGTATCAGATTCAGTTGCTGTCTCTGTTTGTGGGTATGGTGCTGCTGTTCTTCGCGGTAGCCGTTTCCATGCAGGTGACAAACGCTTCCCGCCGCATCCGAGCCGATGAGCGTATGGTGGGTACGCTGCGCGCTGTGGGCGCAGATGAAAACGCCCTGCTCAGCTGCTATCGGCTGCCGATCATCATTTCCTCCCTTTTCGGATTTGTTCTCGCAGCGATCTTCTATCTGCTGATGATGGTTTTCTACCCCATCGCATTTCCGGAATGGCACATCTGGCTGCTGGCTATCGTGCTGATTATGGCTGGGCTGAATGCGTTGTGTTCCATTATCGGTGTGCGTGGTCAGCTGCACCGGGTTGTGAACAAGAGCATTATCGAGAATATCAGGGAGCTGTGACAATATGAAAAGTAAATATTTCATCGCGGTTTTGCTGACCGTCTTGTTTCTTGTACCCATTTTCGGTGCGCAGGCAGAAGATTCTCCCTTTACCATTGATCAGGATCGTATTCTGAACGGTATGAATCGCAGCTGGCTGCAGGGATATGAACCGTCTATCTATCAAAACAAATGGACGCTGGTGTTGCCTATACTGTCTGAACCGGCCTATGGATACATCCAGACAGAACTGATCATAGCGGACGAAACACTCTCGCCCTTCAAGCCTCAGACCATGAGTGTGAAAACCCAGCGCTCTGAAAGTGGTATCTACGCCGTTCGTCTGCCGTTGGAATTGTACGCAGACCGAAACAATGGCGATTACGCCTGCACGATTTGCATCACCGGCAAAACCAAATCCGGCGATGCGCTGAGTATGGAGATGCCTTATACCGTCCGCATCCGGGATGGTCAACCCAGCCGGGAAGTTATGCGCGTTCAGATCACAGATGTGGTGACCAATCTGAAGGTGGGCGAAGATGGTACTGTCACGGCGACACTCACCAACCCCTGTAAAACCGTTACTTTTGAGCAGCCTGTGCTGCGGATCAGCGACAGCAGCCGGGAGATCATTCCACAAGGTGCAGATGTGCTATATCTGGACGATTTGACTCCCGGCGAAAGCAGAACGGTCATTTTCCCCATGACCGTGAAGCCCGGAGCTGCCGTATCACACCACATTCTTGATTTCAGCCTCAGTTGGATTTCTCTGGGGAAAACGGTCACTCAGGAAGAAAGCTACACGGTTCCAGTCACCCAGGAAATGCGCCTGGAAAACGGCGGCGTCAAAATGGCAGACAGCGTGATCGCAGGTGATTCGCTCACCATCACTCTGCCGCTGATGAACATGGGCCGCGCTGATCTTGTCAATGTGCTGGCTACTGTATCGCTCCCCGGCGTCACGGAAAAACAAAGCACGCTGGTAGGAACAATCGCACCCGGCGAGACCAGGAATGCGCAAATCACGCTGATGCCCGGTAAGCATGTATCCGGCAGCTTTACCGGCACACTGACTGTAGAGGCTACGGACAACGATGGCAATCCAACTTCGTTCACCATTCCTATCAGCTTGGAAGTAGAAGCACCCGTGATTACTGTGACACATACTGATACGCCTGTCCAAGAGGAAGAAAAAGTTCCTTATCTCACCTATGGTCTGGCTGGCGGATGTGCGCTGTTGCTGATTATCTGCATCGTGCAGAGTGCTGTGCTTCGGAAGAAAATCCGCAAGCTGGAAGAAGACAAGCTGTAAGCATTGCGACAACAATTCCCTCAAATGAAAGAGAACCAGCTGCCCAAACAGCTGGTTCTCTTATTCATTCGTAACAAATACAAGATAACATGCACATCCCGCTTTCTGTTTCGTCTAACTTATTGAGGGAACTATTTCATGATGCGCCCGACAAAGTACCCCTCATCAGTGAAGACTGTCAAGCTGACTCTCTTTCCGTGCTTGCATGTTGTGAATAATCGGGTGAATGTCCCCTCAGATGCAGAATCAGGATCCCATACGGATTCAAGGATAGAGGTAATGGGGTGCTTGGTATCCTCTGTTGTTAAGATGGAACAGATACACCCTGACCTATCATTGCATACCGATATGTACATGAGCGAGCAGATGGCAACAAGTACCACCAGGATGATGATCAACTTCTTCATAAGTCCCTCCATAATTCATTCAGGCCGGGATGATACGGACAGAGACACCTTGCTTCTCTGCATAGAGTATGGTGTTCTGCGTTCCCCCATTGCTGCCATTATACGCAGCGATCACAAGGGCACTGTGATCAACCATCCAGCAGTTCCGGATCTGATAACAACCTCTGGTGTAGGAAGGTGATATAGTACGGATCAGATCAGCCTCGGCGAGGACATCATGGTAGAGGCGTTGCCAGTCACTGTTCCAACTTTCCTCAAAACCTGGATGTGGAACGGCACAGATCAGGTGAACATCAGGGTGAACCTTCTTACGGCTTAAAACAATAGCCGCTGCCCAAAGGTCGGTTCCTCTACTCATTCCGGAAATGAAAGTACGGAAGCCAGCTGCTATTGCATCGTCAATCGCGGATTCCAATCCTTTACGCAATTCAGCCTCATCAACTGTCAGCTTTTCTGGTCGATGTCCGGTGAAGCAGCACCGCTTCTTCCTCTTCTCGATCTCGTTCATTCTCGTTACCGCCTTTCTATACATCAAATACAGTATAACATGGCGGTACAGCTGGCACAAGTCGCCAGTATTTTACGCGACAGTTTGGCGGTAAAATATGAATGGAGGAGATTACGCTATGGATGTACTTGAAAGACTTCGCCGTCTGATGGAAGAGCGCGGCTGGACGGTATATCGTGTTGCCCATGAAGCAGGGCTGAATGAGAAGACTGTTTATAACATCTACTCGCGTAACACGATGCCTTCCATCCCAACCCTCGAAGCAATATGCACAGCTTTCGGGATTACACTTGCGCAGTTTTTTGCTGATGGCAAGATGATCGAAGTAACCCCAGAGCTGGAAGATGTGTTTGAGAGCTGGATCGTCCTTACACCTGAACAGAAAGAAGCTACACGCTCCATGATGCGAGCGTTTCGGCATGAGCCATAAATCAGAAGTTGCGTAAACGCTGCTTCTGATTTGTGCTTTTTGTGTGCCATATATCAAATTGGATAATCAAGATAAAGCGCTGCATCACTCATGAGTATACATGGTGTACAGCGCTCTTAATATGTTCAGCGTGATATTCATTGTGTGATATTATCAGTCACTCATTTGCCGAGATACGCACTTGCTGGCTTCTGTTGCAACGCATGTGAAGAATCGTATTGGTAGATACCTTCTGTGGGGACAATGGGATCCAATCCCAGCAATTCAGAAATCGTCACGCACTCATAACCTTGCTCCAACAGTTGAGGTATCAGCACTCTCAGACATCGGATATCCTTGGCACGGGCATGGAACAGCAGGATGCTGCCGTTCTGTACATCCTTGATAGCTTTACTGGCGTCGGTCTGACTGACGTCCCATTTCACAGCATGCAGATAGCCAACAGAAGCCACCGCCTCAGAGACCGTGCTGTTAGTTGAGCCGAATGGCGGTCGCATGACTTGCATGGGGTAATGGTAACCCAGCATCTCGTCGAGCTTTTGCTGGGTACGAAGCATCTGAAAACGAATCTCCCTGGTG
>JAGBBE010000183.1 GCA_017938645.1 Clostridia bacterium
AAAGGCTGATGACCGAAGTCATAGGACAGTTCCACATAATCACCATCTACCTTGATGTCGATACCAATCGGCTCGCGCCCATACTTCTCTTTCGCTCTCTGGATATAGGCATTGATCTCAGCCTGCTCCAGTTCTCCACCAGTGACCGTGATATGACAAGCCATACTTTCTTCCTCCATATTTCTGCCGTGTTATGCGAACGCAGGCATTTCAGCCTCAAATGCCATGTCAAGCATAGCGGATCGCATAACCTCTGCTGCGTTGTAATTCAGATTCATCCAGTCTTTCAGGGCTTCGCGCGGGAGAATGACGGGCATCCGATCATGAATGTGTCTGATGCTTTCTCCGGGTTCCCTTGTTAGTATAATAAACTCAGGAACGCCATTCTGAAACCTGTACAAACCAGCCATGTACATGGCAGTGCTGTTCACAGGCTTGATGGCGTTCTTGATCTTCTTGTTGGCAAGCTGCTGCCACTCAAAGTAATGCGACGCCGGGATCAGACACCGCCGCTGCTGCATACCATCCCGGAAAAGGGGTTTGGTTTCTGCGGTTTCACTTCGGGCGTTAATCAAAGGCCGACGATCTGCCAGCAAGTACCCCCACTTCATCGCAAAGGGCGTCGGCTGAAGGGATTTGCTATTCGCAATAACAGCTGCCACATCCGTGGGGCGCACTTCACCGGTCTTTACGGGCGTAGCCTTCTTCCGGTTCAGGTGGTCAATGATCCGCTGCAGCTCCTCAGACGAATCATCCTCTGGAATATAGAACCTTCCACACATGAGAATACTCCTTATTTCGGGTAGAACCAAAGATTCCGGTCGTGGAACAGATAGATCGTTGATCCATCTTCCAATACACAGGTATACCGCAGTCCCTGTCCGCCAGCCTTCAGCGAATAGCCGGGACGGATATCCAGCACTTTTACGATGCGCTGCGCAGGAAGGTCTTCCGCTTTGAAGCGGATCGGGATGGTTTGTCCATCCAGACGGTGGTGCGCAAGGACATCAACATACTGTTTATCCTTATTGGGACGCATTTCGGCGCACTGCATGAAAATCCTCCTTTATCCCGTGAAAAAAGGCTGCGGATGAATGGTATGATCATCCTTCGGATCAATCTGAGCAAAGGCTGGCTCTGCCAGAACAATCCCGCGAACAATAACCTGATTGCCAAAGCGACGCCGGATTCCGTCCAGCGCACAATCAAGCTGGTGCATCTTTTCTCTGTGAAGCTGATTGCCGAACAGATCAAGCTGAACAGGCGCACCCTCCATGCTCAGAGCTGAACAGCTGACGCCCACGCTGCGAAGGGGCAGAAAGCGGACATAGCGCTCTGAAAAGAGCTGACATGCTATCGAGGCGATCTCGCCGGTGATGTTGGTGGGGGAAGAAAGCGTCCTCTGGCATGAGTAAGAGATCAGATCAGTCGTTCGCACAGAGATACTGACACACTTGCTTTGCAGATTGCTTTCGCGCAGCCGTGCTCCTACGCTCTCAGCGAGCAAAAAATAGATGCACCGGGCATCTTCAAGGCTTCTTATGTCGTGGGGTGGCGTAATGCTGTTTCCTACGCTGCCAATGGCTTCTTCAAGGGTTGTCGGCCTGACCGGCGAACGATCCCAGCCGTTGGCGTAGGCCTGCAGCATCAGACCGTTCTTACCCAGCTTGTATTTGAGAAGATCTGAAGGGGCTTTCGCCAGATCACCGATGGTGAGGATATTGCAGTCCCGTAGCTTCTTTGTTGTCTTGGGGCCGACATACAGCAGATCGGAAGCGGGTAAGTGCCAGATCGTTTCCCGAAAGCGGTCGGGCGGAACAACAGACACAGCATCCGGCTTCTTGAGGTCGCTTCCAAGTTTCGCAAAGATCTTGTTATCACTGACGCCAACGGACACGGTGATACCAAGTTCATTCTTCACCCGCAGGCGAATCTCATGCGCTTTCTGTTCTCCGTCTTCGATGGTGAAACCCGGATTAGAGAGATCGACCCAACACTCATCCAGGCCAAAGCTCTCTACTCGGTCTGAATAGCACTCGTATATGTCTCTGAGCATATGGGAGAAGTGCTTGTACAGGGAATAGTCGGGGGGAACAACGACCAGACCTGGGCAAGTCTGCTTTGCTTGCCATACAGCCATCCCTGTCTTGACACCCCAGCGTTTTGCTTGCTGGTTGCTTGCCAGCACGATACCATGCCGCATCTCAGGATCGCCGCATACAGACAAGGGATGATCTCTCACATCTGGCCTGTGTAGGCACTCTACGGACGCATAAAAAGAGTTGGCGTCTGAGTGCAGGATTACTCGTGCCATTTCCTTTCTCCTTTATTAAGAACATATGTTCGTATGTAATATACACCCGAATGCGTTGTCTTGTCAACTGCAAATATATTCCAGTCGTAATGTGTCGAACGTTTCCTGACAAGGTGTTGGCATTTCTCGGCATAGTGAATCATATATTAGTTAATGGCAGTCATTGCACTTTATCAAACTATCGCGGTAAAGGGCTGCACTCCACACTTGCTTGTACAGATCAACGTAAGCTTACAGCAATACTCGCATGACCAGCTACAGCAGAAAGCGAGGTACACACGGATAGGCAAAGGGTAGATAGTGAGAATATCAAAGGCTCTCAGGATTTCACGATCCTGGGAGCCTTCTCTTTTTCTATTCGACAAGATATTAGCGATTATCGACTGATTCGGTGTCGTTCGCCACCAAAGCATCCGTTTCGTTCTCTCAACTCTCAACAATGAAACGGAGGCTTTTTTGTGAAACAAATCAATCTGAGGAAGATTTATCCCCATTGCACTGTGGATCGTATGGTCGATGTTCCTGATGATGTTGCCAGCCTGATCTGGGCTTCTGAACGGGCTGAAAAGGCATATGAACGGAAACTGTGGCGCTATCAAGCGATTGTATCGTTGGATCATCCCGGCTTTGCTGCTTTTGCAGCGGATTGCTATTCGCCTTCTGCAGAAGAAGAGTACGAAAAACAAGAACAGTATAACTTTCTTCAGCAGGCGCTTCGTAGCATCCCCGACTACCAGGCAGAAAGGGTTATTGCTCATATTGTATTTGGAAGGTCGATTACTGAAATAGCTGATGCCGAAGGGGTTACAAAGCAATCCGTATACATCGGGATCAAGCGTAGTATGCTCAAAATCAAAGAAAATTTTCTGAAACTCCAAAATGAGGTCTGACAAATGGCCTGTTTTTGTCATATCTATTGAAAGGAGTTTTCTTCTTTCGATAGCACCTTGACAACTTCACAGCCAATGTTACGGGAACAAACCCATGAAGCGAGCGGCATATGGAGCGGCGCGATGACGGCTTTGCCAGAGCGATAAACGTGATCCATATGACTCTGATGTGGCAATCAGGGCGTGATGACACTTCATGGCGATAATGATACTTCCACACGGCCCTCCACAGACTGGAGAGGGAGTCCCTGCGGTATGCGCTTGTTCAGAGTGCGGCGGTACAGGTGGGGCTATGATGCGGTAAAGCTGGCTGCAGCCCGTAACATCTTTCGCAGAACCTTTTTGAACTCTGGAAAATCAATTTCCAAGAAAATTCTTCTTGTCACAACAATAACATAAACATTCGCAACATTGACGCCCTGGTACTGCACCAGATACAATGAGCTTACCTGCTCACCTATTAATAAGGTAGAAAGGAGGTTCAATGCACAACGATGCAGTACCAGGCGCAGAAAGGAGTACCAAATGACTTCTATCAGCGCTTGCAGCGGTATGGGGCAACGAACATACACTGCTGAACAAGTAGCCGAAATCCTTGGCATCAGTGTCCGCAAAGCATACTACTTTTGCGAATCAACAACTGAGTTCAAAGTGATGCGGATCGGAAAAAGATGTCTGCGGATTCACAAAGAATCCTTTGATAACTGGTTCAATCGCCAGTAAGCTTTTCTGACGCGTCAGGAAAGGATGGCTATTATGGCAACCTATACCGTACGAGGCACTGCACACAATATCATTTATACTTATACCGATGAAACGGGCAAAAAGAAACAGCATTGGGAAACCTACTCAACCGAACTGGAAGCGATGCAGCGTAAAGCCTATATTGATTACCTTCAAAAGGCGAAGCTGCATCAGGAGATCCTGAAAGCTGTTGTTGAGTACAAGCGCAAGCGTGAGCTTGAGCGAGCGATCAATGAACAGTTCCGGGTTCCTGCCCCGGTTGTAGAGGTTCCGAGCGGGACCGGCGACGATAACATGACGAAGACCTTCCGAGAGTTCGCAGAAAAGTGGCTGCCTTTCCATGCGAGAAAAGAGCGCTTCTCTCCAAACTCCTATGACAGCTACCGCAGCAATCTGGAGAATCATATCTATCCTTTCTTCGGTGATCGGGTAATGAGTTCAATTACCGCAGAGGATATTGATAACTTCATTGACCATCTCAGCATGAAACCATGCAGAGGGCCAAAGAGCTATGGCAAGCGTCTGGATAACATTCCCACGTTATCTTCCAGCTCCGTGAAGAAGTGTTACACCGTTCTGATGGCGGGCTTTGAAACTGCCCTAAAGTGGCACTACATTGCCTCTATCCCGCATGTTACCGCACCGGCAGAGAAGAATGTCAAGCGGCGGGCATGGGAAGCGGGTAGGGTATATGAAGTGCTGCAGAGTATTCAGGAGGACAAGCTTCTTCATCTGGTGGTTCATCTCGCCTTTGTTTGTTCCCTCCGTGCCGGTGAGATCGCTGGTATTGATATTCGCACCATTGATGTCCGTGACAGGTGCTTGTGGATTACCAGACAGGTTCAGCGTGTATCGGATACCGCATTGAGCGTTTTGCCCAAGAATGAGATCATCAGGGTTTTCCCCAAACTGATCCATACCTCTAAAAGCAGTTTGATTCTGAAAGGCCCCAAGACAGAAGACAGTCACCGTAAACAGTACCTGACCGTCCCGCTGATCCGAGAGATTCAGGAGCGGTTGGCTGAGATCGAAGCGAATAAGCGCTTCTTCGGCTCAGAGTACCATGATTACGGCTTGCTGATCTGTCAGCCGGACGGAAGGCCGATTGACCCGAAGAATCTGGAGAGCGCATTCCGTGAGCATCAAGCCCGGATCAGCATTCCCTATGAGGAGAGAGTCGATATTCAAGGTCTTCGCAAGTCTGGTCAGATGCATAAGGTTCGTCTGTCGAAGAATGACTATCAGCTTGTTGCTGAGAGTGCCGGTCAATCGCCGGAAGTTCTGATGAGCAACTACAATGAAGCGCTTGATTCCGAAAAGCGAGCATTGTCCAGAATGGTGGAAGGGAGCTTCTACCCCCAGCAAGAATCAGAACAAGCTCAGACCGATGAAGTATCGGAGCTGGTCGCACGACTTCAGCAGAACCCCGATCTGCAGCGGCAACTTCTTCAGAATCTTCTGCTCGGTGCAGTTGGTGCAGAAGCAAGCACCCAATGCAAAGATATTTCGCGTTTAGCTGGTTTTGTTAGCTGAGCGGGCTGCATATTCAGCCGATGAATAATCACACCAGACCAGTTTCCACGAAATATTAGCTGGAAAACAGGAAAACCGCCCGGAAATTAGCTGCAACAGACAGCCGATTCCGGGCGGTGGGGGAGGACAGATCAGGAACGGAAAAGTCCTGAAACCCTTGAAAACACAAAGAAAATCGCCTCTGCGGAATGTCCACAAGAGGCGATGATCTGGAGCTGATGACCGGATTTGAACCGGTGACCTCATCCTTACCAAGGATGCGCTCTACCTACTGAGCTACATCAGCACAGGCTGTATAAAGTTGCTGCGACGCTGCATAGAGTGAATCCTTACCAAGGATGCGCTCTACCTGCTGAGCTACATCAGCATTCCGTGTTCGTCGGAACTTTTACTATTATAGGGGGTGAACGCGGATTTGTCAATAGGGAAAAGTAGAAAAATGAAATTTTTTATCGGGCTTTGCGCTGAACGCCCCATACGCCGACGATGATGATAACGGAAGCCAGCAGGGAAACCCAGCCGAAAGGCTCGTGCAGGAAGATGACGCCTGCAAACAGCGAGATCACCGTGGTCAGGTTGCAGAAGGAAGTAACACGGGCGACCGGCAGTACAGAGTTGGCGTAGTTGAGCGAAAGGAAAGCGATGTTGGAGGAAATCACGGACAGATACAGCACGGATGCCATGAACGGCAGGCTGGACAGCGGCGCGATCAGCAGAGCGGGATTGCTGCGGCAGTCCCATACGGCCAGACCGGTGTAGAAGACCGCGGCCATCAGCATCATCACATAGGTCTGTTCCAAAGAGGAAAAGTGCGAGGATTTGCGGCTGAGAATGTTGTAGGAGGTGCCGCTGAGCACTGCGCCGATCAGCAGGATTACGCCAAGGAACTGAACCACGCCTTCACTGGATTGCTGCAGCGTCATCAGAATCACGCCGGCGATGGACAGGAA
>JAGBBE010000184.1 GCA_017938645.1 Clostridia bacterium
AAGGCTGGCATCATCGCCGCACTAATCATCAATTTCGCAGGCTATGTGCTGACGCCGGATCGCTTCATGACCTGGCTTCAGCTGCCGATGGAGATGCAGTATTACGCCAATCTGTTGTCTGCATGGCTGTCGCCCCTGCAGCATGCGACATACACCATGCACAACTTCGGCTACGATCTGTTGCCCAGGGTCCACACATCCTATCTGATTCTCGGTGGTACATCTGTGGCGCTGATGATCGTTTCAGCTATTGCCATGCGCAGGTTCTCTTTTAACTTCACAGGAGGGTATTCTGATGAGTGATATTGCGGTAAGTGTTCAGCACATCACGAAACGCTTCGGCAGCGATATGGTGCTGAAGGACGTATCCATGGAATTGGAACAAGGGAAGATCCATGGTATTATCGGACGCAACGGCAGCGGCAAGACGGTGTTGATGAAATGCATCTGCGGTTTTCTTCGCCCCACAGAAGGGACAGCCCAGGTGTTTGGCAAAACAATTGGAAAGGATTGCGATTTCGCACCCAATACGGGGATGCTGATCGAAACGCCGGGCTTTCTGCCCCATGAAACGGGCATGAATAATCTGTTGTGGCTGGCAAAGCTGGGAAAAAGGGCATCAAAGGAGCGGGTGAAGTTCCTGATTGAGGTGGTTGGGCTTGATCCCACCTTGCGGAAACCAGTCAGCCAGTACAGCCTTGGTATGCGCCAACGTCTCGGTATTGCGCAGGCGTTGCTGGATGATCCAGCACTGCTCATTCTGGACGAACCGATGAACGGCCTTGATAAGAATGGTGTGCGCAGCATACGTGATCTGCTTCTTTCCTTGAAAGAGCAAGGCAAGACAATTATTCTCGCCAGCCACTTTGCACAAGACATTGATGAACTCTGCGATACTGTCTGCGAAATGGATCAAGGTTCTTTGACAAAGATCAGGGACATAATATGATTGTTATGCCCCTAAGTTTCCTTTTCCTATATCTCTTTCAGACTGCCGGTTCTGGTGGTCAAGGACAATGTGTGCTTTTTGAGTACGCAAAACAGCCAAGCTGCGAAGATGCCGCTTGGCTGTTATTGTCCATTGGAATTATTCATGCCAACAGAATCGATATTAGCGTTTTTTCAGTTGCTCAATCAATGTATACATCGTTGCGTAGACGAGCGTTCGATCATCAGGAGGACAAGAGTGAAGCAATTCAATCATGCTACTCAGCTTTGAGTCATCTTCACCAGCATACGGCCTAAATAGATGATCAGGCGGAATGCATAAAATGTCTATGAGTTTGCAGAGCGTTTCATACTTCGGAAAGCTCTGCGAGTTTTCGATATACATTACCTGGCGCTGCGTGATTCCGATTTTCTCAGCTAAAGTTGCCTGAGTATATCCGCGTTCTTTGCGGTATTTTCGGATAACACTGCCAAGATGCTGCTCCGAATATGTCATTGGATTTCATCTCAATGTAAGTTTACATTTCATTATGCAAACTTAGAATCCCTATCCATTTCGCATTTTATGTGCAATTTGATTTCGTTTTGCAAAATGGGAAGCAAACGAAGGGGTGTGAGGACGATTCAACGGTCGTAGGGTGCTGAATTGTATATCGCGTCAGAAGCATCTGTTCCATATCGGGATTGTTTATCATCCTAAAGGTGAAATAAACCATCACATCGAGAAGAAAAGAATAGTCATATTATCATGCGCTGTTCCAGTGAACTTCTATGTTCTACTGGACGGCGCTTTTATATTCTCTGGATATTTCATTGCTGACACCCAATACAGGTGTCGTTCGCCTCCGTCGTCCTCCGTTTCTTCACTCCCTAACGATGACGATACGGAGGTACGAATATGGTACGGATCAATCTGCGAGATTTCTATCCCTTTACTCAGGAGGATACATACATTGAAGTCAGTGCCGAGGTTGCAGATATGATGAATGCTTTTGAGCGGGCAGAAGCCAGTTATGAGCGCAAGATTCGCCGCTATAAGGCGTATTACTCCTTGGATCACAAAAGCGGCATTGAACGCAGCATCCTGTTCACTTCTCACTCGCCGGAGGAACTGTATGAGAGAAAACTGACCAGAGAGGAGCTTCATACAGCCATTGCTCAGCTTCCGGACAAACAGGCAAAGCGCATCTACGCACATTACCTCCTGGGCATGAGCAAGGAAGAAATAGCAAGGGCTGAAGGCGTCAGTTGGCGTACGGTTCATCAAAGTGTCCAGCAAGGTTTGAGCCGCATGGAGAAAATTTTGAAAAAACTATGATGACACATTCAGTTTACCCTTCATATTTGTCCTTAATATTGAAGGAACACATTTCCTGCACTGAATCTTGACAACTGAACATCGGGTGTCACAGGTACGAAACATGCGGTGGAGCGGCTTATGGTGCGGCGCGACGATGGCATAGCCGGAGCGATCAACGCGAACCACAGACCTTGCAGTGGCATGCAGGGCGCGAAGATGCCGCATGGGGATAATGATACTTTCTCACGACCTCGCGATGACTGACGGGGAGTTCCTGCGGTATACGCTTGTCCGGGGGACGGCGGTACAGGTGGGGCTATGATGCGATAAAGCTGGTCGCAGCCTGTGACACCCAATCATTTTTTCAGCATTCCGAAACAATCTCGACGCTTACGGCGTATCATTGACGCTTGGCACTCAATCCCGTAGAATGGATGTACCTGCTAATCAGAATCAATGGAAAGGAGGTACATCGCACTTTGATGCAGTGCCAAGTTGCGAAAGGAGACTACACATGAGTGCAATCAATCCGAGCAACGGTTGCGTCCAGCGTACTTATACAGCCGAGCAGGTAGCCCAGATCCTTGGCGTCAGCATTCGCAAGGCGTATGACCTTTGCGAAAAAACCACTGATTTTAAGGTGATGCGCTTGGGAAAGCGCTGCCTGCGGATTCACAAGGAATCCTTTGATCAATGGCTGAACAGGCAGGTGGAGCTTTCCTGACGTCTGATCAGAAAGGAAGGCTACTATGGCAACCTATAAAGTAAGAGGTACTGCACACAATATCATTTACCCTTATCGGGATGAACACGGCAAGAAAAAGCAGCAGTGGGAAACCTACACGACTGAACTGGAAGCAATGCAGCGTAAGGCGCTGATTGACTATCTTCAGAACAACCGGCTCTATGGCGATCTGCTGAAAGCCGTGTTGGAGTACAAGCGTAAGAAAGCCCTGGAACGGGCAGTTAGCGAACAGTTTCAACTGCCCTCGCCGGATGTGACGCCGCCCAGCGACGCCAAGGACGACAACATGGGAAAGACCTACCGTGAGTTCGCAGAAAAATGGCTGCCCTTCCACGCCCGCAAGGAACGCTTTTCACCCAACTCCTTCGATAGCTACCGCTGTAATTTGGATAATCACATTCTCCCGTTCTTTGGTGATCGGATCATGAGCACCATTACATCGGAGGACATTGATGATTTTCTGGATTATCTCAGCCAGAAGCCCTGCAAGGGTGCGAAAAGCTACAACAAGCGTCCTGATGAAATTCCCACGCTCTCATCGAGCAGCGTGAAGAAGTGCTACACGGTGCTGACCTCCGGCTTTGAAACCGCGCTGAAATGGCATTACATTGCCTCTATACCGGTCACAACAGCTCCAGCTGAGAAAACGGTCAAACGCCGCGCCTGGGATGTCAATCGAGTGCGTGATGTGCTGGGAACCATCAAGGATGATCCAATCCTTCACCTGGCAGTGCATCTGGCATTTGTCTGTTCTCTGCGGGCAGGCGAAATCGTCGGTATCGACTGGAAGACGATTGACTTCCGGGACGGAAGCCTATGGATTACCCGTCAGGTGCAGCGCGTATCTGACAGATCGCTGGGTATTCTGCCGAAGAACGAAATCATCCGTGTGTTTCCCAAGCTCGTCCCTACATCGAAAAGCAGCCTGATTCTCAAAGGGCCCAAGACGGAAGATAGTCATCGCAAGCAATATCTGACCCGCCCGCTACTGGAAGAAATCCGTGCAAGGCTGGCAGAGATCGAAGAACATAAGACGTTCTTCCGAGAAGAGTATCAGGATTATGGGCTGCTGCTGTGTCAGGCAGACGGGCGTCCCCTTGATCCCAAAAGTCTGGAAGACGCCTTCAAGCTGCATCAAATCCAGATGGGGATTCCTGAAGATGAGCGCGTGGACATTCAGGGGCTTCGCAAGTCCGGGCAGATGCACAAGGTTCGCTTGACCAAGAATGACTATCAGCTGGTCGCTGAGAGCGCTGGTCAGTCGCCCGAAGTGCTGATGAGCAACTACAACGAAGCGCTTGATTCCGAAAAGAGGGCATTGTCCCGGATGGTTGAGGGAAGTTTCTATCCCGATCTGGAACCCGAATCTGTCGAAGAATCTTCCACGGATGTTTCCAGCCTGCTGGATCGTATTCAGGAAAATCCTGAGCTGCGGCGTCAGATTGTGGAGCGTTTGCTGATGGGTGCGCTTGGCGCAGAACGCAGCGCTTGACATAAAAATTTCTGGCGATTAGCTGAAATGGTTAGCAAGACAGGCTGCATATACAGTCTACTGATAACAATATGCAGCCTGCAACGAGCAGATAATTAGCTGGAAACACAAAAAACCGGATGAAAATTAGCTGACAGCAAAGGCCAACCATCCATCCGGTCTGAAAAGGCTAAAACCCGGAAACCCTTAAAATACAAAGAAAAACTCCTCTGCGAGTGGTCCCACAGAGGAGTCAATCTGGAGCTGATGACCGGATTTGAACCGGTGACCTCATCCTTACCAAGGATGCGCTCTACCTGCTGAGCTACATCAGCACACGCTGTATAAAGTTGCCGGGACGTTGCATAGAGTGAATC
>JAGBBE010000185.1 GCA_017938645.1 Clostridia bacterium
AGAACCTCTTTGACGACGAAAAGAACATGGTGCGCATCGACATGAGCGAGTACATGGAGAAGTTCTCCGTGAGCCGTCTGGTCGGAGCGCCTCCGGGATACGTCGGCTACGAGGAAGGCGGCCAGCTTACCGAGGCCGTGCGCCGCAAGCCTTACTGCGTGGTGCTTCTGGACGAAATCGAAAAGGCGCATCCGGACGTGTTCAACATCCTTTTGCAGGTGCTCGACGACGGCCGTATCACCGACTCGCAGGGCCGCACGGTGGACTTCAAAAACACCATCATCATCATGACCTCGAACCTCGGCTCGCAGTTTTTGCTCGACGGCATCGAAAACGGCCAGATCACCGAAGCCGCCCGCAACAGCGTCATGCAGCTATTGCGCAGCCAGTTCCGTCCGGAATTCCTGAACCGCATCGACGACATCGTGTTCTACAAGCCGCTGGAAAAGACCGAAATCGCGCAGATCGTGCATCTGCTCGCCGGACATCTCAGCCGCAGGCTTTCCGAGCGCGGCATCACGCTCACGCTCAGCGACAGGGCCGTCGACGCCATCGCCGACGCAGGCTTTGATCCCGTGTACGGCGCGCGTCCGCTCAAGCGCTACATGCAGAGCCATCTGGAAACCATGCTCGCCCGAAAGATCGTGGCAGGCGAAATCCTGCCCGGCCAGACCGTGACGGTAGACGCCGACGAAAACGGCCTCACCATCACCCCGTCGGAAGGACGGCTCACCGAATAACCAATCGCGCCGGAGAGATAACTCTCCGGCGCTTTTTTCATGCCATTGGGGCTGGTATTGCAAGCGGATTTGATGTACAATGACAGTACCTGAATGCAAAAGAAAGCGGAGGTTCTCTCCATGCTGACCATTACCAAGCGCAACGCGCAGGCAAGCTATACCCTCATTCATGTGCTGTACTGGACGGTTTACGGCTTCATGCTGGGCTTCTCCTCGGTGTACCTGCTCGAGCAGGGCTTCACCAACGCGCAAATCGGCGTGGTGCTGGGCTGCGCATACCTTTTCAGCACGCTGATGCAGCCCGCCATCGCCTCCATCTTCGAGCGCACGGGCGTGAAGCTCATGCACGGCGTGGCGTATCTCTACATCGCGCTGATGGCCGTGGCTGCGTGCATGTTTTTCCTGCCGCTGCCCAAAATCGTGCTCGCCGTGGGCCTGATCATCTGCCTCGGGCTTGAATCCGCCATCCAGCCCAGCGTCAACACCATGCTGCAGGTCTACGAAGCCGCCGGCTTCCCCGTGCATTTCGGCTCGGCGCGCGGCTTCGGATCGCTCATCTATGCGCTGGTGGTCGCCATCATGGGCCGCGTGCTGGAAACCATCTCCCCGGTGTTCCTGCCGCTGTTCTACCTGGGCGGTTCCATCGTGCTGTGCGCCTACCTCCTGCTGGTCAAAATCCCCGAGGGTGAAATCTCCGCGCGGCCCAAGGCCTCCAAAGAAACGTCTGCCATGGCGCTGTGCTCCCAGCCGTGGTTCCTCTTCCTCATGGGCGCTACCGCCTTCCTCGCGCTCAACGCGCTGCTCACCGGCAGCTACATGATCCAGATCATGCATGAAATCGGCGGCGGCAGCACCGAACAGGGCATCGCCGTTGCCATCGCGGCGGCCATGGAATGCCCCGCCATGCTGCTGTATGCCCGCATTGCCGACAAGTCCTCCGATCGCAAGCTCCTGGTGCTGTGCGGATGGGTGTGGGCCTTCAAGTGCGGCCTCATCGCCATCGCCCAGTCGCCGTACTTCATCTTCGCGGCGCAGCTTCTGCAGTTTGCCGGATACGGCTTCTTTGTGCCGGCCAATGTGCGCTATATCCGTGAGCTTCTGCCCGAAAGCGCCTTCTTAAAGGCCCAGTCCCTGACCGGCAGCGCATTCACCGCAGGCACGCTCATCGCTGTGGTGGGCGGCGGTACGCTGCTGGATGCTGTGGGCGTGCGCAACACCCTCTACATCGGCGAATGCTTCTCCCTGCTCGGCGCGGTGATGCTGACCCTTTCCGTGGTCACGGCAAAGCGCGTCAAGCTTGACAAGTAATCCCTGCGCGTGCTATCATCAGACCATCTGATACAGAAACGGAGCTGAAAAGATGCGCAAGTAATTCTGCCAGCCACCCCATTTTGATTCAGGGGCAGGTGTGAAGCCGGTTTTCTTTCCTGTGAAAGAAGGCTTGCTTTGCTGCGGCAGAAATACGGCGCAATCTTTTTGTGCTCTTTTTTTGTTGTGCTTTTTGATCCTGCCCGGATAGGAGGAAGTATGCAGTTATCCATCCGAAATCTTTCGTTCACCTATGAGGGCAGCTATACGCCCGTGTTTGAAAACCTGAATATCAACCTCGATACGCGCTGGCGGCTGGGTCTGGTGGGACGCAACGGCCGCGGCAAAACCACGCTCCTTCAGCTGATGCTGGGACGTTACAGCCATCAGGGCGCGATCGATCTGCCGCTGAGCGCCGTCTACTTTCCCTTCGACGTGCCCGATCCCACGCAGCTGACGCTGTTTGTAATGCAGGAAGCCGCGCCCGACACGCCTGACTGGCGGCTGATGCGTGAGATGAAGCTCTTAAAAATCACCGAGGACGCGCTCTATCGCCCGTTTGACACCCTCAGCAAGGGCGAGCAGACCAAGGCGCTATTGTGCGCGCTGTTCGCCCGCGAGGACGTGTATCCGCTCATTGACGAGCCTACCAACCACCTCGACGTGCATGGCCGCGAGCTCGTGGCCGATTACCTCAGAAGCAAGGACGGCTTCCTGCTCGTCAGCCATGACCGCGCCTTCCTCAACCGCTGCATCGACCACGTGTTTTCCCTCAACCGTTCCGATGCGCAGGTCATTCAGGGCGATTATGACACCTGGGAGGAACAGTTCAACCGCCGCAACGCCTATGAAATCGCCCGCAACGAGGATCTTAAGCGCGACATCAGCCGTCTGGAGGAGAGCGCCCGGCGCGCCGCTGCCTGGAGCGATAAGGTGGAAAAGGGCAAGTTTCACGTGCCGGAAAGCGAAGTCGCCGTGCTTGACCGCGGATATGTGGGCGCGCGCGCGGCATCCATGATGAAGCGCAGCCAGAATACCCTCAGGCGCCGCGAACGCGCCATTGAGGAAAAGCAAAGCCTCCTGCATAATGTGGAACAGGTCGGCGAACTCAAGCTCACCGTACTCAGGCATCCCAAACAGACCCTCATCTCCGTTCAGGACGGCAGGGTCGAATACGACGGACGCATTGTGTGCGAAAACATCCGGTTTGAACTGCGTCAGGGCGACCGTGCAGCGCTCACCGGCCCAAACGGCGCGGGCAAATCCAGCATCCTCAAAACGCTGTGCGGCCTCTCAGACGCGCTCACAGGACAGATCCGCCTCGCAAGCAACCTGACCATCTCCTATGTGCCGCAGGAAACCGACGGCCTCTTTGGCTCCATGCGCGACTATATCCGCGATCGTGCCATTGACGAAACGCTGTTCAAAGCCATCCTGCGCAATATGGACTTCGGACGCGAACAGTTCGAAAAGCCGCTCACTGCGCTCAGTCAGGGCCAGAAAAAGAAAATCCTGCTCGCGGCCAGCCTGTGTACGCCCGCTCATCTCTATATCTGGGACGAGCCGCTGAACTACATCGACGTGCTGAGCCGCGTGCAGGTGGAAACCCTGATCAAAACCTATAAACCTACGCTCCTTCTGGTCGAGCACGACAAAGTCTTCCTCGAAAACGTCTGCACCCGGGAACCCATTGAATTGTAAAAAACGCAAAAGCCGGAGCACCTGTATGTGCTCCGGCGTCGTTATTTACTTGCAGCCCGTAAGTCACCCAACCTCTGCCCGGCCTCGCCGGGCAGTCCGGGATTGACCGCACTGCGGTCACTTCATGGCGGCCTTGGACATGCCGGTCATGATGTATTTCTGCAGGATCAGGAACAGGGCAATGATCGGGACGATGGCCATGACCGCGCCGGCCATGATCTCGTTGTAGTTGGAGACTTCCATGCCGGCAAAGGTGTTCTTCAGCTGCTGAACGCCCACGGCAATGGTGCGGCTGGCTTCGGTCTTGGTGACCATCTTGGGCCAGAAGTAGGAGTTCCAGCCGTTGATGAAGGAGATGATGGAAACCGTGATCAGCGTGGGCTTGCACATGGGGCACAGCACGTGGAAGATGGTGCCGAAGCGGCCCATGCCGTCCACCTTGCCGGCTTCGATGTAGCTGTTGTCAACAGCCATAAAGTTCTGGCGCAGCATGAACACGAAGTACGCGCTGACGAGGTTGGGTATGATGATGCCCAGATAGGTGTCGATCATGTTCAGACGGGCGATGAATACGTAGATCGGCACGAAGGTGACCTGAATGGGCACCATCAGCGCGCCGAGAACCAGCATGAACATGAACTCACGGCCCTTGAACTCACCCTTGGCAAAGCCGTAGGCAGCCATAACGCCAATGGTCAGCTCGCCCAGCATCATAAACACGGTGGTCACCAGCGTGTTCACCAGATACCTGGCAAACGGAGCGCGCTGGAGAACTTCGGGGTAGTTCGACCATTTGAACTCCTTCGGCCACAAGGTCGGCACAGAGGCCAGCAGCTCGTCGGAGGTCTTGAAGGAAGAAATGATCATCCAATAGATGGGGAACAGCATCACCAGCACCACAAAGATGGCCGCAGCGTACTGCGCCGTGATGCGGTATACCTTGTGCGCCTTCTGCAGGCTTTCGTCAGCGCGCACGATGGGCGACACAAAACGCATGTACACAAGGCACACAATGACCGTTACCGCCAGAATGGATGCGATGAGGAAGAACGTGCTGTAGGAATCGGCGATGAGGTTGAGGTCCTTGGAGAAGTTGTACTCGATGAAGTCCGGCAGCAGGCGGGCTTCTTCCAGCGTAGCAGCTCCGCCGCCGGCCAGCGCGATATGCTTGTTCAAAGTGGCATTGTAGGTAACCACGCCAAAGACGCCCAGCGACGCCAGAATGACGGCGGCGATGAACAGGAGCAGCACCACGTCAAAGAAACCGCTCTGACGCATGGTGAGCAGACTGCCTTTGCGCCAGGGCTGTTCCTTGATGCGCTTGAGTCCGTCACGCCACATGATGGGTGCAGCTGCCGCCAGCAGCACCACGCCAATGATCAACAGTACGTTGCGCACGGACACAGCAGCGCCGAAGGGCACAGCCAGGAATGCAGCGATCAGCAGAGCGCTTGCAGTCAGCACCATTGCGATACCCATTTTTTTCTGATTGGTAAGCATTTGATCGCCTCCTTCCTTAAGAATCGTAGTTGACGGACTTGTTGGAGTACTTCATGGTAGCTGCGGTGCAAACCAGCAGGATCAGGAAGAACACCAGCGATACCGCAGCGCCGCGCGCAGTGCGGAAGTCCTTGAAGGTCAGGTTGTAAATCCACTGCACCATTACGTTGGTGGACGTGCCGGGACCGCCGCCCGTCATGACGTCAACGCTCTGGAATACCTTCATACTGGCAATGAACGTGGTCACAAACAGGAACAGCGTGGTGGGGGCCAGCAGAGGCATGGTGATGTAGCGGAACTGCTGCACGCCGTCGGCCGCGTCGATGGAGGCCGCCTCGTAGTAGTCCCTCGGGATGCCCTGCATGGCGGAGAGGTAGATCATCATGGCGTAGCCAACCACGCGCCACGCGGTCAGAATCAGAACGCCGGTCAGAGCGGTGGCTTCGTCAATGAGCCAGCGCGGGCCCTGAATGCCGAAGCGGCTCAAAGCAAAGTTGAGGATACCGTCGTTCTGAGCGCCGGCGCCGCCAGCCATAGGAGCGTAGAGAATCCAGATGAACACCACAGCGCTGGTGGAAACAGCGATGTACTTGGGCATGAACACGATGGCGCGGAAGGCGTTGAAGGTGCGGGTCATGCGGTTGAAGAGCAGCGCCAGCAGCATGCCGCCTACCACGGTGATGGTGATTTCCCAGAAGGTGTAAATACCGGTGATGCGCAGACTCTCCCAGAAGTACTTCGCGCCGGACTGGTTGAACATCCAGTTGTAGTTGCTCCAGCCCACGAAGGTCTGCTTGCCGGTGGTCAGAATGCCCATGTCCGTAAAGGAAATGCGCACCAGGTCGATGAGCGGATAGTACACAAACATCAGGAAGAACAGAATGACCGGCTCCACGAAGAACAGGTCCTTCATGCGTTCCCAGCGCTGAATGCGCATCATAATGCCGTTGAACAGCAGCATGGCGCCGATGAGCAGCAGGATGATGGCCACATTCATGATCGCGCTTACCGGCGCAATGGGAATGTCGCCCTTGGTGGTCAGGTAGAAGGTGCCGCCTTCCGGAATGGAAAAGCTCAGGGCAGACAGAGCGCCGTCGGCCTTGACGGGAGCCATCGCTTCAGCCACTTCAGCGCCGTTCTTGGTGCTTACCAGCACCATGCGGCGTTCCTGATCCATGGAGCTGAGCGCCCACACGGTAAGGGTGCCGGGCTCTTCCACGGTCAGCTTCAGGCTGCGGTATTTGCTGGAGCCAGCGCCGCGCAGCTTCACGCTCTGGGTAAACTCCATGCCGTTGTCGAGCTTCACGGCCTTGTCCTCGGCCACAACCAGGGTCTGATAATCCTTCGTGCCGGGGAACTGCAGTCCCTCGCCCTTGAGAGACTTCTTGCTTTCGCCGATCTCAAACTCCTGCGCGTTCACATATCCCTTTTCCGCACCGGATTCGTACTCGGCATAGAATACGCGCGCGCCGCTGTTTTCGCCGTTAAGGTCGAACGCGCCCGTTACCTCGGTACCGGCGCTCTGCGCAGTTTCACGGGCGGCATAGACCTGATCGGTCAGCGTGGAGAGTGCGGAGAGCTGCATGTCGCCGGCCAGCCAGCCAAATAGACCCACACTCAGAATCAGTACGCCCAAAATGATCAGCACCAGGCCGGTAACACGCTGGCGCTTGGGGATGAGCTGCTGTTCACGTTTGCGCATTTCCTTGTTGTATGCGCGATCTGCTGCAGTTTTCATGGTTACAACCTCATTTGTTCAGGATATTCTGTAGGGGCGAGGCATACCTCGCAGGCAAATTCCCGGTATGCCCCGGAATACGATGGTTATCTGACGCGCCATCAGGCGGGGCATGCCCCGCCCCTATAGACAGGCCTAAGGGAGGGGAAGAAAATCTTCCCCTCCCGTTGGATAAATCAATCAGTCAATCAGACGACTTCATTACTGATCGTCCAGAGTCTCCTGGATTTCAACAGCCAGCTGATCCAGGGTCTCCTGGATGGGAGCGTTGTTGTTGAAGATCTCATACAGAGCGGTGCGCCAGAGGTTTGCGCAGGCGTCGTAAGCGGGGTTCTGGTTGCGGGGGTTGATCCAGCTGGACATGGAAACGATGTTCTTCATTTCGGGCTTGCGGGCCAGGTAATCTTCGTACTCGGGAGTGCCCACAACGCTCTGACGGGTGGGGAAGTAGCCAGTCTTGTCAGCCCAATACAGGTTGACTTCGGGGCTGGTCATGAACATCAGGAACTGCCAGGCAGCGTTCTTTTCAGCCTGAGAAGCAGCAGCGGGGATCAGGATGGCGGAGCCGCCGACCTCGGACTTGAAGGACTCGCCGTCAGAGTTGGGCTGCCAGGCCATGCCGACTTCGAACTTGTCGCCAACCTTCTCAACGTAGGTGTCATACATGGAAGAAGTGTGGGAAACGGAGAAAGCGCCCATGTCAGTCCAGAACAGCTCGCGCATGTTGGTGGAAGCGCCGGTGCCGTAGGCATAGTAAGCGTAGCCCTTGTCAATCCATTCCTTGATCTTGGCGGTGATTTCCACAGCCTTGGGAGAGTTCACATCGGTGGTACCATCGGGCAGCACGCACTCAACGCCGTTGTTCTTGTAGAACATCTCATAGTACCAATAGTCCCAGCCGCCGAACACGATGCCGTAACGCTTGGTGGTGCCATCCTCGTTGAACAGGGTGGCCTTCTGAAGGAACTCGTCCATTTCAGCGAAAGTGGTGGGGATCGTGATGCCTTCTTCTTCAGCAGCGGTCTTGTTGTAATAGATGCACTGCGTGGAGATCAGGTAGGGCAGAGCGATCTGCTCATCTTCATAGCTGGTGGAAGCGATCAGGCCTTCGCCGAAGTCTTCAACATCGTACTCGAAAGCGTCGATGTAAGGATCGAGCACTTCGCACAGGCCGTCCTTGCCGTAGCCGGCGGGATAGGAGGTGTTGCAGGTCACCAGAGCGGGAACGGTGCCGGTGCCGGCAGCAGCCGCAGCGATGAACTGGGTGTTGATTTCGGTGTAGGAACCGATGTAGACGGGCTCAACGGTGATGCCCATGCCATTTTCGTTGTTGAACTTGTCAACCATCCAGTTGAGGTCGCCGTCAAAGGCGCTCTCGTGAGCGTGCCACCATTTGATGGTGATGGGTTCGGTTACGTCATACTCGGTAGCGGCCAGGGCGGGAACCATGGACACCAGCATGATCGCAGCCAGCAGCAGAGCGATAAGCTTCTTCATGTGGGGTACCTTCCTTTCTCTTTTTGGGGAACACCAGACGTTTTCCGCGCTTCATGCATTATTATTTTTGCAGTTTACGCGGTTAGTTATCATGATTTTACCATTATACGATAAGACATGTCAATAGCAGTCCCTGTCTGGACGGGTTTCAGGAATGCCAAAATCATTGATATTTATTTCACAACATTATGTACAAAAAAAGAACAATCTGTTATACTGGATATGCGGGTTTTGGCCCGCGCATTCTTCCCCCGTACCCTATATTATCTGAAGGAGGAGACCCCAATGAATCGTTTCATTTCTCTCATGCTGTCCCTCGTGCTGGTCATGAGCTGCATGGTCGTCCCCGCCGTGGCTGAAGAAGCCGCTTACGATCTGGTGATCGTTGGCGCCGGCGGCGCTGGCCTGTCTGCCGCCATCGAGGCCGTGGAAAACGGCGCTGAGAAGGTTGCTCTGCTGGAGATGACCGCCAAGACCGGCGGCGCTCTGAACTTTACCTCCGGCTCCATGTCCGCTGCCGGCACCATCATCCAGAAGGAAGATGGCATTGAAGACAGCATCGACAGCTACGTTGCCGACATCATCAACAACGGCGACGACTTCGGCGGCCAGCCCAACGAAGAGCTGATCCGCACCTACGCCGAGAGCGCTACCGAAGTGTTCGACTGGCTGTACGAATCCGGCCTGAAGGACAACAAGTACACCACCGACCGCGCCACCGGCGCCCGCGCTGTGTTCGCTCCCGAGCATGCCCTGTACTCCGTGCCCCGCACCTACAAGTGCAGCCCCGAGGACAGCGCCAACTACAAGTCTGCCGCCCACGAAGTGCTTGACACCATCGTGAAGGCCAACGACAAGATCGAAGTGATCCTGCAGACCAAGGCCACCGAGCTGATCGCCAATGAAAAGGGCCAGATCACCGGCGTGAAGGCCGAAGGCCCCAACGGCGAAGTGACCTACACCGCCAAGAAGGGCGTTATCGTTGCCACCGGCGGCTACTCCTCCAACCGCAAGCTCATGGGCGAATACACCCAGTACGGCGAGTACTACCTGGCTGGCGGCGCTCCCGGCTCTGACGGCAACGCCCTGCTGATGATGCAGAAGGTCGGCGCAGGCCTGACCGCCATGGACGCCATCCCCACCTTCCCCATGGGTCTGGTTGCCCGCGATGACGATACCCGCGGCCAGATCGCTTCCACCTACACCTGGAAGACCGGCGGCATCGTCGTCAACCAGAACGGCGAGCGTTTCTGCAACGAAACCGAAGCCAACCCCGCCATCCGCGAGGTTGCTCTGGAAGAACAGCCCCAGGCTGTGCAGTATGACATCTACACCGACAAGGTGCTCTCCGATCTGTCTGCTGCCGGCGGCGACATCTTCATGAAGTTCTACTTCTACGACGGCGGTCTGGGCTCTCACGTGATGTACTCCGGCAACTCCATCGAGGAGCTGGCTGCTGCCATCAACGTTCCCGCCGAGAACCTCAAGAAGACCATCGAAGAGTACAACGCTGCTGTTGAAAAGGGCGAGCCCGACCAGTTCGGCCGCGAGTTCAACGTTTCCAACACCTACAACATCGCCACCAACAAGATCGAAGGCGAAAAGTACTACGCCATCCGTCTGCACGCCCTGTGCGTGATGACCCTGGGCGGCGTGACTGCCAACAAGGACATGCAGGTTCTGGACACCGAAGGCAACGTCATCCCCGGTCTGTACGCCGCGGGTGAAGTGGTCGGCGGCATCTGGGGCAAGTTTGTCTCCGGCGGCACCGGCGTTATGGGCCCCATCGTGTTCGGCAAGATCGCTGCCAAGCACGCCATGACCAACGAGATGGCTGAAGGCTACGAAGTGAAGGCTGCTCCCGAACTGCTTAACGAGGCTCTCTTCGCCAAGGAGACCTCCACCGAGAAGCTCTTCGACATGACCCGCGCTCTCAACGACGGCGAGTACACCGCCACTGTCGACGGTCAGAACGGCCCCATGACCGTGAAGGTTGTCATCACCGAAGGCAAGATCGCCAGCGTTGAAATCGTTGAGCATCAGGAAACCGAAGGCATCGCCAAGGCCGCTTTTGAGACCGTTCCCGCTGCTATCGTTGCTGGTAACGACGTGACCGTCGACACCGTCGCCGGCGCCACCCTGACCTCCAACCGCATCATGAACGCTGTGGCTCAGTGCCTCGAGGCTGCTGCCCAGTAAAGATTTGAGGGGTTGGTACCCCTTGAACCCCGGATTGGTCGGGTGACCGGGCAATCCGGGGGATTTGATGAAAAAAAGGACTGCTGCTGTGAAAGGCGGCGGTCCTTTTTTGCGCGGTGTGCGCGGGAATGCACGACGTGTGCATGTTTCTCGTACCGACGAGGAACGGGTTCTACTTTTTCCGGAAAAAGTAGCAAAAAGCAGGCGACGCGTCGCTCCGGGAAATCCCCTTTGATTGCCCGGTTTGGGAACGGGGTGCGCGATTCGGCTTGGCGTGGGTGAATGGCTTTGGGTTCTTTGTTTATTGGCGTTGCCGCGAGCGCGCCCCTGATCCGTGCCCAAACCGGGCGAGGGGATTTCCCTGCGCTCCTAATGTCGCCCTCGCTGCCCGCCACTTGGGTGTAT
>JAGBBE010000186.1 GCA_017938645.1 Clostridia bacterium
AACCAACTGCCGATTATCCGCTGAAAAACAATAAAACCACCTACTACATCTGCCGTGGACATAGCTGTCTGCCGCCCGTGAACGAGCTGTCCTTGAATGAGCTTATAGACAAGGGGGAATGCTGAAGCAGAGGTGATTGATATGGCCAAGCAAGGTATGGCACGACCAGAGCGCACGCACACCCAACCCAAAAACGAGATGCATCCTGTTCCCGAAATTCAGGGCAAAGCCAAGAACGGTAAGAAAGACGCTAATCCCATCATCAGTGGAAGATTTGGCCCCGACCAGAAGGTTTTCCATACGGAACGGCCCATTTCCAAGGCCTACAAGGAACTGGACAACGATCTGGCCCGGGACAATATGGAAAACGATCTGCCAGATGCTGATTTGCAGGATCTCTGATACGAATAGCCTGACCCGAAAACGCGTTGAATCAGGCTTTGACTATTTGTGTGCGGAGCAGGAAACCATTTAAGATCTTTGCAACCACCTTGGAAAAATGCAACCGATTATGCTATAATGCAACCATCGGAGTTGCTGGTTGCATTGGAACAGAGTTCGTATCAATATTGATCACTGTTTCCAGACAAAACACCTGTGATAATCGCAGGTGTTTTTCTTATATCTATCAAAAACCTGTTTATCTGCGCTTTTTTTCGGGTATCTTATCACCAGGATGATTGCCGATGATCAATCTATCCAATGATATATGTTTTGGATGCACGAAAGGAGCGGGGACGATGGGAGCCGCGAATATCAATATTGAGAAGCTGCATGAGTTGATTGAAACAAAACAGGCCGTTCTGGTGGAGTACTGGGCGCCGTGGTGCACCTACTGCCGCAGGATCGGTCCGGCTTTTGACCAGATTGCTGAGGAGTATGCGGACAGGCTGACGGTGGTCAAGGTAAACATGGATGACGATGAACATCTGTGGGAAACGGAGCAGGTAGAGTTGATTCCGACGCTCCGGCTTTATCGCAACGGAGAAAACCTTGGTTCAATCGTTGCTCCAGAGTCAAAAGCAGTTATTGAAACCTTTATCAATGGCAATGTGCCTGAACCGAAGACACAGGAAAGCAAGCATGTATACGATATGCTTATTATCGGCGGAGGCCCCGGCGGATACACCGCAGCGTTGTATGCCGCCAGAGCCGGTCTGAATGTGCTGGTGCTGGAAAGGCTTTCGGCCGGCGGACAGATGGCTCAGACGCATCAGATTGACAATTACCCCGGCTTTGCTGAAGGCGTTGAGGGCTTTGAACTGGCGCAGCAGATGCTCAGACAGGCTGAACGTTTTGGCGCTGCAACGCGCAGTGCAGAAGTCCTTCGGGTTGATTTGAATGCCAGTCCCAAAGTTGTTGAAACCAGCGAGGGTACTTTTCTTGGAAAGACGGTTGTGATCGCAACAGGCGCAAATCCCAGAAAACTCGGTGTGGAGCATGAGGAGGAACTGCTTGGACGCGGCGTTGCCTACTGTGCGGCCTGCGACGGCATGTTCTATAAAGGAAAGACGGTTGCAGTCATCGGTGGGGGAAACACCGCTGCGGAGGACGCGCTGCTATTAAGCCGAATCGCTCAAAAGGTGATCGTGGTTCACCGCAGAGATACGCTTCGCGCAACAAAAGTCTATCATGATCCGCTGATGAAATCCGAAAATGTCGAGTGCCGCTGGAACAGCGTTGTCGCGGAGCTTCTGCATGATGAAAAGGTAACGGGAATCCGTATCCGCGATGTGCATTCAGGAGAAGAAAGTGTCGTTGACTGCGACGGCGTATTCGTCAGCATTGGCCGTGAGCCTGCGTCCGGGCTTTTTGCAGATCAGCTCTCGCTGGATGGAAGCGGATATATCTGCGCCGGCGAAACCACGGAAACCAGCATTCCGGGCGTATTCGCGGTGGGGGATGTGAGAACCAAGCGCGTGCGTCAGGTGGTAACGGCGGTCGCAGATGGCGCTGTTGCCGTTCATATGGCTGAAGAGTATCTGGCATCAAAAATGGAAAGATAAGCTTTCTGAGGACTCCGGCTTCGCTGAGAAGCCGGAGTTTTTGTCTGAAACAGCTTCCTTGCACTGGAGAACATTCGATGATACAATGTTACCCAAGGGAGGGAGCGTTATGATCATTCAGGAACAGCTCCATACACAGGTGACGGCCAACTGTGATGTGCTTGTCTGCGGCGGTGGTTTCGGCGGCATTTCTGCAGCGCTTGCAGCGGCCAGACAGGGCAAAAAGGTCATTCTGCTGGAAAAACAATATATGCTCGGTGGACTGGGCACGGCTGGAATCGTGACCATCTATCTGCCGCTGTGCGATGGGTGTGGCAGGCAGGTCTCCTTTGGCATTGCCGAGGAGCTTCTCAAACTGTCCATTTCAATGGGCGCAGAGGATCGCTATCCGGAGAACTGGCTGGATTTTTCTGATCCCGCAAGGCGCACGGAAAAGGAGAAGCGCTTTGAAGTGCAGTACAATCCGCAGTTGTTTGCCATCCTTGCAGAACAGCTTCTGTTGAAGAACGGCGTTGAGATTCTCTATGGCACCTATGCTGTGTCGGTAAGCAAAACGGGCGACCGGATTGATGCTGTGATTGTGGAAAACAAGTCGGGTCGTCAGGCCATTGAGGTCGGAAGCGTGGTGGATGCTACCGGTGACGGCGATATCGCATGGTTTTCAGATGCGCCAACGGATACGTTCAAACAGGGCAATATTCTCGCAGCATGGTACTATTCGCTGGGAGAGAAGGGCTACCAGCTCAATATAGTGGGATGCGCCGATGTTCCGGATGATCAGAAGACGGAAGAGAATAAGGTGGAACTGCTGGTGAACAGGCGCTTTGCCGGACTGGAAGGCAAGGAAATTTCTGATATGATGTGCCTGTCCCATGCATCCACCATGAACCATGTGCTCAGATGTCGCAAGGAGGATTCTTCGCTGGTGCCGGTCACCATTGCCACCATGCCGCAGCTGCGCATGACTCGCAGGATCTGCGGCGAATACACCCTGCATGACACAGAGATGCACAAGTATTTTGACGATTCCATCGGTATGGTTTCCGACTGGCGCAAGCGCGGTCCGGTTTATGAGGTGCCGTTTGGCACGCTGTATTCGCACAAAGTCCGCAATCTGATCATGGCGGGAAGATGTACTTCTGTGACCGACAGCATGTGGGACATCATGCGTGTGATTCCCTGCTGCGCTGTTACAGGCGAAGCAGCCGGAACCGCAGCGGCGATGACCACGGATTTTCCGTCGCTGGATGTATCGAAGCTTCAGGCCGTGCTCAAGGCAAACGGCGTTGTGCTGCATGAAAAGGATCTGTAAGTGACAGACGGAGTGATCTCATGAATTCATACGAACGGATCAAGCGGATGTACGAGCATCGTGAGGCGGACCGCATTCCGATTCTCGACAGTCCGTGGCAGGGAACGCTTCGCCGCTGGCGTGCAGAAGGAATGCCTTCGAACGTAGCGTGGGAGGATTATTTCGGAACGGACAAGATCGCAGAGTTTCAGGTGGACATCACGCCTCGTTATGAGCGGAAGATCCTTGAAGAAAACGACCGCTGGTACATTGAAACGTCCGAATGGGGCGTTACCATGAAGCATTTCAAGGAAGAGGATGCCACGCCTGAATTTCTGGACTACAAAGTCATCGACGAAGAAAGCTGGGCCGACGCAAAAGCCCGTATGACGCTGCAGGATGACCGTATTCCGTGGGATACGCTCAAAAGGGAATATCCCCGCTGGCGCGCTGAAGGACGCTGGATTCGTGCGATCTTCTGGTTTGGATTTGACGTAACCCATTCGTGGATGATGGGTACGGAAAACCTGCTGATCGCCATGATGGACGAGCCGGAACTGGTGGAGGACATGTTTGCGACCTATCTGCAAAGCAACATCGCCCTGTATAACCGTGTCTGGGACGCCGGATATCATTTCGACGAGATGTTCTGGTACGACGACATGGGGTACAAGGGTACGACGTTCTTTTCACCTGCTCTGTACCGAAGCATGCTCAAGCCGTATCATACCGAAGCGGTGCGGTGGGCGCATGATCACGGCATCGTGGCTCAGCTTCACTCCTGCGGAGACGTGCGCACGCTGATTGACGACATCCTTGAAACCGGTGTGGACGCGCTCAATCCCATCGAGGTGAAGGCGGGTATGGATCCTCTGGCGCTCAAACACAAATACGGCGACCGTCTGCTTCTGCGAGGCGGAATCAATGCCGTCAACTGGCCTGATGCAGACGCCATTCTGGCTGAGATCGGTAAGAAGGTTCCCATCCTCAAGGAAAATGGCGGATTCATCTTTTCCTCGGATCACTCCATTCCCAACAGCGTATCGCTTGAAAATATGAAACGCATTATTGAGGCGGTCAAACGCGAAGGAAAATACTGATTTTTTGCATCAAAAAGCCCTGACTTTATGACGGTCAGGGCTGTTTTCATCTTTTATTCTGTTATCACACTACCACAAAACGAAAAAAGCATGGGAAATACAATTTTTGTAGTTGACATTATCGGCTGACAGTTTTATTATTTTTAGGTATTTCTTTTATATCATTAGATTGAGTGCGCATTTGCTGCACAGGATGCTTAACAGCAGCTATCCAGAAGGGAAGGTATCCATGAACGCAAAATTCCTGGTGTATACGCTCAAGAGACTGGGTATGGCGGTTCTCACCATTTTTCTGGTTGTCGCCATCACGTTCTTTGTAATGCACGCGATTCCCGCAAGCCCTTTCAGCTCTGAAAAGGCCCGCTCCGACGAAACCATCGCCGCGCTGGAGGCCAAGTACGGCTTTGACAAGCCTGTGCCCGTCCAGTTCATCAACTATCTGAAGAACATTCTCAGAGGCGACTTCGGCCTGTCCACCAAGTGGGTCGGCTCCACGGTCAGCGAGCTGATTGTGGGCGGTTTGAGCTATTCGGTTCAGCTGGGTCTGGGCGCTGCGAGCGTTGCTATTGTTCTGGGCGTTCTTCTGGGCGCGATTGCTGCGCTCAACCGAGGGAAGATTCTGGATAAGATCATTCAGGTCGTTACGACCGCGCTGGTCAGTATGCCCAACTTCGTTATCGCCACGCTGCTTCTGATTATCTTTGCACTTAATCTGAAGTGGGCGCCCACGATGGCTACGCAGGAGGGCGGCATGGTTCTGCCTTCTCTGTCTCTGGCGCTGTATCCGATGTCCTACATCACCCGTCTGGAGCGTTCCGCCATGCTGGACGTGCTGGGTCAGGACTACATCCGCACAGCTCGTGCAAAGGGTCTTGCCAACAAGAAGGTCATCTTCAAGCATGCCCTCAAGAATGCTTTGGGCCCGGTTATCACTTATGCCGGCCCCATGATGGCGTACATCCTCACCGGCTCCATGGTTGTTGAGAACATCTTCTCCGTGCCGGGTCTGGGCCGTCTGTTCGTCAACAGCATGCTGCGTACCGACTACATGATGATCATGGGCGTTACCATCGTGCTGGCCGTAGCCATCATCGTGATGAACTTCCTTGCCGACGTTCTCTATAAGGTGATGGATCCCCGTATCAACCTGTCCTGATGAGGTGAGACTGATGGAAAATAAAGAGCTCAAGAAGAATTTCCTTTCCTTCCAGATCGACCCCAAGAAGTTTGAGGCCGCCACGGATGAAGAAAAGGCGCAGCAGGTAACGCAGCGCGAGTCCGTGTCCTTTTTCAAGGATGCCATGCGCCGCCTGACCCGCAACAAGATGGCTATGGCCTGTCTGACACTGCTGATCATCATCACGCTGATTGCGATCATTGTGCCCTACATCTATCCCTACACCTACACCAAGCAGGACGTTACCGCCAAGCATCTGGGTCCGTTTGAGTATTCCAAGAAGGAAATGGCCCGTATTGCCCGCGGTGAGGATGTGTTCCCGCATATCATGGGCACCGACAATCTCGGACGCGACTACTGCATCCGTGTTATCTACGGCACGCGCATTTCGCTGCTGGTTGGTTTCGTTTCCGCTCTGATCGTTGTGTTCATCGGCATCATCTATGGTTCGATCTCCGGCTATTTCGGTGGTAAAGTTGACCTGATTATGATGCGTATCGTTGACATCATTTATTCTCTGCCGGATGTTCTCATCGTGATTCTGCTCTCGGTTGCCATCAAGGACTTTATCAGCCAGTCGAAAAACGACCTGATCATCCGCCTTGGCCCGGGTATGATCTCCATCTTCATCGTGTTTGGTCTCCTCTACTGGGTCAGCATGGCGCGTCAGGTTCGCGGCCAGGTGCTGTCCATCAAGGAGCAGGAATATGTGCTGGCTGCCCGCGCTACCGGCGCAAGCGCTGCCCACATCATCCGCAAGCACATGATCCCCAACTGTATTTCCGTTATCATCATCACTGCAGCCATGCAGATCCCCAGCGCCATCTTCACTGAGAGCTTCCTGTCTTTCGTTGGCATGGGCGTGAGCATGCCGATGCCCTCTCTGGGCAGCCTCGCCAGCGACGCACGCAGCGGTCTGATTTCCTATCCGTACCTGCTGATGTTCCCCGCCGGCACCATCTTCCTCATCGTGCTTTCCTTCAACCTTCTGGGCAATGGTCTGCGCGACGCTTTCGATCCCAAGCTTCGTTCGTAAAGGAGTGTGTAGAAAACCATGGCAATGCTTGAAGTTCGCGATCTGCACACCTCGTTCTTTACGCCCGCTGGTGAGGTAAAGGCCGTCAATGGCGTGTCCTTCAACCTCGATCACGGCAAGGTGCTTGGCATCGTGGGCGAGTCCGGCTCCGGTAAGAGCGTGACTGCCTACTCCATCCTGCAGATTCTGACCCATCCCGGCCGCATCGTGAGCGGCAGCATCAAGTTCAACGGTCAGGAGCTCGTTGGCTCTGGCGAACACGTGATGCGCACCATCCGCGGCAACAAGATTTCAATTATTTTTCAGGATCCCATGACGTCTCTCAACCCGGTGTATACCATCGGCAATCAGCTGCGTGAGACCATCCGTCTGCACACCAACCGCAACGCTGAGCAGGCTCAGGCACGTGCGATTGAAATGCTGCAACTGGTAGGCATCAATGAGCCGGAGAAGCGTCTGAAGCAGTATCCTTATGAATTGTCCGGCGGCATGCGCCAGCGCGTGATGATCGCCATGGCGCTTGCCTGCGAACCGGACATCCTGATCGCTGACGAACCCACCACCGCTCTGGACGTGACCATCCAGGCGCAGATCCTCGAACTGATGCAGGAACTGCAGAAGAAGATGGGCATGGCGATCATCATGATCACCCATGACCTTGGCGTGATTGCCAGCATGTGCGACGAAGTGATCGTCATGTATGCGGGCAGCGTTTGTGAACGCGGTACGGCGGACAATATCTTCTATCGTCCCCGTCACGAGTACACCAAGGGACTCATCCGTTCCATTCCCAACATCGATCTGGACGACAAAGTGCGTCTGGTACCCATTGAGGGCACCCCGATCGACCTCTTGAAAATGCCTGCCGGCTGTGCCTTTGCTCCCCGATGTGAGAAGGCCATGAAGCTCTGTCTGGAAGGCCGTGCGCCCGAAGTGTGGGTTGGCAAGGATCATCTGGCCGCCTGCTGGATGAACTTCAAAGACGGCATGGAGCGCGATGTGATTGAGTATAACGAAGATGGCAGCATCAAGCGCATTAATCTGGATGGAGGTGAGGAAGCGTGAGCGAGAACAAGCCGATTCTTGAGGTCAAAAATCTCAAGCAATATTTTCCGGTCACCACCGGCTTCCTGAAGACCTCTCCGCTCAAGGCTGTCGATGACGTAAGCTTCACCATTCAGAAGGGTGAAACCCTCGGTCTGGTCGGTGAATCCGGCTGTGGCAAGACCACCGTCGGCCGCAGCCTGCTGCAGCTGTACAAGCCCACCAGCGGCGAAGTGTGGTTTGACGGCAAGCTGATTGACAAGAACAGCCTGTCTGAGTTCCGCCGCCGTGCGCAGATGGTGTTCCAGGATCCGTACTCCTCGCTGAATCCGCGCATGACGGTAGGCGATATCGTGGCTGAGCCTCTGGATGTGCACAAGCTGTACAAAAACAAGACTGAACGTTCTGAACGCGTCCAGGAACTGCTGAAGATCGTCGGTATTTCCGGCGAGCAGTCCACTCGTTATGCTCACGAATTCTCCGGCGGTCAGCGTCAGCGTATCGGTATCGCCCGTGCTTTGGCCTCCAATCCTGAGTTTATCGTGTGCGATGAGCCTGTTTCTGCTCTGGACGTGTCCATTCAGGCTCAGGTTATCAACATGCTGGAGGATTTGCAGGAGCAGATGGGTCTGAGCTATCTGTTCATCGCGCATGATCTGAGCGTTGTCAAACACATCTCCAACCGCATTGCGGTTATGTACCTGGGCAAGATCGTGGAGATGGCGGATTCCAATGAACTGCATCATCATCCGCTTCATCCATACACCGTGTCTCTGCTCTCCGCAGTGCCCATGCCTGATCCCAACAGAGCGCGTGCGTCCAAACGCATCGTTTTGCAGGGCGACGTTCCCAGCCCGCTGAATCTGCCCACCGGCTGTTCCTTCCGCACCCGCTGCCGTTTCGCCACGGAAAAGTGCGCGCAGGAATGCCCGTGCATGCGTGAGGTTGCTCCCGGCCACTTCGTTGCATGCCACAATGTCTGATTGTTTCGCCTCACCTACCTTCGAAAGGGCGTTGCAATAAATAAAAAACCATAGGAGGAAAAACACATGAAAAAGGTACTCGCTCTGGTCCTGTCCCTGATGATGATCTTCTCCATGACCGCGGTTGCTTCTGCGGACGGCGAAATCGTCAACATGATGCTGGGCGGCGGCACCCCCGAAACCATGGATCCGGCTCTGAACTCTGCTTCCACCGGTTCCAACACCATCCGTCTGGCTCATGCCGGTCTGATGGGCACTCAGATCATTGACGGCGTGCCCACTGCGGCTCCCGAACTGGCTGAGAGCTACACCATCTCCGAAGACGGCCTGGTTTATACCTTCGTTCTTCGCGAGAACCTGAAGTGGAGCGACGGCTCCGACTTCTTCGCCAGCGACATCCTCAAGAGCTGGAACCGCGCTTCCGATCCTGCTCTGGGCGCTGACTACGGCTTCCTGTACGACTACATTGCCCGCAACGAAGACGGCACCCTGAACGTGGTTGCTGACGACGCTGCCCGCACTCTGGTTGTGACCCTCGTCAACCCCTGCGCTTACTTCCTCGAGCTGGCCGGCTTCCCGCCCTTCTACCCCGTGAAGGTCGAACTGGCTGACGCCGAAGGCGCCTGGGCTACTGATCCTGCCAAGTACATCGGCATGGGCCCGTTCAAGATGACCGAGTTCGCCGTTGACAACGTTGCTTCCTTCGTGAAGAACGAGTACTACTGGAACGCTGAGAACGTCAAGCTGGGCGGCGTGAACGCTTACCTGGCTGAAGACTCCATCGCTATCCTGGCCGCTTACGAAGCTGGCGAAGTGTCCTTCATCGAGAGCATGGACCCCGCTGAGTTCGAGCGTCTGAACGCCACCTATCCCGGCGAGCTCGTGATGGGCGAACAGCTGGGCACCTACTACGTCCTGTTCAACGTGCACAAGGACCTGAGCCCTGAAGGCAAGACCCTGTCTGTGCAGGATCAGGCCAAGGCCCGCTATGCTCTGGGTCTGATGATCAACCGTCAGGACGAAGTTGATTACGTGACCATGGGCGGCGAAATCCCCGCCACCGGTTTCTTCCCCTCCAAGCTGGCTGACGGCTACAACTCTGACGTCCGCACCGCTGAAGGCTACGGCACCTGGTACGCCGGCACCGCTTCCTACACTCAGAGCGACGTGTACACCGACGACATGATCGAAGGCATCAAGATCCTGCAGGAGCTGGGCTACAGCTACACCGGCAGCATCGAAGAAGGCAACGTTATGTTCTCTGACGTTCCCGCTTTCGAGTTCTCCTTCAACCAGAACGCCACCAACAGCGCGATCGTGCAGTACGTGCAGGAGTGCTGGAACAGCGTTGGCATCACTGCCGTGATCAACACCGAAGCCTGGGCCACCCTGCAGATCAAGCTGGGCGAAGGCGATGCTGAGGCTTCCCGTATGGGTTGGGTTGCCGACTTCAACGACT
>JAGBBE010000187.1 GCA_017938645.1 Clostridia bacterium
CTCGGAAGGCTCGAAATTGGACTCATGACACAACTCATGACACAGGATTTTGCAAACCCTTATAAATCAAGGGGTTTGAGGCTTGTGGTAAGAGGTTCAAGTCCTGTTTCCCGCACCAAGCAAAAACCTCTGACGAAAGTCAGAGGTTTTTTGTTTGGTGCGGGAAACAAATGAAGTGCCCTTCGGGCATGAAGTCGCTTCGCTAATGAAGAAATGAAGGAATGAGTTAGCGGGTGCAGTGAGAAGCTTTCTTCTCTGTTCTGTCATTTCTCTCATCAAAGCTATTTTATTCCGAGCGCAGCGAGGTACTTCATTAGCCGTGTAAGCGGCGTCTTCATTTCTTCATTTCTTCATTCCTTCATTCCTTTTATCGGAGGTGTTACACTGTGCGCAGCGATCCCCTGTCCTCTCAGTCTATGGATTTTGCAGTATCTATTATCAGTTTGGTTAAAAAACTGAAGGAAAACCGTGAATCCGTTATCTCCAACCAGATCGGACGCAGCGGAACGTCCATTGGCGCAAATATCCGTGAGGCACAGTACGCCCATGGCAAGGCAGACTTTGTCGCCAAACTGCAAATCGCCCTCAAAGAAGCCAACGAGACCGGCTACTGGCTCGAGTTGCTCTCCAGAACCGGATATATCACCGAAACGGAATTCCGTTCGCTCAGCGACACCTGCGCAAGCCTCAGAGTAATGCTGATCGCCTCCATACGCACGGCGAAAGGAGAATAAAGTACCTCGTCGCATCCGGAAGAAAATCATTCCGAGCGCAGCGAGGTACTTCATTAGCCGCGCAAGCGGCGTCTTCATGTCTTCATTCCTTCATTCCCCGACTGCGGTACGCAGTCGGGGCCTCTCCCGTTTCCTTGCGGAAGACCTTGGCAAAGTAGTTCTGATCCGTAAAGCCTACGGATTGCGAAATGGACTTGATGCTCTCATTTGTGGCAGTCAGGAGCTCCTGCGCGGCCTCGATGCGCGCGCGGGTGACCATCTGCATGGGCGTCAGGCGAAAGCGTCGGTGACAGACCTCATACAGCTTCGTTTTGCCCACATGCAGGGCCTCGGCGAGAATGTCGGTGGTCAGCGCTTCGGCGTAGTGCGCGTCGATGTAGAGCTTGAGCCGCAGGGCGTCGTCGCGCGGATCGATGGCGTTCAGGCCGTGCAGACGCACCTCGCTTACGCACGCACGGGCAATTTCCATGCAGGCGGCCATCTGTTCGGAGGAAATGCGGCGCAGGTGCAAAAACGCCTGATGCAGCCCTTCCGGGTCGGTATGCCATGCGCAGAGCCTGCGCACGCGTTCCCACTGCTCTTCGCGCGGCGAATCGTCGAGCATCTGGCCAAAGAGGATGATCGCAGCCACCCTGCCGTTTTCCAGAACCGGCATGGCCGCCTCGTACAGCCCCGCATGGCACAGATACCGGCGCGGCTGATGGGTTTTGAGCACACATTCGATGTTTTCGCGGTCGCAGGCGAGACACTTGTCCATGCCGCACTCGCGCATCACCGAAGAGCAGAACGGCGTGCGGTCGCTGGAGGTGTAGACCTCGCGGCCTTCCTCGTCCATCAGGGCGCACTTGATGCCCGTGCACAGGTGCAGATTGTGAAGCAGTCTTGCCAGCCGCGTGAATTCATTCTGACTGAGCATTGTACTCACCTCTGCCCTATTGTAGCGCTTTTTTCTGTTTTCCGCAAGATTTTACCCCATTCGCGGAAGCGTAGACCTCCAATTTTGCATGGGAAAGTGATACGATACCATCAGAAATGCGGAGGTGCATAGACAATGGAAAAGATTTATTCCCAGTTTCAGCTCGATGGACTGCCCATCAGCTGTACCCGTTATGGCAGCGGACACATCAACGAAACCTATCTGCTCGTCACCAGCCGTCCGCACCTGTACATCCTGCAGAAGCTTTCCACGCAGGCGTTCAAGAACGTGCCCGGGCTGATGGAAAACGTCATCGCCGTGACCCAGCATCTGGGCAGGCAGGACAGCGATCCGCGCCATGCGCTGCAGCTGATTCCCACGCTGGACGGCAAGTGGTATCTGGCCACGGAGGATGGCGAATTCTGGCGTCTGTACGAATATGTGCTGGACTCTCTGTGCCTGGACAAGCCCGAGACTGCGGAGGATCTGCATCAGAGCGGCGTGGCGTTCGGCATGTTCCAGAACCAGCTGGCGGATTTCCCCGCTGCGACGCTGTTTGAGACCATTCCGCACTTCCACGACACGCCCGACCGCTATCGTCTGTTCCACGAGGCCATCGAAAACGACAAGGCCGGCAGGCTGGAAAGCGTCCGCCCCGAGGTAGAGCGCTACCTCAGGCACGAGGCCGAGGCTTCCTTTATGATGGATCTGTGCCGAAACGGCGAGCTGCCCCTGCGCGTCACCCATAACGATACCAAGCTTAACAACGTCATGCTCGACGCCGCCACCCGTACGCCGCTGTGCGTCATCGACCTCGACACCGTGATGCCGGGTCTGGCCGCCAATGATTTCGGCGATTCCATCCGTTTCGGCGCGTCCACCGCTTCCGAGGATGAAAAGGACCTCAGCCGGGTGAGCATGTCTCTGGAGCTCTACCGCGCCTACGCCTCCGGCTTCCTCAAGGCCTGCGGCAAGCGCCTGACTCCCAAGGAGATCGAAACCCTGCCGTGGGGTGCGAAGCTGATGACGCTGGAATGCGGCGTCCGCTTCCTCACCGACTACCTCAACGGCGACGTGTACTTCCACGTGAAGTATCCCGAGCATAACCTCGACCGCTGCCGCACGCAGATCACGCTGGTGGAGGACATGGAAACCAAGTGGGATGAAATGAACGCGATCATCGCGGAACTGAGCAAATAAAAAGTCGCGCCCTGTACGGGGCGCGATTTTTTTGTTATCCAAGCTTTTTCAGCCAATAGCCCTTGCGGTAGCGGCGGAAGGCCAGCGTAAGCACCACGGCCTCTTCAAAGAAGGTGAACGGGAAGACATAGACGATGTTCCACTTGAACACGTAGCCGGTGAGGATCACCAGCGGCACGGCAATGCCCCACAGGCAGCCCACGTCGATGGTGGCGGCAGCCTTGGTGTCGCCGCCGGCGCGCAGGATGCCGTTGATCAGGTTGAAGCAGAAGGACTTGATGACGAAGCACACGGCCAGCGCAATCAGCATGCCGCGCAGATCGTGCAGCGCCTGCGCACTCATCTCGCCGTAGAGCTTGAGCAGCGGATTGATCAGCACCAGCATCACGGGCGTCACGATGGCGCTCATCAATACGGCGGTGCACAGGATCTGACGGGACATCTTTTCGGCGGCCTCGCGGCGTCCGCCTCCCAGCTCGATGCCAAGCAGAATGCCGCCGGCGGTGCCGATGGATACGCAGAAGACCACCACAAAGCCCTTGATGGTTTCATACACGCCGGCAGCAGCTGCAGCGGCGGTGCCCATGGTGGAGTAGACCCACGTCATTGCCACGATGCCCAGCGCCCAGCCCACGTCGTTGAAGAGCACGGGCACGGTCACCTTCAGATACTTGCCGGTGAAGTCGCGGGTAGGCATCCTCAGCTCGCTTGCGCGCAGGCTGATGGGCGCTTTGCGGATCTGCGCCAGCACCACGATGGCCACGGTTTCCACAATGGCGGAAAGCAGCGTTGCGATGGCGGCGCCCTTGACGCCCATGGCAGGCAGGCCCAGCTTGCCGAAGATGAGGACGTAGTTGAGGATCACATTGCTCACGATGCCCGCCACGCCGGAGACCATCGGGATGTTCGGGCGCTCGGTGGACTTGTGCGCAGCCGCCAGCAAAGCGGCAAGCCCTTGGAATACATAGGCCGCGCCCATCCAGCGCAGGTATACGCAGCCTTCGGCCACCACAACCGGATCGGAGAAGAAGATCTTCATCACCCATTGCGGGCAGAGAATGGCCACAAGGCTGAACAGAAGCGTAATCGGCACCAGCAGCAGAAGAGACAGGCCCATCGTGCGTCCAAGGCCTTCGCGGCTCTTGTCGCCCCAGTACTGCGCGCAGAAGATGGACGCGCCGCTGGCAATGCCCGCCGTGAAGAACGACAGGATGTACGTCAGCTTGTTGGCGTAGCTCACCGCGGCCACGGCGATGTCGCCCAGCGTGGCGACCATGAGCGTATCCACGATCTGCAGCGAGGAAGAGAGGATGCTTGCCAGCGCCATCGGCACGGCCAGACGGAGCATGCGGCTCTGGAAATCCTTGTCTCGGAACAGTTCCCCAAAGGCGTTACGAATGCGGGACATTTGTATTTTTCCTACCCTTCTGTATGGTAGCTCTATGATACCTTCTGAAACAATTCGTGTCAAGTCAAAACAATCTGACCGTTCATGCATCAAAAAAGCCGGAGCACACAAGTGTGCTCCGGCGAAGTGATTCAAGCAATACCCCTGGACTGATTAGTTCTCGGACAGGGTCTTGTACTTGAGGTAACGGTTCTTGGCGTCCACTTCGTTCTGGGCGAAGAGGCCGTCGGCAACAGCGGGGAACATCTTGGCCAGAGAAGCGTAGCGGTTCTCGGACTTGATGAAGGCCTGGTAGTCGCCAGAGGGCTCCTTGGAGTCCAGGGTGAAGGGATTCTTGCCCTGCTCGGCCAGGTCGGGGTTGAAGCGGTACAGGTTCCAGTAGCCGCACTCAACAGCCTTCTTGATCTCAGCCTGGGCATGGCCCATGTTGATGCCATGGTTGATGCAGGGAGCGTAGCAGATGATCAGGGACGGGCCATGATAGGCTTCGGCCTCGGTCATCGCCTTGATGAGCTGAGCGGGGTTGGCGCCCATAGCAACCTGAGCAACGTAGACGTAGCCATAGCTCATGGCCATCATGCCCAGATCCTTCTTCTTGGTGCGCTTGCCGGCAGCGGCGAACTTGGCCACAGAGCCGGTGGGGGTGGACTTGGAGGACTGTCCGCCGGTGTTGGAGTACACTTCGGTATCCAGAACGAGGATGTTGACGTCTTCGTTCTGAGCCAGCACGTGGTCAACTCCGC
>JAGBBE010000188.1 GCA_017938645.1 Clostridia bacterium
GGCGAGATCGAACTGCACCGTCCCTATGTGGATGAGATCCAGATCACCTGCCCCGAGTGCGGCAAGCCCATGACCCGCGTGACCGACGTGATCGACTGCTGGTACGATTCCGGCTCCATGCCCTTCGCCCAGTGGCACTATCCCTTCGAGAACAAGGAGATCTTCGAAAAGCGCTTCCCCGCCAACTTCATCTCCGAAGCCATCGACCAGACCCGCGGCTGGTTCTACACGCTGGAAGCCATCTCCACTCTCCTGTTTGAACGCGCACCCTTTGAGAACTGCATCGTGATGGGTCACGTGCAGGACGCCGAGGGCCGCAAGATGTCCAAGCATATCGGCAACGTTGTCGATCCGTGGAGCGTTCTGAACAAGCAGGGTGCCGATGCAGTGCGCTGGTATTTCTACACTGCAGGCGCTCCGTGGCTGCCCAGCCGCTTCAGCGACGAGGCCGTCAACGAGGGTCAGCGCAAGTTTATGGCCACTCTGCAGAACACCTATGCTTTCTTTGTTCTGTACGCCAACATCGACAACTTCGATCCCAAGGATCATCCTGTGGAGAACGTGAAGTTCACCCTGATGGACAAGTGGATCCTCAGCCGCCTCAACCAGCTCATCAAGACTGTGGACGAGGATCTGAGCAACTACCTGATTCCTGAACCCGCCCGCGCCATCACCGAGTTCGTGGACGAACTGAGCAACTGGTATGTACGCCGCTGCCGTGAACGTTTCTGGGGCAAGGGCATGGATGACACCAAGGAAGCCGCCTTTGTAACCCTGTACACGGTGCTGACCACGCTTTCCAAGGTCATCGCTCCCTTCGTTCCCTTCATGGCTGAGGATATCTACCAGAACCTCGTACGCAGCGTGGACGAGACCGCTCCCGAAAGCGTGCATCTGTGCGACTTCCCCACCGCCGACGAGAGCCTGATCAACGAGGATCTCAACAAGCAGATGGCTGCTCTTGTTGAAGTCATCAGCCTTGGCCGTGCCTGCCGCGCCGCCGCCAACATCAAGGTTCGTCAGCCGGTGAAGACCCTGTACGTCAAGGGCCTGAGCTTTGACGAGCAGTTCAGCGAGCTGGCCGAGGACGAGCTCAATGTGAAGGAAGTTATCTTCACCGAGGACGCCCGTGCCTTTACCACCTACAACCTCAAGCCCCAGATGCGTACCCTCGGCCCGAAGTACGGCAAGCTTCTGGGCAAGATCGGCGCTGCTCTCAAGACCATGGACGGCAACGACGTGGTTGACACCTTCAACCGCGGCGAAAATGTTGTCTTCATGGTGGATGAGACGGAAGTGTCCCTCGCCAAGGATGACGTTCTTACCGAAGCCATCCAGAAGCCCGGCTTTGCCGCGCAGATCGACGGTGACGTAACTGTCGTGATCGACTGCAACCTCACTTCTGAGCTGATCATCGAAGGTTATCAGCGCGAGGTCGTCTCCAAGCTGCAGAACATGCGCAAGGATGCTGATTTCGAAGTGAGCGACCGCATCGCCGTGACCTACGAAGCCGACGACGAACTTGCCGCCGCCATCGAGGCCGGCCGCGATTTCATCATGACCAGCGTGCTTGCCACCTCCATGGAACGCGCCGCTGCGCCCGAAGGCGTGGAAGCCAAGAAGTGGGATATCAACGGCAAGAAGGCCATGATGAGTGTTTCCAGGGCATAATTGACTTGCATCCCTGAGGCAATCGTCTGCCTCAGGGATGTTCTTAGAGGTTTGAAGTATGAAAAAGAGTGCTTCTTCCCGTTTCAGGCAGAATGCGGTTCTGGCAGTATGCAGCCTTATCATTGCAGCATTCTTTTATCCGCTGATGCTCCACATGATCCAGTTTCCCGCTTCTGACATCTATCTGCATACGGAATTTGCAGATCTGATTTCTCTGCGTACACCATCAACCTGGTTTTATCCGATCGCACATCCCCTGTGGCATTTTGTCGTACGTTTCCTGAGACTGTTCGGAATGCCATTTAATCATGCCGGTGTGCTGTTTACCACGTTGATTAAGATCGCTGAACTTCTGGCTGTTAACTGGTTTTATACCAGGCAGCTTTCGAAACGAATTGATGGCGTATGGATTTCCCTGCTTTCCTTTGTAACGGTGATGGTTTCCGCCATCTGCATTCCTTGGATCAATCCTCATGTTTATCTCAACGCAGGAACGCCAAACACCTGGCACAGTCCTACGCAGATATTGATGATCTTCTGGATGCTGTTGATCGTGTTCTTTCTCTCCAGTTCCTATGACCGTCAGCTGAAGTTTCCCGGAAATGAATGTGATCTCACATGGAAGAAAGCAGCTGTTTTCTCCGTGTTCCTTGTCGCTTGCCTTCTGTCCAAGCCGTTGTTCATTCTCTGCTTCTTTCCCGGTGCGGCTATCTACTTCCTGATCCAGTGGATTCACAATCCCCGTTTCACGCGCTACTACATCCGTTTGCTTATCAGCCTGATTCCGACATTTATGTTTATCATCCTGCCCGCAAACACCTATTTTGGTGCAGAAACTGATTCCGGCATTCGATTCATTTTCAATCCTCAGCTGATTGCAGATACGGTTCAGGCTGCACTTCTGACCAATGCATTTCCGTTTGTAGTTTTGCTGATCAATCGGAAAAAGCAAACCAGCACCATCACGCCGATCACACTGTGGACATATGCCTGTGCCTGTCTGATCAACGCATTCTTGTGTGAAACCGGCTTCCGCGCAGACCACGGTAACTTCGGATGGGCCATGCTCGGTTCCTCGATGCTTCTGTGGGTGATCGCCATACCGCAGTATGTGGAAATGGTTCTGGAAAACCAAACCAAAAGCGGAAAATGGATCAACGCTGCCTGCGGAGTACTTCTGGCGTGGCATTTCTTCTCCGGCATATACTACATCTATTACCTGTTCACCAGCGGAAAGTGGTATTGATCCTCCAAACAACACTGTAAAAACCATTCAGGAAAAAAGCTATGAAAAACAACCGTCTTCTCTCCCATCTTTCCTACTACGGAGTCCTGCTCATCTGCTGCGCGCTTTTGGTGGGAGTCAGCTATCCTCTGATCTATGAACAGCTGTGGAATATGGAGACAGATTTCTATCAGCACGCCATGGATGCAGATCTGATTCTGATCGATGATTTCGAAAACTGGTATCCCATTATCGGTCATCCGCTGTGGCATCTTTGCACGGTGCTTTTGTATGAACTCGATTTCGGTTCAGATCATGCGGGTGCAATCGTAACAGTGGTCATGAAGCTTGCTCAGATGCTGATCATCAGCTGGTTCTTTGATCGTGAGCTTCGGGATAAAATCAGCCGTATCTGGGCTCCGGTACTGGCTCTGATTACCGTGTTGGTTTCTGCAGTGTGCATTCCTTCCATCAATCCGCAGGTCTACGTCAATGCAGGATCTCCGAATGTATGGCATAGTCCCACGCAGACGATGGTGCTGTTCTGGATGGTTCTGAGCGTGTCCTTTCTCTCTTCTTCCTATGACCGCCAGCTCCAGATCGAAAATGGAAAGTGCGATTTCAATCTGCTGCGCATGCTTGGTTTCTCGGTGATGCTCATTCTGAGCACGCTGGCCAAGCCGGTATTTGTTCAGGCCTTCTTTCCGGGTGCAGCGGTGTTTTTCCTTTTCCAGTGGATCCGTCATCCCAAACACACGCGCTATTACATCCAGCTGCTTTGCAGTCTGATCCCTGTCATCGCCGTTATTCTCTTCCAGATGACCGCCTATTATGGAGAACAGTCTGAAACCGGTATGCTGTTCTTCATCAATATGGATCAGATTCTATACACGCTCCGTATGGCTCTTATGCTCTGCGCTTTCCCGATTTTTGTGATGATCTTCAATCGCAAAAATCGCAAGGGTACATTCCATGTATTGAGCATCTTCACCTTTGCAGCTGCCTGTCTGGAATGTGCATTCATCCGTGAAACCGGTTTGCGTTCCACTCATGGCAACTTTGATTGGGCTGTGATGGCGAACTCTCTGCTTATGTGGGTAAGCGCCATGCCGCAGTTTGTCGATCTGCTCCGTGAAAAGCGCAGTGCAAAATCCATTGTTGTCAATACAGCAGGTATTCTTCTGCTGGCCTGGCATCTGCTTTCTGGCGTTTATTATCTTTATCTGCTGTATACAGCAGGCATCTGGTTCTAAATCTATACCCAAAGGAGAAAACTATGTATCTTTGCGATCAATGGCGTGACTACGAAGTGCTGGATACCGGCGACGGCGAAAAGCTAGAGCGCTGGGGCGACATCATCCTGCGCCGTCCCGACCCGCAGGTCATCTGGCCCAAGGCCAATCCCGAACTGTGGAAGAAGGCGCAGGCAACCTATGAGCGCAGCGAGAGCGGCGGCGGCCACTGGGAGTTCCGTCAGAAGCTGCCCGAGCGCTGGACCATTACGCTTGGCGGACTGAAGTTCTACGTCAAGCCCACCGGCTTCAAGCACACGGGGCTGTTCCCTGAGCAGGCCGCAAACTGGGCTTTCATGCAGGAACGCATCCGTTCGGCTGGTGCATGGAGCCATCCTCCCCGCATTCTGAATCTGTTTGCCTACACCGGCGGCGCAACCATGGCCTGCGCGGCCGCGGGCGCCCATGTCACCCACGTGGACGCTGCCAAGGGTATGGTGCTGTGGGCCAAAGAAAACCGCGAGCTGACCGGTTTGCCCGAGGATACGACCCGCTTTATCATTGAAGACGCCAAGGCTTTTGTACGCCGCGAAATCCGCCGCGGCAACAAGTATGACGGCATCCTGATGGATCCTCCCAGCTATGGCCGCGGACCCAACGGCGAAGTGTGGAAGCTCGAAAACGAGCTGTATCCGCTGGTAGAGCTGTGCTCTGAAGTGCTGAGCGACACTCCCCTGTTCTTCCTCATCAACGGCTATACCACGGGCTTCTGCGCAAGCGTTCTGCGCAACATCGCCGAGCGCTGCCTGTGCCCCAAGTTCGGCGGCAAGGCTGAGGCGGACGAGCTGTGTCTGAAGGTGACTTCCGGCGGCGTTCTGCCCTGCGGAACCACGGCAAGGTGGCTGCCTGATGCCTGAGATCGTCTATGAGGACAACCATCTGCTGGTGGCTGTCAAGCCTCCGAATCAGCTGACACAGGGCGACGAAACCGGTGACCTGTCGCTGCTGGACGAGCTCAAGGGCTATATCAAGATCAAATACCAGAAGCCGGGCGAGGTTTATCTGGGACTGGTTCACAGGCTGGACCGTCCGGTTGGCGGACTGGTTGCCTTTGCCCGGACCAGCAAAGCTGCATCCCGGCTGAGCGATCAGGTTCGTACGCATGCCATGCACCGCGACTATCTGGCCGTGGTGGAAAACGGCGATACGCTTCCGGATGAAGGGACGCTGCACAACTGGCTTTCCAAGGAGGAAGTCGGCAGCAACGTTCGTGTTGTCAAAAACAACACGAACGGCTCGCAGGAGGCAAGGCTGCATTACCGTGTGCTTGCACGTCGGAATGGTACGGCGCTGGTGCATGTGGTGCTGGAAACCGGCCGCAAGCATCAGATCCGTGTGCAGTTTATGCACAGCGGGCATCCTCTGGTCTTTGACATGCGCTACGGCCACGGCGAGCGCGGCCAAAACATCGCCCTGTGGGGTTCGATGCTTACCCTCGCCCATCCGACGCTGAAAGAATCCATGACCTTTTTCAGCCGTCCCAGAGGAGCAGCTTTCGAGCCTTATGCTGATGTGATTGATTCTTTTCTGAACACCATCCCGAAGGGAGAAACAAAGTGAGCACCCCGAATTTTTCCTTTGAGGTTTTGAAAACCTGCAAGCAGAGCGGCGCCCGTCTGGGCCTTCTGCATACGCCGCACGGCGATATTCATACGCCCGTGTACATGCCCGTAGGTACTCTCGCCACCGTCAAAGCCATGACGCCCCGCGAGATGCTCGAAATCGGCACGGAGATTATGCTTTCCAACACCTATCATCTGCACCTGCGTCCCGGCGAGGATCTGGTGCGCGAAGGCGGCGGACTGCACAAGTTCATGTCCTGGCCCAAGCCCATCCTCACCGACAGCGGCGGATTCCAGGTGTTCTCTCTGTCCGGCATCCGCAAAATCCGTGAGGAAGGCGTTACCTTCCAGAGTCACCTGGACGGAAGCCGCCGCTTCATCTCGCCTGAGGTGAGCATGGACATTCAGCATGCGCTGGGCAGCGATATCATGATGGCTTTTGACGTATGTACCGCCTATCCCTGCGACCACGCCACGGCTGAGGATGCCATGCACCGCACTCACCGCTGGGCGGCCCGCTGCCGCGCGCATCATGTGGATGACACCCAGGTGCTCTTCGGCATCGTACAGGGCGCATTCTTCAAGGATCTGCGCATCGAGAGCGCCAAGGTGCTCAATGACATGGATTTCTTTGGTTATGGCATCGGCGGTCTTTCCGTAGGCGAGCCCAAGCCCATCATGTATGACATGCTGGAGGCGATCATGCCGCACATGGCCACCACCAAGCCCCGTTACCTCATGGGCGTCGGCTCTCCCGACTGCCTGATCGAGGGCGCTCTGCGCGGTGTGGACATGTTCGACTGCGTTCTCGCCACCCGCATTGCACGCAACGGAACCTGCTTCACGCGCGATGGCCGCCTGGTCATCAAGAACGCGAAGTATGCCCACGACTGGGGCCCCATCGATGAAGACTGCGACTGCTACGCCTGCCGCAACTTCAGCCGCGCCTACATCCGTCACCTTTTCAAGGCCGGCGAAATCACCGGTGCCCGTCTGGCCAGCATCCACAATCTGCGCTTCCTGCTCAGACTGATGGAGCAGGTTCGTCAGGCCATTCAGGAGGATCGTCTGCTTGACTTCCGCAATGAGTTCTACGCCCGCTACGACATGACGAAGAATTTCTAAGGTGATCTGCGATGTTTGACCGTATTGAAGTAGCTGCCGGTGTGGTCAAAGATGACGAAGGCCGCATCCTGATCTGCCGCCGCAAGGGCGAACTGGAAGGACTGTGGGAATTTCCCGGCGGAAAGCGAGAAAAAGGCGAAACCTTTCAGCAGTGTCTGGAACGCGAATTGATGGAAGAGCTGGAGCTGCCTGTGGAAGCTGGTGACACACTGGGTTCCGTACTTCGCCGTGACGGTGACCGTACAATCTGGCTGGTATTTGTAAGCGCCAAGCTGAAAGGCGACGCTTCGATGATCCTGCACGATCACGGAAAAGCAGCATGGGTTCTGCCTGAGGACATGAATCAGTACGAATTCTGTCCGGCGGACAAAGCCTTCCTTGACCGCAATCCTTTCTGAGGGAAAATCCACTCGCACCAATAGTCAGAATGTATTGAGAAGGATTTGCCCTTTACAGGATATCACGGCAAAGAGCCTGAATACATCCCAGAACAGCAAGCCAGATTGATCAGGGCTTGCTGTTTTTTATACCGATCTGGTAGAATGAAGCAGTAAACTTGAATTTTACGAGGGAGTGTGATTGTATGAAAAAGAAATTAGCTATTATTTTGGCCATTGCAGTAATTGTCATCGTTGCTGTAGCAGCGATTGTCTTTAATCAGCCATATAAGCCAACAACATTTGAAGTTAATGGTGAAAACTACTCAGCAATGTGTGATGATGGTGGTTCACTAATATTAGATTTGAATAATGATAACAATAGCAAAGCATGGTCAATTACGCAGACTCCTGAGTGCTATGCAAGCGATTATAATGTTGAAACCGAAACTATTTCAGAATACCATATAATTGCTTTATCGGAGGGTGAAGGGGTAATGAAATTCCAATGTGTGAATGAGGATGGCACAACAGAAAATTATGAACTAACTCTTTCTATTTCCCGACACAAGAAAACCCATCTTCAAATTGATTTTGTTTCCTTTGAAAAAACAGTTTGACAAATTCCAATTTTCCGGGCACTACAAGAACCGCTTGCAAATCAGTTTTTGCAGCATCTCGAAACACAATTTGGTTTATACAAGAACCATCGTACATCTGGATAGACACAAACAAGCATCCGACATTTTTCGCCGGATGCTTGTTTGGATCTTACCACAGGACTAAACGACCCTTAAAATGTTTCTTCTCATTTACAAAAGCGTTTTGATGCTCAGAATCTGAGGCTCAGGCAGCTCAGGCCGCCGTCAATCTTGCGGAATTCAGAGGTATCCACCAGCAGAACCGGATAGCCGAGGCTTTCCACAGCAGCCTTCACAGCCGGGAAACCTTCGGGAACGATCACAGTACCATTGACCCAGATGCAGTTGGCCGCATAGGCTTCATCCTCAGGAATGACGGTCTTGTTGTACAGAGCGAAGCATTCCTTTTCAATGAACTCACCGGAAACCAGCATGTTGTTGTTCTCGAGATAGTTTACGCCGGTCTTGAGATGCAGCACCTTTTCCAGAGAGACCGCTTCGCACTTGAAGCCGTAGCTTTCCAGAATGGCTTTGAACTGAGCAATGCCTTCCTCATTGGTGCGGGCAGAAGCGCCTACATAAAAGGTATCGCCTACCATCATCACGTCGCCGCCCTCCAGCGTGCCGGGATTCTTGATGAAATGAATGTTCTCCTCGGCGAAGAAATTCTTCAGCACCGGAACGATGGCCGCGGTTTCGCCGTTGCGCGTGGCAGCGCCAGGATTGGTAACGATGGCGCACTTACGGGTGAGCACCGCCACGTCCTCCACAAAGCAGGAGTCCGGATAGTCGTTGTCAGCAGGCAGAACGGTCACGTTCACGCCGCACTTCTTGAGGGCTTCAATATAGCTGGCATGCTGTTCCAGCGCCTTCTCATAAATGGGCTTGCCAAGCTCCGGAGCGGAGGTGATGCCGTCGCACACGGAGGGACAGGGAGTCTTGACGATAACATTCTTGAACATTTCGGGTACTTCCTCTCAATCGCTTATAGTACTTTGGACAGGAATTCCTTCAGACGCGGATGCTGCGGATTTCCGAAGAACTCCTGAGGCGTGTTCTGTTCCTTGATTTCGCCTTCATCCATGAACAAAATGCGGGTGCCGACTTCACGGGCAAAGCCCATCTCATGAGTGACGATGACCATGGTCATGCCGCTGTCCGCCAGCTGACGGATGAGTTCCAGCACCTCGCCGACCATTTCAGGATCCAGCGCGGAAGTAGGCTCGTCAAACAGCATCACCTTGGGCTCCATAGCCAGCGCGCGCACGATGGCAACGCGCTGCTTCTGACCGCCGGAAAGCATGGCCGGATAGGTATTGGCCTTGTCCGCAAGACCGATGCGCTCCAGAAGCGCCATGGCCTTCTTGTTGGCTTCCTCCTTGGTTTGCATCTTGTGATACACAGGCGCAAGGGTGATGTTTTCCAGAATGGTCTTATGCGGGAAGAGATTAAAATGCTGGAACACCATGCCCATCTGGCAGCGGGTTTTGTCCAGATTGGTGTCGGGGTGAGTCAGGTCGATGCCCTGAAAAATCACCGTGCCCTGATCCGGCTCCTCCAGCAGATTCAGGCAGCGCAATAGCGTGCTTTTGCCGGAACCGGACGCACCGATGAGCACCACGCGCTCGCCTTCCTGAATGGTTTCGTTGATGCCGCGCAGCACTTCGAGCTTGCCGAAGCTTTTATGCAGATTCTTAATGTCGATCACTCTGACGCAGCCTCCTCTCCATGCGGGATACCGCCGCGGACAGTCCCGCGACCAGCAGATAATAGACAACAGCGACCGATACCAGCGGGAAATACGGCGACAGCGTACGGCTGCGCACCAAATCGCTGGCACGGGTGAGGTCGACCACGGAGATCAGGCCGACGATGGAGGTTTCCTTGAGCACGGCAATGCCTTCGTTGCAAAGTGCGGGAAGGATGTTCTTGACCGCTTGCGGCAGGATGATCAGACGCATGGCGGCAATCTGGCTCAGGCCCACGGAGCGTCCTGCTTCCATCTGACCAATATCCACAGAGTTGATGCCGCCACGGATAACCTCGCTGACGTATGCGCCGGAGTTCACGCCGAAGGCAACGCAGCAGACCACGATTTTATTGGGGAATCCCGCCATGATGATGAACGCCATAATCGTCAGCTGAATGGCCAGAGGCGTTCCGCGCATAATGGATACATAGGCGGCAAGCACCTTGTCCAGCACAAAAATGACGAAGCTGCCAAAGGTCTTTTTCTTCTTTTTCTTTTCGCTTTCCGCAAGGTAATGCACCACGGAAACCACCACGCCGATGGCAATGCCGATCAGCGCGGCAACAACGGTGATCATCAGAGTGTTTTTGAAACCGGTCCAGAAAACCATCCAGCGGTTATCCCTGATGAACGTCCGGTTGAACTCCATCACAAGATTCTGCCAAAACTGCTCCATAAGTACTCCTTATTCTAACGCCGAGCGCGGCAAAGGAAATGCCTTTGCCGCGTACGGTTGATTCAGTTGCATTTAAGCCTTAGTTAAGGGCGGAAGCCAGCTCGGTGTGCTTGACCATCCACTCGTCGAACAGACCTTCTTCAATCGCAGGGGCAATGATCTCGTTGATCTTGGCAACCAGCGCATCCTCGCCCTTCTTCATGGCGATGCCCAGCTCTTCGATGGTAGCGGAGCCATCAGCGTAGGTCAGAGCAAAGCACTTCAGGCCGCCGTTAACAGCAACCAAGTTCTCGGCCAGAGCGGTGTCGCACACGATGGCGCCCAGTTCGCCGTTCTTCAGAGCCAGAGCGGCATCGGTAAGGAACTTGTACTGCTGAGCGGAAGCGCCGGTACCGGCCAGAACGCCCATCATGCATTCATCGCTGACGAGGAAGTCGCCGGTGGTGCCCAGATGGACGCCGATACCCATGCCCGCCAGATCTTCGATGGTCTTGACGTTTTCGTTGTCCTCAGGCACGATGATATACTGCTGGGCAACGGTGTAAGGAATGCTGAAAGCGATGGTTTCCTTGCGCTCTTCGGTGATGGTCATCGCAGACAGGGACATGTCGGCTTCGTCGTTCATCAGGTAGGTGGAGATGGAGTCGAACGCCACGTTGATGATCTCGAGCTCAACGCCCAGCTTCTCGGCAATATACTTGGCCATTTCGATATCGGAACCGGTTACTTCGCCGTTAGCGCCGATGTATTCAAAGGGAGCCCATGCAGCGTCGGTTGCAACAACCAGCTTGCCGGCATCGAGGATTTCCTTCAGCTTGCCGGTCGCTTCCTCAGCGCAGGCAAAGGCAGACATCATGCACATCATAACAGCCAGAACAATCGCGAAAATTTTCTTCATAGTGGGATAACCTCCTTCAAAGTCTTCGTTTGAATAAATATACTATACACTACGTATATTTATTCGTCAAGCAAAATTTTTGAATTCCAAAAATCTTATTCAATACGACTATTGAGGTAAAATTTATCTGTGCATTCAGTACAAAGAAATAGTGTCCGAAGACGCTTTATGCATGGATTATGCATCAAAATACAGAACTTCTAAGCCGAATGTTTGATTTGCAGCTCCTTGGCAAGATTCGTTTTCTGACCCAGTAGTCGCCATATGCCGTTCCATCGTCACCAATAATCGGACCGTCAGCAGGGACGAATCCAGCCGATGCAAGAGCGATTCGTCTGCTGACCGCCTGCGGAATCGCCTTCGTCCAGATGGACGTGCAGTCAAAAAGATCATAGGCAGAAGGAAGGATCAGGCTGAGAATTTTCTCGATTTCCCGTGTATTTTCATAGTCGCTTCGAAGATCAAGCCTTAGCAGTCCAACGCTTTCCTCTTCCTCAGGATCACGGTTGAACAGCTCAATCGTTCCCACAGGCTCCTGTGTCCTGCAGTCTACGATGCTCCACCTGACAAAATACCTATTATTATAGGAAAAGACCCAGAAACGAATCGCCTCGGCCATCCGTGCGGGCGTTGTGTAGTGAAAATCATCCCCATGACAGTTATCGCTGTTAAACAGCGGAACCGCCCTGACGTCTGAATAAACTTTCAAAAGCCCTTCGCAGTCATGATCATTCACCAGGCGTAGCAGATACCTTCCATCTGACAGTTCCGGACACTTCGCGTATACATCCATTCTGCATACCTCCTGACGAATTGATGATACTATTATAGCGAACATACGTTCGCTTGTCAATGCTCGTCAAAAAAACTGCTTTTTCATTGACACCCGGGATAGGCGGTGCTATAATTTTTAAACAGGATGTATTACGATCAAACCGTTATGCATCAAGCTTTCACAAATGCACATATCTTTTCAGGAGGGGTTTTCCATGCAGATCCATGTTTTTGAAAATGCCGCTCAGGTTGGTCAGGCCGCCGCTACTCTGATTGCCGCTCAGGTAATCTCCAAGCCCGATTCCGTGCTGGGTCTGGCCACTGGCTCCACCCCCATCCCCACCTATCAGGAGCTGGCCCGTCTGAACAAGGCTGGCGTTGTGGATTTCTCCAAGGTTCGTTCCTTCAACCTCGACGAGTACTGCAATCTGACCGTCGATCATGAGCAGAGCTACCATAGCTTCATGAAGGAAAACCTCTTCGACCACATCAACATCGACATCAACAACACCCGCGTGCCGGACGGCAACGCTGCTGATCCTGTGGAAGAAGGCGTGAACTATGACGCCGCCATCGTCGCCGCCGGCGGCATCGACATCCAGATCCTCGGCATCGGCCGCAACGGCCACATCGGCTTCAACGAGCCCGGCGACCACTTCGTGTACGGCTGCCACGTGGTTGAACTCACCCAGAGCACCATCGAAGCCAACCGCCGCTTCTTCGAGAGCGAAGCCGACGTTCCGCGCAAGGCCATCAGCCTCGGCGTTGGCAGCATCATCAATGCCCGCAAGATTCTGCTTCTGGCCACCGGCGCCGACAAGGCCGACGCCATCTACGCCTCTGTGAAGGGCGACATCGATCCCCAGTGCCAGGCCAGCATTCTGCGCGGTCATCCCGACGTCATCTTCCTGCTTGACAAGGCTGCTGCCAGCAAGCTGTAATGACCCATCATCCCGTCCGAAACCGGACGGGATTTTTTTGAAATCCTCTTTGAACAATTTCGTTTTTGTTCTTTTTTCTTACGAACTAGTCTTGCTCGCCGTGGCAAAATGTGTTATAATGTCATCATCCATGGTATCTTATTATTTAGGAAAGAGGAGATACGTCATGATCACACAGCTTCGCAAGCCGAAAATGGGTCTTCTGCTTCTTGCCCCTGAACGTTTTGTTCCCCTGGGCGTTGGTACCAAGCGCGGTTCTTATCTGGAGCGCAAGCAGGATGAAGCCGCATGGATGAAGCGCGACTGCGAAACCATCGCCGACGTCAGCTTCCCCGGCATCGTTTTCAACACCGAAGACGCCAAGCGCGCGGTGGATCTGTTCACCCACGACAAGGTAGACTTCGTTTTGGCCATCTATCTCAGCTGGGCTGAGGACTACGCCTGGATCCGTTTCCTGCGCGATATGCCTCCGGTTCCGGTTCTGTTCGCCCACCGCATGCGCGATGAAATCAACCTCAGCGATACCCACGATGACGACGAGTTCACCGAGTATCTGTGCTGCGGCGGACTGGTTGGCGCTCAGGAAGCCAGCGGCGACAACGTGCAGTACAACCGTCCCATGTTCGAAACCTATCTGGGCACCTGGAGCGAGATCATGGTGCGCGCGACCACCTTTGGCAACGCCGCCCGTGCCCGCGCCATCCTGCGCGATTCCAAGGTAGGTCTGCTGGCCTGCTACAATGAGGCCATGTGGTCCACCTATGTGCATCCCTACGACGTCTTCCGCAAGGTCGGCCCTGAGCTGCACTTCCTCTCCATCGCTGAACTGTGCGATGAAATCGACCTCATCCCGCGCGAAGAGGCCGAGGCCATGATGAACGACATCGGTTCCCGCTATCCCGTGAAGCCCGATGTCGATCCCGAAAAATTCCTTGCCAGCGTTCACGCCACCATGGCAATGGAGCGCATGGCCAAGAAGCACAACATCGACCTGCTGGTTCTTAACGACATCGATACGATGCTCTTCAAGAAGGTCGGTCTGCGTCCCGGCTTCTATCCCACCCCTGAGTGCGGTGATCTGGTAATCGTTCCCGAAGGCGACCTGGGCGGCGGCATCGCTACCTTCGTGCTGCGTCTGCTCTCCGGCGGCGTGGTCAACTTTATCGAGCCCTTCCACATTGACCTGCCCAACGAGAACTTCGCTGCCGGTCATGCGGGCCCCAACGACTACACTGACGAAGGCAAGACCATCGTCAGCCGCGACGTGCGCTTCGCCAAGAGCCAGTGGAAGCATGCAGGCGCTCCCTTTGCCTGGCACGTGTTCCCCGAAGGCCGCAAGACCATGCTGCACTGCTCTCAGCACAACGGCCAGTTCCTCATGGCCGCTACCCTGCTTGACTGCCTGCCCTGCGAGCCCTTCCTGGCCACCTACAGCCACGGCCTGTTCCGTCCTGTGGGCCAGACCGCTCCGGAGCTGTTCACCAAGCTGCTCAAGATCGGCGTAACCCAGCACTACGGCCTGTGCTCCGGCGACCAGCTGGCCGCTCTGAAGGACCTTGCCATGATGCTCGGCTTCGACTATCACGAGGTGTAATTTCTCTTCATTTTATCGAATACAGAAAGGATGCATTCCCATGAGTTTCATGTTCCATCCCTACCCCTATAAGGATCCCAACGCTGTCAATCCCGTCAAGTTCCCCGGCGGCAAGGACGTTGTGGAAGGCGCTCTGCCCGTAGCCAAGAAGATTGCTTCTCTTTACAAGAACGGCGCGAAGCGCGTCGCCATCGACGGCTATGCCGGCACCGAGTTTGAGACCATCATCCAGCTGTGCGATGGCCAGATCCGTCCTCTGGGCGTGAAGGTCATCCGCACCGAAACCCTGCTCAAGACCCCCGAAGCCATCCGCGAGCTGCTGGCTCCCTCCCTTAGCGAGGACCGCACCCTTGACCCCGTGCTGCTTTACGGCGTTCGCATCGAGCGTACCTACGAAGACCTGTTTGACGCCGAGAAGGTAGCCGCTCTGGCCGAAACCCTCAAGGGCGATGAGCTGGTTCTGGTCGTTGGCCGCGGCGCGCTGTGCAAGAGCCTGAGCGCCCTGTACGACGAGCGCATCTGGGCTGACATCACCCCCCGCACCGCCGCTCTGAACTACAAGTACGGCAAGGCCCACAACTTCGGTGAGACCGAGGCTTTCCCCTTCAACGCCATGATGCGCCGCAACTACTATGTGGACTTCGAACTGGCCGTTGAGCTTCGCTGGAGCCTCATCCGCGAGGGCGCTCTGACCTGGTACATCAGTGCTGATGATCCCACCCACATGAGCATGCTGCCCTACGAGAACCTGTGCGCTCTGTTTGACGAGCTGCGTACCCGTCCGTTCCGCTGCCGTCCTGTGTACCTCGAGGGCGTCTGGGGCGGCTGGTACATCCATCGTCTGCGCAACCTGCCCAAGGAAATGCGCAACTGTGCCTGGGTGTTCGACATGATCCCCATGGAAGTTTCCCTGGCTGCTACCTGGGAAGGCCACGAGCTGGAAGTTCCCTTCTTCACCTTCGTCATGCAGCAGGCTGACAAGCTGCTGGGCAAGCCCTGCTACGATACCTTCGGCGGCTACTTCCCCATCCGCTTCAACTACGACGATACCTTCCACTCCTCCGGCAACATGTCCATCCAGTGCCATCCCCATGCTGACTGGGTTGTGAACAACCACGGCGAGCTGGGTCGTCAGGACGAGAGCTACTACGTATGCGTTGCCGGTCAGAACGCCTGCACCTACCTCGGCTTCAAGGAGGAAGGCTCCTGCGAGGCTTTCTTCGAGGCTGCTGAAAAGGCTCAGGAAACCGGCGAGCTGATCGACTACAAGAAGTACGTCAACTCCGTGCCCTCCATTCCCGGCACTCAGGTCATGATTCCCGCCGGCACCATCCACGCTTCCGGCCATAATCAGGTCATCCTTGAGATCGGCTCCCTGACCGTGGGCTCCTACACCTACAAGCTGTATGACTACCAGCGCACCGATCCTCAGACCGGTCTGCCCCGTCCCATCCACCTGGCTGCCGGCCGCAAGGTTATCCGCGGCGAGCGCACCTCTGAGTGGGTTGCCGAGAACCTCGTCAACCACGGCGGCGTGAAACGTCAGGGTGAGGACTGGAAGGAAGTCACCGTTGGCGAGCACGATCTGCTCTACTTCGCTCTGCAGACCGAAACCTTCACCCACACCATCGAGGACAACACCGTGGACCGCTTCCACGTGCTGGCTCTGACTGAGGGCGAGAAGGTTCGCATCGAGTGCATTGCTGATCCCAGCCGCTGCTTCGTGGCCAACTATCTTGACGTGATCGTTGTTCCCGCTGACTTCGGCGCCTACCGCATCGTTAACCTCGGCGAAGGTGACGTGACTGTTCACAAGACCTGCCTGAAGGAAGGCTTTGAAGCATGTGCGAAGTAATTCTTGCGCTTGACTGCGGAGGCTCCAGCATCAAAGCTGCCGTCATCCGCGATAAAGAGATTCTGGAAACCCGGCTGTTCGCCTTCCCCGGCGACAGCCGGGAGGATCTCCTGGGTACCTTCCGCGCTGCCGCTGAATGGGGCAAGAGCTGGAATGCAACCCGTATCGGCGCCGCCTGCCCCGGTCCTTTCGACTTCAAGGCCGGCGAGAGCCGCATGGTTCACAAGTGGCAGGCCATCAAGGACGTTGCTCTTGCGCCCGTTCTCAACGAAGTGCTGCCCGGCGCTCCTGTTCGCTTCCTGCACGACGCGACTGCCTACATGCTGGGCGAAGCATGGGACGGAGCCGCAGAAAAGATGCAGAGCCCTGTTGGCGTCATGCTTGGCACCGGCTTTGGCTATGCGCTGACGCAGGACCGCAAGGTTCTCCTCAATCCTACCGGCGGCCCCGCCGTAAGCATGTGGAACAAGCCCTTCAAGGGCGGCATCGTGGAGGACTATGTAAGCACCCGTGCCATCCGCAAACGCTACACCGACCTGACCGGCAAAGAAATCGAAGTGCGTGAAATCGCTGATCTGGCTCACGCCGGCGATGAAACCGCCATCCGCGTGTTTGCAGAAACCGGCGAATTATTCGCTGAGATTCTTTCCACCTATATGCCCGAGTGGGTCGACGGCGTGGTTCTGGGCGGACGTATTGCGCTCTCCGCTGATCTTCTGCTGCCCTATGTCAAGCTGAACGTTCCCGTCATTCCCGCCGCCCATGTGGACGACGCTGCTGTGCGCGGCATTGCTGCCTACTGTCAGAACGATCCCGAACAGCTCGTAAGGGAGGCCTGAACATGAGTACCTTCACCAAGCTGCGTGAAGGCACGTTCTCCGTCACCGAAAGGCGTATTGCGGATTACATTCTCAAAAACGCCGAACGGATGTCTGAGATCACCATCTCTACCGTCGCCGATGAGTGCCACACCAGCAAATCCATGGTGGTTCAGCTTTGCAAAACCGCCGGTTTTTCCGGATACAAGGATCTGTGCAGCCAGCTTCTGGTGGAACAGGCCTTGAGCGGTCAGCGCAGCGGCATGGAGATGTATGAGGATATCCATCCCGGCTGTTCAGTCAAGCAGATTGCGCAGATCACCATCCGCGGCGAGATCCGCTCGCTTGAGGATACCGCCGAACTGATCGACTACGACGCGCTGGAGGAAGCGGTTCAGCTTCTCAGAAAAGCCGACCGTATTGTTCTCTTCGGAGCGGGCAACAGCGCAGTCATAGCGCTGGACATGCATTACAAGCTCAGCCGCATCGGTCTGCCGAGCCGTTTTTCCTCCGACCTGCATCTGCAGCTGATGGAAATCGCCTCCATGACCGAAGACAGTGTTGCCGTTGTCATCAGCTTCAATGGGCGTACGCGCGACATGATCGAAGCCTGTGAGCTCGCACACGAACGCGGTTCGAAAATCATTTCGCTTACGCGCCACGGACGGAATCCTGTAGGCGAAATGAGCGATGTTGCTCTCCATGTTGCCAGCAACGAATCGCTCCAGCGCGCAGGTGCGATGTCCTCGCGCATGAGCACGATGAGCATGGTGGACGTGCTGTTCACCTGCCTCTCCAGCCAGATGGCTGACGAAATAGCTCCTGTGCTCAGCCGCAGCGCCGCTATCGCCAAGCGGAGAAGAAAATCCACTTAGTTTCCAATTTTATGCGCCGTTTTCTGTTGCCAAAGCAGAAAACGGCGTTTCTTTTCTCTTAGAGGAAAAGTCTTATCATTTCAGAATCTGGAAGAAGGTTTCCCAAAGGCTGCGTTTTTCTGTGAACAAACAAAGAAATATCATCTCTATCCATAAAAAATTTCAAAGAAAGTTCCACATTTCATCAATAGTATAGTATAATCATTGCATCAGTCAGTTTTCTTTCCAAATCCATATAACGAAAGCGAGGTACCCATCCCATGAAAGCCCATGTTCTCAGCGGCATTGACCGCATAGACACCGTTGCGCATCTGCTGGAAGGCAAGCGCGTTGGCCTGATGACCAACCCGACCGGCATTGACCATAACTTCCGCTCCACCATCGATATCATTGCCGAGCGTTTCAATCTGACCGCTCTTTTTGCTGTTGAGCACGGTATTCGCGGCGACATCCAGGCCGGTGCCAAGGTTGAAAACATGGTCGATCCCTTTACCGGCGTAACCGTATACAGCGCTTACGGCAAGAATGCCCATTTCAACGACGAAATGCTGGACGCTTTCGACGTGCTGGTTTTTGATATTCAGGACGTTGGCGCGCGCTTCTACACCTACATCTACTCCATGGGCTATGCCATGGAGGCCTGCAACCGTTCCGGCAAGAGCATGATCGTGCTTGACCGCATCAATCCCATTGGCGGTGTGAAGACCTGCGGTACCATTCAGGATCCTGCCTTCAAGTCCTTCGTGGGCGACTACGAGCTGCCCAGCCGCTATGCGCTCACCTGCGGCGAGGTTGCTCTCTACATCAAGGACTACCTCAAGCTGGATCTGGAACTCACCGTTGTGCCTCTGGAAGGCTGGAAGCGCGACATGTATCTGGATGATACCGATCTGCCCTGGGTCGCTCCCTCTCCCAACCTTGCCACTCTGAATGCTGCGTTCACCTACATCGGCACCTGCATCTTTGAAGGCACCAACATCTCTGAAGGCCGCGGAACCTCTCTGCCCTTCGAAGTGGTCGGCGCCCCCTTCCTCAACAGCGCTGAGCTGGAAGCCGCCATGGCCAAGCACAATCTGCCCGGCGTACACTTCCGCCGCACCGCCTTCTGCCCCACCTTCTCCAAGCATCAGGGTCAGCTGTGCCACGGCGTTCAGATGCATGTGACTGACCGCGAAGCCTGCGATCTGTTCGAGGCCGGCATGATCCTGCTGGATGAAATCCGCAAGCAGGCTGGCGACAAGTTTGAAATCCTCTGCCATGTGCTGGAGATGGAAGGCGAAACCAAGCGTTTCTATCACATGGATCGTCTGCTTGGCGGCGACGCATACCGCACCGGCAAGAAGACCACCGCTGAACTGGTGGAAGAGTTTAAGCCCGAAGTGGCCGCTTTCAACGAAAAGGCCAAGAAGTACCATCTCTACGACTAAGGAGGCCATACGATGAACTGGATTATTTCTGCGCTGCGTCCCGAGGATGCAAAAGAGGCGCTGGCGATTCTCAAGACTGCTTCTGACAAGGGTGAGGTCGTTTACAAGCCTCTGGAGGAAGAAGATTTCTGCACCCGTTTCTTTGGTGAAAACTGCTGGGGCTTCGCAGCCCGCACCGAAGACGGAAAGCTTATCGGCTGGATTCACGGCGCGGCCAAAACCAGCTTTTTGAACGGCGAAACCGCCGAAAATACGCCCATTTACCTGACCATGATCCTTGTGGATGAAGCATGGCGCAGACAGGGCGTTGGCACTGCGCTTCTTGACGCTCTGCGCGAGGTCGGCATTGCGCACAACAAGAAAGCCATGGTCGTTTCCGGCGACAATCCCATCCATCTGACCTGGCTGATTCCCGGCGCAGGCGGCCATGATCACAACAACGCCCCCGGCGTAGATGAAAAGGGCATCGGCTTTGCGTTCCTGAAGAAGAACGGCTTTGTGGACAAATTCCATGAGATTTCCCTGTATATGAATCTCAAGAACTTCAAGTGGGATCCCAAGCTGGACGAGATGATCAAAAAGCTCAACGACGAAGGCATCTACGTAGGCCGCTGGGAAATGGGCATGGGCGAAGAATACGACGAGATGTGCGACCGCGTCGGCAGCGAATACTGGCGCAACGTGCTCAAGCATGAGCTTGCAGCATGGCATACCGGCGAACCCAACAACGATCCCGAGCACTGGCCGGACGGCATCCAGCCCAAGGGTCCCCGTCCCATCCTTGTCGGCATGAAGGACGGCCACATCATCGGCTTTACCGGCCCTGTTGATCTGCAGAAGAGCGGACGCGGCTGGTTTACCGGCATCTGCGCCGATCCCAAGTGGGGCGGACGCGGCATTGGCACTGTGCTGTTCAACATGCTGATGCAGGAGTTTGTGGACGAAGGCGCTGCTTTCAGCTCCCTGTTCACCGGTCTTGACAACCACGCGCAGAAGATTTACATGCGCGCCGGTATGCATGTGACTGCTAATTTCGCCGTTATGTCCTGTCAGCTCGGCAGCGAAGACTACGACAAGCGCTATTTCTAATTCTCAATTTCATGCACCCGGGCTGCATTTCAGTCCGGGTGCAAATCACATTCACCATCAAGGAGAGATTGTTATGGCAAATCTGTCCCAGCTGCAAACAGAACAGCGCAATCCCAATTCCATGCACATTGACCGCATGTCCACGCTGGATATGGTGAGCGTCATCAATCAGGAAGATCATCGCGTAGCAGAGGCCGTCGAAAAGGAGCTTCCTCAGATCGCGCAGGCCGTTGATGTGATTTATGAACAGCTCAAAAACGGCGGCAGGCTGATTTACTGCGGTGCTGGAACCTCAGGCAGGCTCGGTGTGCTGGACGCTTCGGAGTGTCCTCCGACTTATGGTGTTGATCCCGGCATGGTGGTTGGTCTCATCGCAGGCGGCCCCAAGGCGGTCACGCAGGCAGCGGAAGGTGCTGAAGACAAGGCTGATCTGGGTGTGCAAGACCTCAAGAGCATTGATTTCAGCAAAAAGGACGTGCTGGTTGGCATCGCTGCCAGCGGACGCACGCCCTATGCCATCGGCGCTATGGATTATGCCCGCAGCCTCGGCGCTCCTGTTATCGCCGTTGTCTGCTGTAGCGGAAGCGAAATGTCTCGCCACGCCGACATCACCATCGCTCCCACGCCCGGTGCGGAGGTCGTTACCGGTTCTTCCCGCATGAAGAGCGGCACGGCGCAGAAGATGGTTCTCAACATGCTTTCCACCGCCACCATGATCAAGCTGGGCAAGGTTTATGAGAACCTGATGGTGGATCTGCGTCCCAGCAACGAAAAGCTGGTGCAGCGCGCCGTGCGCATCGTGTGCTCCGCCACCGGCGCGGAAGAAGCAGCAGCGCGTACGGCTCTTGAAGCGGCCAACATGCACTGCAAAACCGCCATCGTGATGCTTCTGATGAATCTGAATGCCGACGAGGCGCGCAGCGCGCTTGAAAAGGCCGATGGACGCATCGCACAGGCTGTACAGGGAGGCTGAAGCAGATGAAACAGCTCACCAGACTATGGCAGAAGCCCAGCCGTCTTGTCATCGGTATGATGAGCGGCACCAGCGCCGACGGCGTGGACGCGGCGCTGTGCAGAATTCACGGATACGGCCTGAGCACCAAAGTGGAGCTCGTCTCGTTTGTGTATATTCCGTTTGAAGATCATGTTCGCGAACGAATTCTGGCGCTTGCCGGCGGAAACGAAGGCGGTTCTCACGAGCTCTTGATGCTCAGCCAGCTTCTTGGCGTGCTTTATAAGGACGCGTGTCTCGCGCTATGTGAAAAAGCCGGAATCCAGCCTTCCGAAATTGATCTGGTCGGTACGCACGGTCAGACGCTGTGGCATGTTCCGGTGGCTGAGGACTATCTGGGCTATACTCTGCGCGGCACACTGCAGATGGGCGACCCGTCCTACATCAACGAGGCGCTTGGCTGCCCGGTCATCAGCGATTTCCGCGTGCGCGATATGGCCGCTGGCGGTCTGGGCGCTCCGCTGGTGCCCTATTCTGAATTTTTGCTGTACCGCAGCGAGGAATACAACGTCGGTCTGCAAAACATCGGCGGCATCGGAAATCTGACTGTACTGCCCAAGGGCGGTGCGCTCACTGACACCTTCGCCTTCGATACCGGCCCCGGCAACATGGTGATGGATGCTCTTGTCAGCCGTATGACCAACGGCAGACAGCGCTGGGATGAAGGCGGCCAGCTAGCCGCTCAAGGCAAAGTAAGCCAGCCCCTGCTGGATTTCCTCATGGAGGATCCTTACCTGAAGCGCAAAGCGCCCAAAACCACCGGACGCGAAGTATACGGCGAAGCGTACGTCAGCGCACTTGTAAACAAGGCGGAAGAACTGGGCGTATGCGAGCTGGACATGCTGACCACGGCTACTCGTTTCACTGCCGAATGCATCCGCGTTGCGGCTGATGAAACCAGCGCAATCCGTCCTGATTGCCTGATTGTCGGCGGCGGCGGAGCTCAGAACGCGACGCTGATGCAGATGATCAGCGACTGCCTGCCCGGCGTGCGCGTCATGCGCAACGAGGAGCTGGGCTTTGACGGCGACGCCAAGGAAGCTGTGGCTTTTGCCATTCTCGCCAACGAATACATCTTCGGCAGCTGCGGAAATGTGACCAGCGCCACCAACGCCTCGCATCCTGTGGTGCTTGGCAAAATGAGCCTGTAATCAAGGAGGACGATCTATTATGAACGAGCAGCTTATGCATCTTGTGGGCCAGCGTCTGCTGGTGGGCTTTCCCGGAACCACGATTCCCGACTCTCTCAAAGAGGCCGTTAAAAAGTACAAAGTCGGCAACTTCATTCTCTTCAGCGAAAACGTCGTCGATCGCGCGCAGGTGCGCGATCTGTGCGCCGAGCTTCAGGCGCTTGCTATGGAATACACTGGCAAGCCTGCGCTGATTGCTGCCGACCAGGAAGGCGGCATTGTCAACCGTCTGCCCAAGGACTGCGCCATCGTCCCCACTGCGCTGGCCGTTTCTGCCACCCAGAATCCCGGAAACGCCTACGTTGCCGGCAAGATCACCGGCACAGAGCTGCGTGCGCTGGGCATCAACTTTGACCTTGCTCCGGTTCTGGACATCAATTCCAATCCCCAGAACCCCGTCATCGGCGCGCGCAGCTACGGAGACACGCCTGAAAAGGTCTGCGAATATGCGCTGCCCATGATTCATGGTCTGAACGACGCGGGCGTTTTCAGCTGCGCCAAGCATTTCCCTGGTCACGGCGATACTGCTGTGGACAGCCATCTGGGGCTTCCCCGTGTAGACAAGAGCCTTGACGAACTGGAACAGTGCGAACTGATTCCCTTCCGCGAGGCCGTTCGTGCGGGCGTGAGCGCCGTAATGACAACGCATATTCTCTTTCCTCAGCTGGATGACAGCGGCGTACCCGCCACCATGTCCCGACCGATCATCACCGGTCTTCTGCGTGAAAAGCTCGGTTTCGACGGTCTTGTCTGCACCGACTGCATGATGATGGATGCTATCGCAACCTTCTACGGCACGGTAAAGGGCTGTGTGGCTGCCTGTCAGGCCAATGTCGACCTGCTGTGCATCTCTCACGATCCTGCCCTTGCGGGTGAAGTAGCCGAGGCGCTGTACGCTGCATTGGAAAGCGGCGAACTCAGCGAGAGCGAATGCCGCGCATCCGTGGAGCGAATCGGCAAGCTGAAGAATCAGCTTCCTCAGATGCCCGCTCCTGCCTTTGAGTTGGCTGGATGTGATGCATTCCACCAGACCATCAACGCCATGCGCGCTGACGGCGTTACCCATATGGGCGCTCCGGTGCCTGTGCTGGGCGATCATCCCTACTTCACTGGCTGCTATCCCTTCCAGCCCACGCTTGCTTCCAGCCCGGTCAACCGATCCCTCTGCTTTGCTGACTGGATGCAGGAAAAGCTGGGCGGAACCTGCCTGACAACCTCTATCGATCCTGATGACGAGGAAATTGCGAAGTCCGTCGCAGCCGCAGAAGGCTGCAGCTGCATTGTGCTTGGCACCTACAACGGGCACATCAAGCGTGGACAGATGAAGCTGATGAAGGCGCTGGCTTCGCTTGGCAAGCCTATGGTTGTTGCTGCTCTGCGCAATCCCTACGATATGGCTGAACTTCCTGAAGGCGTCTGCGGTCTGCTTGCCTATGAATACAACCTTCACAGTCTGACAAACGTCGCTGACGTTCTCACGGGGAAACTGATTCCTACCGGCAAACTGGATCTCAAACTCCAGTAAACGCATATGAAAAGACGCATCGCTTTTACGCGGTGCGTCTTTTTTGTATCCACTTTAATCATCCAGCAGCTGACGGGCGTCATCCTTGGCCTTCCAGGCGATCATGACGCCGGAGCTGATGCCTGTGCGCTGCCAGTTGGTATCGATCAGTTTCTGCTCTGCCAGTGCCTTTTTCAGCTTCGAACAGCTCAAACGCTGTTTATCCTCTGAGGAAAAAACATCTGCAGCTGCATTCATCCACGCCGGGAAACATACAGCGCCGATAATCAGCTGTCCGCCGGGCCTGAGCACGCGGTGCGCCTCGGAGAACATGCGCGCAAGCATCTCGGGCTCTTCAGTATTAAGCCTCATCATCACAGTGTCAAAGCTGTCCTCACGCCAAGGAATATCTCCGGCAGGTGCATATATAATATCGCAGCTTTGGAGAAGACTGCGTGCATAACGTACTTGCTCCATATTATCCGATACGCCGCAGACTTCGCACTGCACATTACGCCGCAGATATTCCGTCATCATGCCTGCGCCTGCATTCGCGTCCAGCAGCTTGTCATCAGGATCCACGACCGCCCAGCGAAGCATTGCACGTTCCAGCGAAGAAAGTCTGAGTCCCCTCGCAGCGCCGAGTTCACCAGTCAGCGTTTTATCCTGTACTTTCGTGATCATAGCGGGTTTCCTCCATCGGTGTAATGTCTGCCAATTTCATTATATCATATCTTTATGTAAAAATCACGTATTTTCGTAACAATTTCTTTATTTTTTTAACATTATCGAAAATAATAATTCCAAAATTGATTTGATGTTTAGATTCTGCTAAGGTATTTGCTTGTTAAAAAAGAAACTTAGTTTTCGAATTAGGTTGTTGCCTTGACAAACAGAACAAATCCGCTACAATATTATCTTGAGAAAGGTTGGCGATTTGATGAAAGTACAACCAGCTGTTCGAAAAGAAAGCATAAAGATTCTGATTGGATGTTCTGTTTTATCCATATGTATGATACTCATTTTTTTCCTAATCGGTCAGTTTGACTATACGGTTATTCTGGGTGCGGTTTGGGGCACACTGGCTGCAAGCTTCAATTTCTTTCTGATGGCTTTGAGCGTTCAGCGTGCTGCTGAAACCATGAACGGTGTATCGATGCCCTCTTATGAAGAAAAGGATGCGCAGGAAGCCGAAAAGGAAACCCATAAAGATGCACCTGCCAAGGATATTTCGGCCGAAGTCCCCGAAATCCGGCAAGCCAAACGCCGGATGCAGGCCTCCTACACCGGACGCATGATGCTTCTGGGCGCCGCGGCGATACTGGGAATCCTTCTCCCCTTCTTTCATTCAGTGGCCGCGCTCGTACCGCTGATGTTCCCTCAGCTGGTCGTGATGGCTAACAAGCTGATCATTGAGAAAGGAGTCTGATCCGTAATGAATAAATCAATGCGTGCAAAGTGCAGGGATCTTGCGCTTATCGCCATGATGATTCTGCCGTTTGTGTTCGGCATCATTCTCAAGATCCTCACCAAAGGACCCTCTGAGGGTATCTCGATCACAGGCGCGCAGGTGTACTTCACCATTCCGATGCCGCTGATGAACCTTCCCATCACCGAATCTCAGGTCAACTCTGCGCTGGTGATAATCTCTCTGCTGGGACTGTGTTTGTATCTGACCCGCGACCTCAAGGTTGTTCCCACGAGCAAGCGTCAGCATATCGCAGAGATGATTGTTGAAAAGGTGCAGGGTCTGGTGGACGAAAACATGGGGCCGCGTTTTGCGGGCTATGCGCCTTTCGTGGCTGCTATCATGGGTCTGTCCGCATTTTCCAGCCTTGCCTGTCTGGTGGGTCTCTACTCTCCCACGTCCGATCTGAACATTGTTGCTGGCTGGGCCATTCTGGTGTTTATCCTGATTACCTACTACAAACTGCAGGGCGGCCTCCTCAATTACCTCAAGGGCTACATCGAACCCGTGCCGCTGTTCCTGCCGTGCAACATTATCGGTGAGTTTGCCACTCCCATTTCGATGTCCTTCCGTCATTACGGCAACGTGCTTTCCGGCGCGGTTATCTCCACGCTGGTGGCCTACGCGCTGCAGAACCTCTCCGGCATGCTTCTGGGCTGGCTGCCCGGCATTCTGGGAGACTTCCCCTTCCTGCAGATTGGTCTGCCCGCCATTCTGTCCATGTACTTCGACATCTTCAGCGGTCTGATGCAGGCGTTCATCTTCGCCATGCTGACGATGCTCAACATTGCCCTGAACTTCCCGGAGGAAGAATACGAACGGCGTAAGGCAAAGCGGAGAAACAAGGCTTTGCATACTGCATAAAGAATGTATCTAATTTAAGGAGGAACTTATCATGTTGGAACTCGCTATTGGTATCATGCTCGCTGGTTGCGCCATCGGCGCCGGTATTGCTCTGATCGCCGGTGTTGGCCCTGGTATCGGTGAAGGTCAGGCAGTTGCCTCTGCCTGTGAAGCCATCGGCCGTCAGCCCGAAAGCAAGGGCGCTGTGACCTCTACCATGATCATGGGCTGCGCTGTTGCTGAGACCACCGGTATCTACGGTCTGGTTATCGGCATTCTGCTCATCTTCGTGGCTCCCAGCAGCTTTGTCAATCTTCTTATCAATGCTGTCAAGACTCTGGGCGGCATGTAATCAAGTAGAAACAAAGCAAACAAAGCGAGGCATCAGCCATGAGCGTACAGTCATTGGATATCATTTCCGTTAATCTGTGGCAAATTCTTATCTCGCTTGCCAATCTGCTGATCATCTTTATCATCTTCAAGAAGTTCCTGTTCAAGCCCATTCAGGTTATTTTCGCCAAGCGCGACGCTGAGGTGGAGAAACTCTATGGCGAGGCTGAACAGGACCGCACCGCCGCCAAGGGGATGAAGCAGGAATACGAAGCCCGTCTGGCTACCGCACGCGAAGAGGCGGACGGACTGGTTCGCAACGCTGTGGTCACAGCCCAGCGCAAGGGCGACGCCATCGTTGGCGAAGCCACTCTGCAGGCGACCCGCATGAAGCAGAAGGCTGAAGAAGAAATCGCCATGGAACGCAAGCAGATGCTGATGGACGTCCGCAGCGAAATCTCCGATATCGCTGTCAGCATCGCCTCCAAGGTTGTCGAGCGTGAGGTTCAGAAGACCGATCACGAGACCTTTGTGGACGAATTCATCAGGAACGTTGGTGAAGAAGCGTGACAGAACTGGCCAGAGAATACGGCGACGGCCTGTATGCCCTGTGTGAAGAGGAAAACATCAGCCAGGACGTTCTGGATCAGATGCTGATTCTTTCCCGCCTCTTCAAAGAACAGCCGGACTTTACCCGGCTGCTGGGCAACATGTCACTGAGCAAGGAAGAGCGTGTCAAAATTCTTGACAGCGTGCTTCGCTCTCAGGTGCACCTCTATCTGCTCAACTTCCTGAAAATCCTCTGCGAGCGCGGCGCGCTCAACGAGTATGAGGGCTGTCTTGCCGCCTTCAAAACGCTTTACAACCAGGCGCACGGCATTGTCGAAGCCTCCGTTACGACAGCTGTGGCGCTTGACGACGAACAGCGTGCACGCATGACCGAAAAACTGTCGAAGATGACGGGCAAGAAGGTTGTGCTCATCGAAAAAATCGACGCCTCTCTGGTGGGCGGCGTGCTGCTGGAGATGAACGGCCAGCGGTATGACAATACGCTGAAAAACCGTCTCAAGTCTATTCACAGCGCTATGGTTCAGGGCGCGTAAGACATGAAAGCTGGTGATACGATGCAGTTGAAACCCGAAGAGATCTCTAAGCTCATTAAAGAGCAGATCAAAAACTACGAAAACCAGATCACCCAGACCGATACCGGCACCATCATCACGATCGGCGACGGCATCGCGCGCGTATCCGGTCTGGACAATTGTATGGCCAACGAGCTCGTACGCTTCTCCAACGGCGCGTACGGCATGGCTCTTAACCTGGAAGAAAACTCCGTTGCCATCGTTATGCTGGGTGAGGATGAAGGCATCCGCGAAGGCGACGTGGTGGAACGCACCGGCAAGGTCGTTTCCGTGCCCGTCGGCGAAGGCCTGATCGGCCGCGTTGTCAACTCTCTGGGTCAGCCCGTGGACGGCAAGGGCCAGATTGAAGCCAAGGAAGTTCGTCCCATCGAGCGCAATGCGCCCGGCATTATCCAGCGCAAGAGCGTCAGCGTTCCGCTGCAGACCGGCATCAAGGCCATCGACAGCATGATCCCCATCGGCCGCGGTCAGCGCGAGCTCATCATCGGCGACCGTCAGACCGGTAAAACTGTGATCGCGCTGGATACCATCATCAACCAGAAGGGCAAGGGCGTTATTTGTATTTATGTGGCCATCGGCCAGAAGTGCTCCACCGTCGCCCAGCTGGTCGATACCCTGACCGCCTCCGGCGCGATGGATTATACCATCGTTGTTTCCTCCACCGCCGCTGAGCTGGCTCCTCTGCAGTACATCGCGCCCTATTCCGGCTGCGCCATGGCGGAGTATTTCATGGATCAGGGCAAGGACGTGCTGATCATCTACGATGATCTGTCCAAGCACGCGGTTGCCTACCGCGCTCTGTCCCTGCTCATCCGCCGTCCTCCGGGACGCGAGGCTTATCCGGGCGACGTTTTCTACCTGCACAGCCGTCTTCTCGAGCGCTCCGCACGTGTTGACCCCGCTTACGGCGGCGGCTCTATCACTGCGCTGCCCATCATCGAGACGCAGGCAGGCGACGTTTCCGCCTACATTCCCACCAATGTTATTTCCATCACCGACGGTCAGATCTTCCTGGAGACCGAGCTCTTCCACGCCGGCATCATGCCTGCTGTAAACCCCGGCATCTCCGTCAGCCGTGTCGGCGGCAACGCCCAGATCAAGGCCATGAAGAAGGTCGCCGGTTCCCTCAAGCTGCTGTACTCCCAGTACCGTGAGCTGCAGGGCTTTGCCCAGTTCGGCTCCGACCTCGATGCCGACACCAAGGCCCGTCTGGCCCAGGGCGCACGTATCGTGGAAGTGCTCAAGCAGAACCGCAACCACCCCATCGCCGTGGAGGATCAGGTGTGTATCTTCTACGCCGTCACTCATGACTTCCTCAAGGATGTCGAAGTGACCGACGTTGCCGAGTACGAAGACGGCCTGTACGAGCGCATGAGCGCCCAGCATGCCGACGTACTTGAAGCCATCCGCACCACCGGCGAACTGAGCAAGGAAACCGAAGCCAAGCTCAAAGCTGCTCTGGAATCCTACACGAAGGATTTCCTGAAGACCAAATAAGCATTAAGGAGGTTTCGCCATGGCCGGAGCGTCCATGAAAGACATCAAGCTTCGCATCAAGAGCGTGGAAAGCACCATGCAGATCACCAAGGCGATGCAGCTCGTTGCGACCTCCAAACTCCGCCGCGCCAAGGAGCGCATGGAAAACAGCAAGCCTTATACCCGCATTGCTCAGGAGGCTGTGGCTGCCGCCGCTGCCAGCTGTGACGATGTCACCGTACCCTTTGTCACCGCCCGTCCTGTGAAGCGCCGCTGCTATGTGGTGATCGCAGGCGACCGCGGACTGGCTGGAGGCTACAACGCCAACATTTTCAAGGGGCTTGCCGCTCATGCCGAAGGGTTTGACTACTGCGTGCTGCCCATGGGCCGCAAGGCAGTGGAGCGTTTCCAGCGCTATGGTGTAGAAAGCCTCAGCAACGACTTCAGCCGTGTCGAAGGCATGACTGTGGGCAACTGCTACAAGCTGGCGGAGATGCTGATTGAAGGCTACAAGGCCGAGCGATTTGACGAACTCTGGCTGGTGTATACCAGCTTCCAGTCCATGATGAGCCAGGAGGTGCGAATTGACCAGCTCCTGCCCATCCCCAAGCCTGAGAAGATGGAGAGTGTTTCCGCATCCACCATCTATGAACTCAGTGCTGCAGAAACCCTCGAAATGATCATGCCCGATTTCCTGTCCGGCAGGCTGTACAGCGCGCTGTGCGATTCCTTCGCAAGCGAGGTTTCCGCACGCCGCACCGCCATGGACTCCGCCACCAAGAACGCGGGCGAGATGATTGCCGACCTTACGCTGAAGTACAATCGGGCGCGTCAGGGCGCCATTACCCAGGAGATCACGGAGATCGTGGCCGGCGCCGAACAGTAACAGCGCCGGGAAAGGAGTCAGAACAACGTGAGCATGCAACACATTGGCAAAGTAGTGCAGGTTATCGGACCCGTGCTCGACATCCGCTTCGAGGACGGCCAGCTGCCTGAGCTTCTCTCCGCCATTGAAATCCAGAACGGCGACAAGAAGGTTGTCGCTGAGGTGGCGCAGCATGTGGGCGACAACGTCGTTCGCTGCATTTCCATGAACGCCACCGACGGCATGGTGCGCGGCCTTGACGCCGTGGACACCCAGAGCCCCATCACCGTGCCCGTGGGCGACAAGTGCCTCGGCCGTATCTTCAACCTGCTGGGCGACGCCATCGACGAGCAGCCCAACCCGGAAGATGTCGAGCGCTGGCCCATCCACCGTCCCGCTCCCTCTTACGAGGAGCAGGAGACCTCCACTGAAATTCTTGAAACCGGCATCAAGGTTGTCGACCTGATCGCTCCCTATGCAAAGGGCGGCAAGATCGGCCTGTTTGGCGGCGCCGGCGTTGGCAAGACCGTTCTGATCATGGAATTGATCAACAACGTTGCCAAGCAGCATGGCGGTCTGTCCGTTTTCGCCGGCGTTGGCGAGCGTACCCGTGAGGGCAACGACCTGTACAACGAGATGAAGGAAAGCGGCGTTATCAACAAGACCGCTCTGGTCTACGGCCAGATGAATGAGCCTCCGGGAGCCCGTATGCGCGTTGCGCTCTCCGGTCTCACCATGGCGGAATACTTCCGCGACCGTGAGAATCAGGACGTGCTTCTCTTTATCGACAACATCTTCCGCTTCACTCAGGCGGGTTCCGAAGTGTCCGCTCTGCTGGGCCGCATGCCCAGCGCCGTAGGCTACCAGCCCACGCTGGCCACCGAAATGGGCGCGCTGCAGGAGCGCATCACTTCCACCAAGAAGGGTTCCATCACATCCGTGCAGGCCGTTTACGTCCCTGCCGACGACTTGACCGACCCCGCTCCCGCTACCACCTTCGCCCATCTGGATGCGACCACCGTTCTCAGCCGTGCCATCGCATCTCTGGGCATCTATCCCGCCGTTGATCCTCTGGACTCCACCAGCCGTATCCTCTCCCCCGAGGTTGTCGGTCAGGAGCACTATGAGGTTGCCCGTCAGGTGCAGGGTATTCTGCAGCGCTACAAGGAACTGCAGGACATCATCGCCATCATGGGCATGGACGAACTCAGCGACGAAGACAAGCTCATCGTTGCCCGCGCCCGCAAGGTGCAGCGCTTCCTGAGCCAGCCCTTCTCCGTTGCCGAGCAGTTTACCGGCATGGAAGGCAAGTACGTGCCTCTGAAGGAAACCATCCGCGGCTTCAAGGAAATCATCGAAGGCAAGCACGACGACCTGCCTGAGAGTGCGTTCCTGTTCGTTGGCACTATCGACGAAGCCGTAGCTAAGGCCAAAAAGGGTGAGTAAGCATGGCAACGTTTCATTTGCAGATCGTAACCCCCGATCGCATGGTTTATGACGGCGAGGCCGAAAAGATCATCCTGCGCACTGTGGGCGGCGATGTTTGCATCCTCGCCCGCCACATCGACTATGCCGCGCCTCTGGGCATCGGCGAAGCACGTGTGACGGACGCCGAAGGCAACACCCGTATCGCGGCCTGTTCCGGCGGTATGCTTGGTGTGTCTTCCGGTGAGGTTCGAGTGATGGCTACTACCTTCGAGTGGGCCGAGGATATCGACCTTGAACGCGCTCAGAAGGCGCAGGCCGCTGCACAAAAGAAACTGGAATCCATCACCCGTCAGGATAAAGACTACGCCGTGATGGAAGCCAAGCTCAAGCGTGCGATTGCGCGCATTCATGCGAAGGGATAAAGGAATATTCTTGTATGTGCGTATGCTGTATATGCTTCGCCATGTAAGGCTGTCCTTTGAGAACCGCAGGAGAGGTTTTCTCCTGCGGTTCTTTTGATGATAAACAGGCCGCTGTCTCCAAAAGGACAGCGGCCTGTCGTATTCATTTATCGGATCAGAATCGCTCTGCAGGGCGATCCTTCACAGCCTGAGAAATTGAGAGGAGCAGCGTTTAGAAAGTATTTGCCGGCTTTTACATCCGTGAGTACAATGCCTTCGAGAAGCACCACGCCTGCTCCAAGCAGAATCCGATGCACGTGCATGGGTGCGTTCTCTGGGCCGACAGTTTGGCTTTCATTGCCAATCAGAAGGATTCCGGCTTGCGCAAACACTTCGGCTGCCTCAGCTGTTACAGTGGCTTTACCGGCAATCAGAATGCGTTGTGAGGCATCTGCCTTTGCCGCCTCCTTCAGGATTTGAGCCGCATGCTCTGCTTTTACATCGCCATCATGGCGAGCTACATAGCAATCGCCCACAAAAGGTTCCAGCGGCAACTGATCGATAGACTTGCCATCTGCAATGAAGTGAAGCGGAGCGTCGACATGTGTGCCATTGTGGGCACACATAGACAGTTTAGTCAGGTTGTAGAGGTCACCCTTGTGCATATCGCAAAGGCGTTCCGTATGAGGCTCAGGATCTCCTGGCCATACCTTGCAGGTAAGAATCTCCTGTGAAATATCGATAATCATATTCTTCCTCACAAAAATATCCCGCAGGAGTCTGCGGGATATCGTATTGACTTACTTGGTGCCGAAGAGACGGTCGCCGGCATCACCCAGACCGGGAACGATGTAGCCGTGATCGTTGAGTTTCTCATCACAGCAGGCAACGTAAATATTAACGTCAGGATGATCTTTCTGCACGCGTTCGATGCCTTCGGGAGCAGCAATCAGATTGACCAGACGGATATGCTTGCATCCGCGCTGCTTGAGGAACGTGATGGCAGCAGAGGCACTGCCGCCGGTGGCGAGCATGGGATCCAGAACGAGCAGTTCGCGCTGTTCGCTGTCAGCAGGCAGCTTGCAGTAATATTCGACGGGCTGCAGAGTTTCAGGATCGCGGTACAGGCCGATGTGACCAATGCGAGCAGCAGGCACCAGACGGGACACGCCGTCCACCATGCCCAGACCGGCGCGGAGGATCGGAACGATGCCCAGCTTCTTGCCGGCAAGCATCTTGGTCTTGGTGGTGCAGATGGGCGTTTCGATTTCGACGTCTTCAGTGGGAAGATCGCGGGTAACTTCATAAACCATCAGCATGCTGATTTCTTCCAGAAGTTCACGGAACTCCTTCACACCAGTATTCTTATCGCGCATGAGGCTGAGTTTATGCTGGATCAGAGGATGATCAAAAATGTATACCATGATAGGCTGCCTCCTTTGTGATGCCTGTTTGGGATTGAATGAACATTCTTTGATTATTATAGGTGAAACAAAGCCTCATTGCAAGCTTTGAAGCATATTTTCTGCGAAAATACGCTTATGCATACAGGTTACAAAAGCCTGCTCTTCTGCGTCGTTATGTTGATAGACTTCACCGTCGGAATAGGCGTTCAGAGCCCTTTGGATCAGCGGATGAAAGCGCTTAGGAAGGCAGTTGAGTCCCCATTCGCCGCCCGAATGTTTGGAAAGGACTGCACCGTCCTGAAGGTATGCAGCGGCTCTGCAGAGATTCAGGATGATGTATACCGGTGCCGAACGGATATCTTCTGCAGCGTTTTCAACATCAGCACGGATGCTTGAAAGATAGTCCTCTGCCCTGACCTCTCCAAAGAATTCATTTACCGGCGGGCCGCACAGCGTCATTCCTACCGTACGGATGACGGTAAAGTGTGCGGCAAGATCCGGATCTTTACCGTTCATGCTGCGGCAGTAATCGTCAGGATCACGTTCAGCCCACGAACGATGGGTCTGAGAGTAGTGCAGTTCAAATGGACAGGGATGGACGAAAGAGCGGCAGTATTGTTCCAGCACAATGCTCATTTCGAGGCCTTTGGGCGGCGCAAATGTTTCGAGTTCGAGAAGCAGAGCGATCAGCTTATGTTTTTGTCCAGCAAGCAGAGGTCGTCTGACGGCTGCGATGAAATCGATATCGCTGCTGTCTGGCTGGAAGCAGCCAAACGCCAAAGAACCATGTACATAAATGCCCGTCAGATTGTCGCCAAGAATGGTTTCAAACCCCTTCCGGATTCTTTGCAGCAGCGCCTGCGGAGACATCCTGTCACCTCCTCGTTTCCCCTTTCCAGCACATTATACCACCCTTTCTGACAAAAAAGAACGCCATATTGCTCGAACGAAACCGGTTTCTGCTTGACACAAAAGGCGCTGAGTGTTATGCTGATATTGTATATTGGGCTTCATATGGATGCATGTATTATCATCCATCTGCTGCTCTCCATTATGGAGGCGTCCAAATGAACCACAGGCGTTTTTATGCGACCCAGCTGATGAAGCTTGGTTTTCAGTCGCTGATGTATATCACCATTTTCGCTGCTTTTTTCACCCTTCTTTCCATCACCAACGAGGCTCTGCTCAACCTTAGCCGTACGGCGGTTGTAACCATGGCCACCTTTGCCTGTTCCACCCTGCTGCTTACCATCGTATACGGCGGTTTTGACATTGGCGAAAAGAAAAAGCGCTCCGTTTTCGCTGGAGTTTCGCTTTCCACATTCTTCTCTGACATCATCACCTACGTGATGCTGCAGATCATGAACACCAACCCCAACAACCCCGAGGCAAATGCTACCTTCGTGTTGTTCAGTGAAGATCTTGTGCTGCTGATGGCGGCCTTTGTGCTGCAGCTTGCGGCGATTTATTTCTACTGCACCATCGCCTACCGCTGCTACTGGCGCATCAATCCGCCGCAGGACTGTTGTATCATCACCTCTTCGCAGGAGTTGGCCCGTCACGTGGCTGGTAAAATGAGCACCTTCCGCCGTAAGTATCACCTCACCGAGGTCGTGCATTACGAATGCCCGGACATCAAGCAGACCATCCGCAACCATGAGGTCATCTTTCTGGCCGGCATCCCGGACACAGAGGAAGCGCAGCTTGAGTCCTACTGCTACAAGCACAACAAGACCATCTACCTGCTGGCCGAATTGGAGGACGTGATCATCTCCACTGCGCAGCAGAACATTCTGGATGACAGCCCCTTCCTCTATATTCATCGCATGGAACCAACGCTGTTCCAGCGCGTGGCCAAGCGTACGTTTGACATTGTCATCAGCCTGATCGGCATCATTTGCTCCAGCCCTGTTATGCTGGTTACAGCGCTGATTCTGAAGCTTCAGGGCAATGGATCAATCTTCTTCCGCCAGAAGCGTGCCACGCTGAACGGCTCCGTATTTGAGATCATCAAGTTCCGCACGATGTACGAGGACAGCGGCAATTTCTCCGCACGAGAGGACGACAACCGCGTAACACCTGTCGGACGCTTCCTGCGCAAGTATCGTATCGACGAGCTTCCTCAGCTGTTCAACGTGCTTCGCGGCGAAATGAGCCTTGTGGGTCCGCGTCCTGAGATGCTGGAAAATGTGGATCGCTACACGCGCGAGGTGCCTGAGTTCCGCTATCGTCAGCAGATGAAGGCCGGTCTGACGGGTCTTGCGCAGATCGAGGGCAAGTACAACACCACGCCCAAGGACAAGGCCATTCTCGACCTGCTCTACATCGAAAACTTCTCTCTGGCATATGATTTCAAGCTGATGCTGCGCACCCTCACCATCTTCTTCCGCCGCGACAGCACAGAAGGCTTTGGCGAGAAACAGATCAGCTGTCCTCCGATGCGCGTCACCGCACGCGAGGAAGCTGCTCCGTCCCGCAAATCTCGTATGAATCGGGAAGAACAGCTGGATGCAGCTCTGTAACACTATGGTAAACCCTTCACATGGGTAATGATAAACTTCATAGAATGGAAAGGGACGAGGACGAATGGATAAGACCTTATTGATCATGGCGGCTGGTATGGGTTCCCGTTACGGCGGAAACAAGCAGATCGACGGCATGGGCCCCAACAACGAAATTCTCATGATGTACTCCATCTATGACGCCATCAACGCTGGCTTCACCAAGGTTGTGTTCATCATCAAGCGCGGCTTCGAGGAGCAGTTCCGCACGCTCGTAGGCGACGTTGTGAAAGACAAGATCAAGGTTGAATACGCTTTCCAGGAGCTTTCTGATCTTCCCGAAGGCTGCTCTGTACCTGCCGAGCGCGTAAAGCCTCTGGGTACCGTTCATGCCATCCTGAGCGCCAAGGATCTCGTTCACGAGCCCTTTGCCGTGCTGAATGCCGACGATTACTACGGCAAGTCCGCCTTCAAGACCATGGCTGATCATCTTGAGAAACTGGGCGAAAAGGGCCACGGCTGCATGGTCGGCTACTATCTGAAGAACACCGTCAGTGAAAACGGCCACGTGACCCGCGGCATCTGCAACGTAAACGAGAACAATCAGCTCGAATCCGTTGTGGAGACTTACAAGATTCAGCCCTTTGCCGACGGTACCATCCGCGATACCGAGAATGATCCCAACGGCATCATTCTTGATCCCGAGTGTCTGGTCAGCATGAACTTCTTCGGTTTCACTCCCTGGCTGTTTGAACAGGCTCAGGAACGCTTTGTGAAGTTCCTCAAGTCCCTCTCTCCCACCGAGCTCAAGGCTGAATACGTCTTGCCCGTGCTGGTCGATCAGCTGATGAAGGATGGCGAATTGAAGGTTGACATGCTCTCCACTGACGCTGTATGGTTTGGCGTGACCTATCAGGAGGATAAGCCCTACGTTCAGGCTCAGCTCAAGAAGATGCACGAAACCGGCATCTATCCTGAAAAGCTGTTCTGATCCCCTGTTATGTAAAGGAGAAGCATTATGAAGATCCTGCTCACCGGCGGTGCCGGTTTCATTGGCTCCCACACGTATGTTGAGCTGCTCAAAGCTGGTCACGAAGCTGTGATCGCCGATAACTTCTACAATGCCAGCGAGCGCGTTCTGGAGCGGCTGGCCACTATTACCGGTGCGCCTGTATGCTGCTACAATGTGGACGTATGCAATGCCGAAGCGCTGGATAAGGTTTTCTGCGAGCACAAATTTGACGCTGTAATCCACTTTGCCGGTTACAAGGCTGTGGGCGAAAGCGTTGCCAAGCCGCTGGAGTATTACCGCAACAACATTGATTCCACGCTCAGCCTGTGCGAAGTAATGCGCAAGCACGGCGTAAAGCGCATTGTGTTCAGTTCTTCCGCTACCGTTTATGGCGTGACCGATGTGATGCCTCTGGTTGAAACCATGCCTACCGGCTGCACCAATCCTTACGGCTGGACGAAGTACATGATCGAGCAGATCCTGCAGGATACCGCTCATGCCAATCCTGACTGGGCTGTCGCACTTCTGCGTTACTTCAACCCTATCGGCGCGCATGAAAGCGGCCTGATCGGTGAAGATCCCGTTGGCATTCCCAACAATCTGATGCCTTTCATCACTCAGGTTGCCAGCGGCAAGCTTGCCAAGCTGCGCGTCTTTGGCAACGACTATCCCACCGAGGATGGCACCGGCGTACGTGACTACATCCATGTCGTTGACCTTGCCCGCGGCCATGTTGCTGCCTGTGAGTACCTGATGAAGAACGACGGCTGCGAAGTCTTCAACCTTGGCACCGGCAATGGCACCAGCGTTCTTGGTCTGGTGAAGGCCTTTGAAAATGTCAATAACATTGACATTCCCTACGAAATCGTTGACCGCCGCCCCGGCGACATCGCGACCTGCTATGCGAACGCCGAAAAGGCCAAGGAAAAGCTCGGCTGGGTTGCTGAAAAGAATGTTGACGACATGTGCCGCGATGCATGGCGCTGGCAGAGCAACAATCCCAACGGCTATCGTGATTGATCTATTGAAAGAGAGGCGCTTGTGAAGCGCTTCTTTTTTTTGAACTGTAAAAGCCCCATGCTTTCTTTCAAAAGCATGGGGCTTTGCTTCATATTCTTACTTGCGGGTGGGCCTTCTGAGGAAAGCAGGCACGCCGAGGTTATTGCGCTCGGTAGCGGGCTTGGGAGCGGGCTCAGCCATGGTGGGCTGCTGCACGGGTTCTGCGGGCTGCTGTACAGGCGCGCTCTGAGGAGCCTGATACTGCTGGCCATACTCCATCTGCTGCATCTGAGGAGCCTGGTACTGCTGGCCATACTCCATCTGACCAAACTGAGGAGCCTGATACTGCTGGCCATAGCTGGTCGGATAAGCCTGTCCGCCCTGCATCATCTGAGGCATGGCAGGAGCAGTGGGAACGGCAGAACCGCCCATATAGCTGCCAAAGCTGTTTTCTTCTTCAGCGGGCATATTGAAGCTCATGTCATCGTAGGAAGGAGTCGGATACTCCTGCTGAACCATGGGGCCGCTGCCGTAAGCAGCGCCGCGGGCGTCGCCGCCAAAGGAGCGGGTCCAGTCGCGGTCAGCACCGGCGCGCTTCTTTTCTTCCTTCTTGGGGAAAGGAGTCTTTTCGAAGCCAGTGGCGATCACGGTGATGCGAACCTCATCGTTGAGCTTCTCGTCAATGCCGGCACCGAAGATGATGTTGGCTTCGCTGTCAGCGGCCTGCATCACAAGGTTGGCAGCTTCGTTGATATCGATGATGCTCATGTCCTCGCCGCCGGTGATGTTGATCAGTACAGCGCGGGCGCCGTCGATGTTGGTCTCCAGCAGCGGGCTGGAAATGGCATTCTTGGCAGCTTCGACCATGCGGTTTTCGCCCTTGCCAATGCCGATGCCCATGTGAGCCATTCCGCCGGACTCCATAACGGTCTTTACGTCGGCAAAGTCGAGGTTGATCAGCGCAGGCACAGCGATGAGGTCGCTGATGCCCTGAATGCCCTGACGGAGCACGTCGTCCGCAATGCGGAAGGCTTCCAGCATGGAAGTGCCCTTGGTGACAACCTGCAGCAGGCGGTCATTGGGAATCACAACCAGCGTATCCACGCGCTGTTTGAGGTCGATAACGCCCATTTCAGCGTTCTTCATGCGCTGCTTGCCCTCAAAAGCGAAGGGCTTGGTCACCACAGCGATGGTCAGGCAGTTGAGGTCGCGGGCGATCTCAGCCACGATGGGAGCCGCGCCGGTACCGGTGCCGCCGCCCATACCGGCGGTAACAAACACCAGATCCGCGCCCTTAATGGCAGCGGCGATTTCCTCACGGCTCTCTTCGGCAGCACGGCGCCCCACATCGGGCACAGCGCCGGCGCCCAAGCCCTTGGTGAGCTTTTCGCCGATCTGGATGGTGGTGGTGGCCTTGCTCATGGCAAGCGCCTGACGGTCGGTATTGATTGCGATAAAATCGACGCCCTTGAGGCCGGCGTCTACCATGCGGTTGATGGCGTTATTGCCTGCACCGCCGCAGCCGATTACTTTAATGCTGGCAAAGCTCTGCTGATCCTCGATCTGAAATTCAAGCACAGTGCATCCCCCTACTCATTCAAAAACTTCGGTTGTAGTATGCTGTCAGCCGCCCAGAAGGCTTCTGAAAAACTCCTTGATGCCGCCGCCTACACCGCTGGCGGGCGCATTGCGGGATTCGATGGTATCGATGATCAGATCCATCAGACCCATGGCGCTGGCATAGATGGGGCTGGAAAGTTTGATGGTGCGCTTCACGGTGTCGCGCACAGGACGCTCCAGCTTGGCGGACAGATAATCCCTGCCGCCGCGGTTGAGGCTGAGTCCGCCGCCAGTGAGGTAGATGGTGGACCAGCTGCCCAGCTTGATGCCGCTTTCGTCAAGGCATTCCTTGATCATATCGGCGATCTCATCTACACGGGGCTCAAGCACTGCGGCCACCTGATCCTGGGTGAAGGTTTCGCTCTTCACGCCATCGTCAGACACCGTATAGGATTGCGAGATCGTAGAAATTCCATACACATACTCGCGCTTGATCTTCTCGGCCAGCTCCATATCGATGCCGAGGCCTTCAGCTACGTCGGCAGTGATATGGCCGCCGCCCACGGGCAGCGTCTTCTGGAAAATGATCGCGTCGCCTTCCACCGCCATGACGTCGGTGCAGGTGTAGCCGATATCGATGAGAATGGCCGTGCGGTCGCGGTCTTCCTCCAGCAGATAAAGCATCGCTTCACCGGTGGAAGAAGAGAAGAAGCCGCTCACGGTGATGTTCATGTCGCGCAGGCGAGCCATGACGTCATCGAGGAAGAAGGTATCGGCCACCACAAAGCTGACCAGTGCCTTGAGCTCGGTGCCCTTCATGCCCACGGGCTCCAGCGTCTTCTTACCGCCGTCGACCATGAACCATGCAGGACTGCGGTGCACAACCACGCCGCGCACGGGAGAAAGCTGCTTGTCCGCCTCAGCAAAGATCTTTTCGACATGCTTGGGGCTGACATGCGGATCCGCACCCTGAATGGTCACGCTGGCTTCCACGGCATACACGCGGGTAAACTCGCCGGGTACGCCGACGTTGATCTCACGGATCTTGCGGCGGGACTGGGTTTCCGCCTCGGTAATGGACTTCTGGATCGCTTCGTTGAGCGCCATGGGGTTGTTCCATTCCCCATCCAGGAAGCCGTCATAAGGCGCAATACCGGCGCCGACGATATCATTGCGCTGAGAACCGGTGGTTTCGGCCACGAGCGTAACGATTTTGCATGTGCCAAAATCGATGGCAGCAATCGTAGATTTCATGAATGCATTCCCCTGTTCTGAGGTATCATCAAGCCGTTTTTTTCAAGCAACGGCGGGAAAGGGCGCCTGTACAAGCACCCAAAGTACCACTATTTATTGTAACCGTTTTGGCAGAAATACGCAAGCATATTATTGCATTTTTTTAACGTTTTTGAAAACACTTTTGTAAATTTTACCGCTGAAGGATTACTCCGGCAGGTATTTGGCCTCGGCGGGTTTGGTCACGTCCAGTGTGCCTCCCTCCTTGCCCAGCTGGCGAAGATAGGCCATCGCCGTACGCACTGCGCCGATTTTGGCACGCATGCTGCTGGCGTTTCCAGCGCGCACCGTTACCCCCTCTATGGTAACCAGATAGAGATTTTCAGGATCGGCAAGGTTGATTTCCGAAAACTCATCGCTGCAAAGCTGCTGCGCAAGCTCGTACATGATGGTCTGATAGGCTTCCAGCTGCCTGACATTGCGCACAGCAATGGTTTGCCCCACCGTAACCGCATTTGCGCTGAAACCAGTCACCACCGGGATTCCCATGGGCGGAACGGCGGTATTATATTCCTCCATCACCAGTCCCTGTGAATCCAACGTATAAAGCATACCCAAATATTGCATAGATGCAGAAATTTTTCGTTCCTCAACGTAGAGATAAATCGTACCCGGATATTCCTTCTGCATTCCCTTGAAGATGATGGTATGATCTCTGGCAAAAGCCTCGGCCACTTCCTCTTCCTCAATGCCCAGCATATTGCGTCCGCGCACAAGGCCAGAGGAAATCACGATCTGCTGCGGGGATTTCTGCTCATTGCCGATTACATATACCGTTTCGAGCCTGAAAAGCGTTTCCATTGCCACAATGACAGCCACCGTCAGCAAGCACAGGAAAACCAGAAAACGGAAAAATCCGCTGATCCTACGCCGTTTATGCGCCTGCTGGGCACGCCTGACCGCAGCCGTCTCATTTTCAGACGGCTGATAGTCGTATTTGTATTCTCCATAAGCCTCGAACGACTCCTGTTCAAGGGTCTGTTCGCGTTGGCGATCCCGTCTGCTCATGTGATTCTCCTCCAGGTATCATCCATCTGCGCTGATCCGGCGCACATCCGCACCCAAAGCGCACAGCATATTTTCAAGGCGTTCGTAGCCTCTGTCAATCAGTTCAGCGTGCTCAATCAGCGTTTCACCCTCGGCCCTGAGCCCTGCAATGGCCAGCGCCGCGCCGCCGCGCAGATCACGTGCCGCAACACGCGCGCCAAAAAGCCTTTCTGCGCCTTTGACAATGGCCGTACGTCCATTGACTATCACATCTGCTCCCATGCGGTTGAGGTCTCCTGCGTGGGTAAAACGATTCTCAAATACATTCTCCACAACCACCGAGGTTCCCTTTGCCATGGATGCAAGCGCCAGCATCTGCACCTGCATATCCGTAGGAAAGCCGGGATGCGGCTGTGTCTGCAGAAGATGGAAGGCATTCAGCCTCTCAGGCGCCTGAAGCGAAACGGCGTCCGCCTCCCCCGAAAGCACACAGCCCATCTCTCTGAGTTTCGAGAAAACAGCATACATTTCCTGCACAGGAACATTGGTAAGACGAATTCTGCCCTGTGCAGCGGCTCCAGCGGCCAGAAGCGTTCCTGCAACAATGCGGTCCGCCATCGGCTGATAGTCAACCCCATGAAGCTGCCTGACGCCTTCAATAACGACAGTATGCGTTCCCGCGCCCGAGATTTTCGCCCCCATCCGATTGAGAAAGCACTGCAAATCCGTAATTTCTGGTTCGCGGGCGGCATTATGTATGACTGTGCGCCCATCGAGCAGCACCGCCGCCATCATCACGTTCTCCGTTGCACCCACGCTGGGATAATCAAAATGCACCGTTCCGGCGCGCATGGCGCTTCCGTCACAATGGATCATGCCGCCTTCTTCCGTCACTTTCACATGAAGCTGCCTCAGGCCGCTCAGATGCAGATCAATCGGCCTCAATCCAATTTCGCAGCCGCCCGGAAACGTGACCGTTGCTTTTCGAAAACGTGAAATAATGGGCCCAAGCATAAAGATAGACGACCGGATTTTCTTGGACAGGGCATCCGGCATTTCCCACCGGCACAAACCCTGCGGATCAACCGTCATCTGTCCGCCGGCTTGATTGACGCTGCAGCCCAGCGTCCCGAGAATATCGCCCATATAGCCGATATCGCTCAGATCAGGACATTCCGTCAAAACCGTTTTTTCGTCCGTCAGAATGGACGCCGCCAAAATCGGCAGCACTGCATTTTTGGCGCTATGTACTCTCCATTCGCCCTCCAGCCGTTTTCCGCCGCGGATTCGCAAGGCGTTCATTTTTCCACCTCCGTCAAGCTTTCCATGGAGCATCCTATGTTCCGCCTGACCAAGTGTGAAAAAATCATGGCTGCGCGCTTCGGGACACATTGAGAATGATGCCCGTTGCAGCCATCAGCAGCGAAACGGACGTGCCTCCCGCGCTGAAAAACGGCAGAGGCAGACCGGTGGTTGGCATCACGCCGATGACAACGCCGATGTTGAGCATGGCCTGCACAGTGATCATGGCCGTGAGTCCTGCTGCCAGCAGACAGCCATAGCGGTCAGGACAGCTGACAGCAATGCGCATGCCAGCAAAAGCAAAGGCCACAAACAGAAAAATGACAATCATGCAGCCGAAGAGGCCGAAATCCTCGCCAACAATGGCGAAGATAAAATCGCTTTCGGGATACGGCAGAAAGCTGAATTTCTGCCTGCCCTGCCCGAGTCCCCGTCCGAACAACCCGCCGGAGCCGATAGCAATCAGCGACTGTGCCAGCTGGTAGCCTTCGTCGTTCATCTGTGCAAAAGGATCGCGGAAGGACAAAAGTCGTTCCCGGCGATAGGGTTCGCTCCACGCATAGAAGCCTCCCACACACAGGCCTGCGATCCCCATCAATGAAAGATGCCTCCACTTGGCTCCGGCAATGAGCATCATCAATACGGCAACGATCACAATGCTGCCTGCCGTGGAAAGATTGGGCTGTTCCAGAATCAGCAGAAACATCGCGGCAGGTATCATCAGGAACGGAACGATCCCCTTCCACAGTTTCTCGACGCGTTTGAGCTGATAGCTCAGTATGGAAGCCAGATACATCACCGATGCAATTTTGGCTACCTCCGAAGGCTGAAAGCTCATGCCTGCGATATTGAGCCACCTGCGGGAACCGTTGAGATACACCCCGATTCCCGGAATGATGACCAGCACCAGCAGGATGAAGCTCACACCGAGCGCGGCCACAACCACTCTGGGCTCGCGCCAGAAGGTATACGGAATCCGGCTGGTCAGCAGCATCAGAGCTGCTCCAAGTCCAACGCCGATCAGCTGCCGCTTGACCTCCAGCAGCGCATCTCCCGATGAAGCTGCCTTGTAATATGTTGCGCTGAAAAGCGTGACGAGTCCGCCCATGATCAGCAGCACTGTGATCACCAGCAGTGTACAGTCCACCGGTCTCGGTCTGGACTTCAGGTATTTATCCGGTATTTCTCTCTGGATCAAAAAATCCCCTCCCTGGCTTCAAAGATGCATTTTCTTTGGTAGCATCTCTTCCGCAAAGGGAAGGGGTTTGAGCAAGCGTCAGGCGAGATCGTTTACGATCTGCTTGAATACCTCGCCGCGCTGTTCATAATCGCGGAACATGTCAAAACTTGCACATGCGGGAGACAGAAGCACATTGCCGCCGGATACAGCCAGCTCGCGAGCCTTGTTCACCGCATCCTCCATGCTGTATGCACGGGTGATGCTGGCATACCCGGCTTCCTCGAGCTGTTCGCGGATCTGACGGGAGGTTTCGCCCATCACAACCACATGGCTCATCCACTGGGATGCAACGATCTCACGGCACAGCGGCATAAAGTCGGTATGCTTATCGTAGCCGCCAAGCAGGATCACCGTAGGCGCTTTCATGCTCTGCACAGCCTTGATGGTGGAGTCGACGTTGGTGCCCTTGCTGTCATTGATATAGGTCACGCCCTTGAAGACGCGCACCTTTTCGATGCGGTGCTCCACACCGGTGAAGTTCATCAGCGTATGACGGATCACAGGCGCAGGCACGCCGACAAAACAGGCCATGGCCGTTGCAGCCAGCGCGTTTTCCAGATTGTGCGGACCGGGAATCAGGATCTGATCCGTGTCGCAGATGATGCGGCGCGCGCCGTTCCACTGCCATACGATCTTGCCGTCCTCCACAAAAGCACCATTTTCAACCTTTTGCGTACGACTGAAGAACGCGATCTGGGACTTGATGGTTTCAGCCATCTTCACAAGCGTAGGATCGTCCATGTTAAGCACCGCGCAGTCGTCAGCCGTCTGATTTTCAAACATGCGGCCCTTGAGGCGGAGGTATTCCTCCATGGTGCCATGACGGTTGAGATGATCCTCGGTAATGTTCAGAAGCGCTGCAACATGCGGATGGAAGGTATCGATGCTTTCCAGCTGGAAGCTGGAGACTTCGATCACAGTCACATCCTGTTTCTGAGCAACCTGTGCCACAGAAGACAGCGGATAGCCGATATTGCCCGCCACATGCGTCGTGCGTGCAGCGTTTTCAAAAATCTTGCCAAGCAGCGTGGTGGTGGTGGTTTTGCCGTTGGTGCCGGAAATGGCCAGCACGTCGCCCGCAAGATTCTGGTAAGCCAGTTCCAGCTCGCCCACCATGGGAATCTGCTTTTCCTGCGCGGCCTTGACCACGGGTGCTGTAATCGGCACGCCGGGGCTGATGACCAGACCATCGGCCTCGCTGAGCAGCGCAACCGGATCCTCTCCCAGACGGAATTCACAGCCGATACTGCGCAGTCCGTCCAGATCATGTCCGAAGGCTTCTTCCTTTTTGCGGTCGTTAAGCAACGGCATTGCGCCCTTTTTGCGCAGAAGCTCCGCCACAGCAATACCGCTGCGAGCCATGCCCACAACCAGAATACGTTTGTCAGTAAGCTGCATCATAATCAGTCCTCCGGATCTTACAGCCTGATCGTAAGCACGGCAATCAGGCTGAGCACTGCAACCACGACCGCGTACATCGCCACGATCTTCTTTTCGCTCATGCCGCACAGCTCAAAATGATGATGAATCGGCGACATCTTGAAGATACGCTTGCCATGGGTCAGTTTGAAATACACGCGCTGGATGATGACGCTCAGAGAAGAGGCCACAAGCGTGAAGGAAATCAGAAGCATAAACAGAGGCATGCGCAGAAGCATGGCAATGCCAACCGTTGCTCCTCCGATAAACATGCTGCCCGTGTCGCCCATGAACACCATGGCAGGATAGCGGTTGAAACGCAGGAAGCCGATACAGCCTCCTACCAGCGCAGCGATAAAGATGGCCAAATTGCGGTAATTCTCGGCATTTTCAGCCGGAACGGCAGCCGCCACCAGCAGCGTCATCACAAACCACGCCAGTCCGCCGACCGTCGTCACGCTGGAAAGAATGCCGTCCAGGCCATCCTGCAGGTTGGCGCTGTTGACCATAAAGATGATCACCAGCGTCATCAGCGGCACATAGAAGATGCCGAGATTCCACTCCACATTGAAGAAGGGAACGATGATGCTGGAGCCTACCATGGGATGCAGGTAGCAGTACAGCGAGAAAGCAAAGGCAGTCAGCACCTGACCGATGATCTTCTGCCACCAGATCAGGCCGAGATTACGCTTTTTGACAACCTTGATATAGTCATCCACAAAGCCAACCAGCATGCTCAGGAGCGCAATGAACAGCACCGCCAGCGTAAAATCCTGCCAGCCGAACCATGCGCCGTGCAGCACCAGTGCAAACACACAGCTGACAACGGTGAACATCAGTCCGCCCATGGTCGGGGTGCCCTGCTTGACCTGATGGCTCTGGGGACCCAGCTCATAGATGGACTGGCCGAACTTCATCCTGCGCAGAACCGGCAGAAAGCGCGGGCCGATGAGAAGCATTGCAATCACAGACAGTACGATCGCCAGAACGGGCTTAAGCATTCCGATCACTCCTTGGTATGTTGCATTTCCTCCAGAAGTTCCTGTACGATAACCTTTTCATCGAAGGGGCGCTTTACACCCATGATGTCCTGATAGTTTTCATTGCCCTTGCCGGCCAGCACGATTACATCACCTTCACGGCCGATGGTCAGCGCATAGCGGATGGCTTCACGGCGGTTTTCGATTACCGTGTACTCGCCGTCCGTGTGCCTGATTCCCTCTTCGATAGCGCTGAGAATCACATTGGGATCCTCGGTGCGGGGATTATCGCTGGTGAGCACGGAAAAATCCGACATTCTTCCGGCAATTTCGCCCATTATGGGCCGCTTGCCATGATCACGGTCGCCGCCGCACCCCACCAGTGTGATCAATCTGCCCTTGGTGAAAGCGCGCACGGTTTTCAGCACGTTTTCAAGTGCATCAGGCGAATGAGCATAGTCAAGAATTACCTTATAGGGCGTGCGGGTGTCGAGCACCTCCACGCGACCAGGCACATTGCGGATGCTCTCAAGGCCATTGCGGATAGCATCCTTGTCAATACCCATGATCATGGCCACAGACGCAGCTGCCAACGCGTTGTAGACATTGAACATACCGGTCAGATGCATGGTGATGGGCATCTCCTCCAGCCTCTGCAGGCGGATGGTAAACGAGACGCCGTCCTCTGAAATTTCGATATCACGGGCGAACACATCCGCATCGGCGCTGATGCCGTAGGTCAGGTAGGGAATCGTCAGGTCGGAGCGGATGCTCTCACTGGTTTCCTCATCGGCGTTGAGAGAGGCATTCTTCACTGCATCATGCATAAAAAAGCTCTTCTTGGCCTCAAAATACTTCTCCATCGTGCCGAAGTAATCCAGATGATCCTGCGACAAATTGGTGTAACACGCCGCCTCAAAAGTCACGCCGTCCAGACGGTGCATATCCACCGCATGCGCGCTCACTTCCATGCTGACAGCTTCCACGCCTTCATCCACCATCTGCCTGAGGCACCGGTGCAGATCCACCGGATCAGGCGTGGTCATGTTGCTGGGCAGGTGCTTGTCGCCGATCATATTCCCGGTGGTTCCGATCAGGCCGGTTTTGAGACCCGCTTTTTCCAGAATCGCCTTCATCAGATAGCTGGTGGTGGTCTTTCCCTTGGTACCGCACACGCCGATCATGCGAAGCCGACGGGCGGGATGACCAAAGAAAGCTCCGGCAATATGAGCCATGGCCGAGCGGACATTTTCCACCTTCACCTGCACAAGCGGACTGTCGAGGAAGCGTTCCACCACAAGCGCAGTGCAGCCGAACTGCGCGACCTGATCCGCATAGTCATGTGCGTCAAAGTGCATGCCTTTTACGCAGAAAAACAGGCCGTTTGGCACCGGTTCCTTTATGCGGCTGTCTGTTACAAGCCTGCCGATTTCAACGCCCAAATCACCCTTTGTTTCGATGATTCCGGGCACCTCAGCCAGCAATTCCTTCAGTTGCATCTGTATTCCTCCATCCTTTATGGACTGGGCATTTCAAATTGAACCTGAATCGATGTTCCCTGCGGCACAAACTCTCCCTGAGCCGGTTTTTGCAAAACCGCGAATCCTGTGCCTGTAATTTCCATATCGAGTCCGCGCTGACGCAGCAGCGTTGCCGCTTGAGCGATAGACTCCCCTATGACATCCGGTACGCACACGAGTTCCTGCGCCGTGACAGGATCACCGGTGTAGGTGTAGAGCATCACCTGACCGCCTTCCACCAGCTTGGCACCTGCGCTTGGCATTTGTGCCGTTACGGTATCGCCCGCGCCGTCATCCAGCACCCGGAACCCGGCCGCGCTCATCTGCCGCCGCGCCTCATAAAGGCTGAGTCCCACTGTGTCGGGTACTTCACACTCTGCGCGCTGCGAATCAGAGGGATATCCTAAATACGGTAACACATCTGCGAGAATTTGTCCAGCAAAAGGCGCAGCAGTTGTGCCTCCGTAGTCCACAGGCGTATCAGCTTCATCCACAATTACCAGAAGAGCGATGCGCGGATCATCCGCAGGCGCAAATCCGAGAAATGAACCGATGTGCACATCCCTCACGATACGTCCTTCCTTGTAGACCTGCGCCGTGCCGGTTTTCCCGCCGATACGCTGCCCCTCAACCTTCGCGTTCTTTGCGCCGCCGATGGACACAACATCCTCCAGCAGCCTGCGCATGATCGCGCTTGTTTCCTCCGAAATGGGATTGGCGACAACCTTCGGCTGGGAACGGTACAGCACCGTTCCATCGGGAGAAACAGCCTCCTTGAGCAGATAGGGCTGCATCAGCCTGCCGCCGTTGATCACCGAACATGCCGCCGTAAGAAGCTGGATGGGCGTAACGGCAATACTCTGTCCAAATCCAATTCGCGCCAAATCCACATTCTTCACATTTCGGGATGGTATCAGTATACCACTTCCCTCCCCCTGTAAGTCAACCTTGGTTTTGCTTCCTAGACCAAAAGCGTGAAGATATTGGTAGAACTGCTCTGTGCCAAGTCTGAGAGCCAGCTCGACAAACACGGGGTTGCAGCTGTTTTGCAGCGCCTCGGCCATGGTTTCGTCCCGATGCGGATTGCCCCAGCATCGGATGGTATCGCCATCCACTTTGATTTTGGCCGAGCAGTAAAAGGTATCCTCCGGCGTGGTGACTTTTGCATCCAGCGCAGCGGCAGCCGTGAGGATTTTGAAGGTGGACCCCGGCTCATATGCGTCCGAGATCAGGCGGATACGCATCAGCTGTGCCAGTGCGTCCGCCTGTTCACGCGGTGGATTGTTGGGATCATAGTCCGGCTTGGAGCACATGGCAAGAATTTCTCCGGTATACGGATCCATGGCAATGGCATGAACCGCCTGCGCCTTGTTGACGGCGTAGCATTCGCGCATGGCTTTTTCGCAGATTTCCTGGATATTGGCGTCGATGGTGAGTCGGATGCTGTTTCCATCCTGAGGCTCGATATACAGATTGCCGCTGTCGTAAATCGGTCGTGAGTAGGCGTCCACGCTGCGGAAACTGGCTCCGGCCATTCCTCTGAGCAGCGATTCATACTGCTGTTCAATTCCGCTCTGCCCTACGCTGTCCACATTCGTCAGCCCGAGCGTTTGGGTGAGGAAAGCGCCGCGCGGATAAATGCGACGAACATCTTCGTCAAACAGGAGCGCCTGAAGCTGTACAGCAGCAGCATCCTCCCCGGATTGAAGCTTACGGAGTTCATCCGCTGTTTCTCTGGAAACCTGCCGTTTGAGCATCACAGAGGCTTTGCTCCGGTCAGAAAGTTTCCTTTCAACCCCTTCTTCCGATAAATCCAAAATCGGACATATCGTTTGTGCAAACAAAGATATGTCCGATATCTTTCGTGGATCGGCGCTGATAATATAGGCCGTCGCGCTCATCACCAGCGTCTGACCATTGGTGTCCAAGATGCTTCCGCGCCTTGCATAGACGGTTCCGGAACGCGTCCATTGACGGACGCCGCGCTGGGTTAGCTCCTCAGAGCGTGAAATGGTCAGATAGCCAATTCGAATCGTAAGCAGTGAAAAAAGAAATACCATCAGCACAAGCAGAGCAAAAACGCGCTTGCGGATGTGAAGTTCTGTGTGCACAAACATCCCTCCCGATCTCCGGATAGGAGGGATGTATGCTGATGTGCTTCTGTTTATGCGTATTTCGATCAGATGTGCATAAAAGCGACGGAATCAGTTGCTGGCAATCATGGGGATCGGCGTGTTCTGCACCTGTTCCGTTTGATTCGCAGCCGTCATCCGCTGCCTTTTTGCCGTTTCCAGCGGACGGGTATCCACCGCCGTGAGCTGGATGGCCTTGGCGGATTCGGCAGGGATCATGTTCAGCTCCTGAGAGGCAGCGTAACAAATCACGGCCGGATCAGAGGCGGCAGCAATCTGCTCCTCGAGCTCGGCATTGGCACGGCGGTATTCATCGATCAGTGCCTGCTGACGGTTGATTTCATTCTGACAGGCGACAATCTGGCCCATCTGCCACAGAAGCCCTGCGCCGCAGATGCACAGGAAAATCCAGCAAATCAGGATTCCCTTCCAAATCTGAATCCTCACGCCGCCCTTTTCCATTTCCTTCTGGAGGGCCTGTTTTTTTTGCTCTCTGCGCTCAAGCTGCGCACGCTCCAGACGCTGTGCCTGGGTGCGGTGGCGGCGCTGATGTTCGGGTTTGAGCTGACCGGTGTAGAAATCCACATCGCTGCCGGGCAGATATACATTGGCAGAAACGCCCATGCGCGCAGTGGGTACATACCGTTCGGGCATACGATTGAAGCTGTCGTACATCGGCTGATACTGTGCCATGGTGCATTCCCTCGTTTCTTACTTGATTACGGATCGAGATCAGCGATCTGTTCCTGAATCTCGTCACGGTGCTCGCGGTAGTAGTCGTCCTCTTCCTGAGCCGCCACGCTGTCGATGACGCGGATATGATCCAGCGCGCCGCTGATTTCCACATCCTTGGCGTCGCCCAGCACATACTGACGAAGCTTGGCAGGAAGGAGCACGCGGCCCTGCGTATCGGCCTGCATGCCGGGATAGCTGAACTTGGCAATGTGATCCTGCTGCTTCTGCACGGCAGGCTTGCGGCGGTTGAGACTGTAAAGCTCAGCGATCATATCTTCAAAAGCATCATCCGGATAAATCGCGATGGCGCGGTCGGTGAGGCTGATGGTGATGGTAAAGCTGTCTCCCAGCGCCTTACGGTAGGCATTGGGGATGATAATTCGTCCCTTGGCGTCGATCGAGTGGTCATAGCTGCCAAAAAAGGTGAACTTCTTCCGTACGGGCTGTTGGCTGTCCGCGCGCCTTTCTTCCTCCATGCCCGTCACCCCGCTCCCTTTTTGCCACCACTTTTCACCCTAAAATGGGTTGTGCCACCATTATACCCCACTTCTTCAGGGAAAGTAAATGCAAACGAGAAAACCATTTTTTGTTATTTGAAACAATTCGAACGTATTTCTATTCAATAGTAAGAACGCCTGTTCGCCACAATTTGTGGGTGCTAAAAAAGAGCTCTCAAACCCTTTTGTCACAATGGTTTGAGAGCTCTGCGAACATTCGTTCGTTTTTTATTATTACATTTTTGTTAAGAAAAAGTATCAAAAAGTTTAGAAATGATCATTTCAGCACCTGTACAGGGGCAAAATTCAGCGCATCACAGCTGACAAGCCTGTACCGGATTCCTTCTTTTTCGCCTTCGAAAGCAATTTTAATACCAGCTCCATGCAAATGACCATACACCACCTGGGTAACCGGATAGCTTTCCAGAATTTCTGTAAATCCAGTGCTGATGCCATCGGCAAACAGCGGCGGAAAGTGCAGCATCACCGTTAGATCGTCTCCGCCCAGCTTCACCGCCTGATCCAGCGACATCTTTAGCCTCAGCAGTTCGCGCTGGTAAACCTTTTCATCCTGCTCGCCCAGTCCCTGCGCAGCAGTGGGAAAATTCCAGCCGCGCGTACCGCAAAACACGTGGCCATCAATCATCATGGCGTCATTCTGGATCACGTACATTTTTTCAGGCAGCGCAGAGCGGAGCTTGTTAAGCGAGCTCCACCAGTAATCGTGATTTCCGCGCAGCAATAGCTTGGTGCCCGGCAGCTCAGCAATAGCGCGCAGATCATCAAGCGCCTCCGCCAGCTGCATTGCCCAGCTGATGTCGCCCGGAATCAGCACGACATCCTCAGGCGAAATCATGTTGCGCCAGTTTTCGCTGATGGTTTCAAAATGGCGATCCCAATGGCTGCCGAACACATCCATTGGTTTCTGGCTATGCCCGGGCAGATGGAGATCGCCAATCGCGTATACAGACATTTGTCCCTCGCTTTACGGTTAGTCCTCGTCTTCCTCTTCGTCCTCGTTCTCTTCTTCGATGACGCTTTCCAGAGAAAGCTCGCTTTCGATATCGCCAAACTCGTTCTCGGGGATATCCTCATGAATCTGCGGAATGATTTCATCCATGCTGCTCATGGAATTGAGACCGATGGTGCTCTCATCCACAACCGTCTGATTCTCCTCAACATCCTCGTCCGAATTGGTGCTGCTCATTTCCTTCAGGCAGCTCAGACACACATCGCGGCCAGGAAGAGCGGGCGCGGCGTTGCACACAGAGCAAAGCTCCAGATCGTCTTCAACATGGTTGCCCTTCATCTCGCGAAGACATACCTTACACAGCTTTTCAGTGTCGAGAATGTAGTTAAGATCACAGCGGGGGCATTTCACCAGATTCATGTAAGTTCCTCCTCATAAATCCTGCGAAGCAGCACGGAATTCATTTCCATGGCAGCTTCCTGGATAATTGATTGCAATTTCAAGTCTAAAATATTACGATTCTATTACGCTTTTAAGGCGAAATCATTTAGCAGGAGGTATCCCATGCACCAGAAACAAAAGCTGACAGCCCTTGTCCTCGCCCTGAGCCTTTTTGGCGGAAGCACAGCATTTGCCCGGGGCGGCGCGCCAAAGTCGCAGTTTGGCTTCAAGGGATGGCCATACCGCCAGAACAGCAGCTGCTGGACCACACCCGCACCTACGGCCACACCTACGGCCGCACCTTCGACCGCACCCACAGAGGCTCCGCAAATCACGGCTGCTCCCGTTCCCACGGCAGTGCCGACGGCTACGCCTGCGCCCACGCAGGCGCCGACAGCCGCCCCTACGCCGAAACCGACGCAAAAGCCTGTGGAAACAATGTCTCCTCCTTCTAACGAGGGTGATTATACTACGGGTTCTGTTACCGCGCAAGAGGAAAATGCATTTCTTCTGCTAAATCAGGACAGAAAAGCCAACGGCCTGTCTTCTTTGAAGCTGGATCCTGTCCTTTGTGAGATTGCACGGCAAAAGAGCCGCGATATGCACATCAACGGATATTTCTCCCACACCTCTCCCACGTATGGTTCTCCTTCGCAGATGCTGCATTCCTTCGGCTATTCATTTACGTCTGTTGCCGAGAACATCGCGCATCACTCCACCATTGAAAAAGCACAGGCTGCGTTCATGAGCAGCACAGGCCATCGCCGCAACATCCTTGGTTCCCAGTGGAGCAAGGTTGGCATCGGCGTGCGGAAGGACAGCCAGGGCTTTGTGTATGTAACCCAGCTGTTTGTCCGGTGACAATGGCCCCGTTTTCCTTTGCGGAAAACGGGGCTGCTTTGGTTATTTGAGGCTCAGAGCAGGATTGAACGCATAGAAATTGCGTTCATCCAGCCGATCCTGAACAATGCCCAGCGCCTCTGCAAAACGCTGATAATGAACGATTTCACGCTGACGCAGATAACGCAGCACATCCTTGACGTCCGGATCATCTGCCAGCAGCAGAAGGTTTTCGTAGGTTGTGCGCGCCTTCTGCTCTGCTGCCAGATCCTCATGCAGATCCGTGATAGGATCGCCTTTGACAGCAATGGTTGCAGCATTGTAAGGATAGCCGCCTGCCGCCTGCGGGTACACGCCCTGCCCATGATCCACAAAATAGGCGTCAAATCCGCCTTTTTTCAGATCCTCCTCGCAGAGATTGCGCGTAAGCTGGTGAACCATGGCCCCCACAATCTCGAGATGACCGAGTTCCTCCACCCCCACGTCCGTGAGGAGACCTTTGACTTCCTTATAAGGCATGGAGAAGCGCTGGCTCAGATAACGCAGTGAGGCCGCCAGTTCGCCGTCCGGCCCGCCGTACTGACTGATGATGGCCGCCGCCATCTTCGGGTTGGGATTTTTGATTTTAACCGGATACTGCAGCTGTTTTTCGTAGACAAACATCCTTATGCCCTCCCTTGATTGGCCGCGTATTCCCACGGCCACGGATCGTCAAGCCAATTCCAGCCGTTTCTGCTGCAGCCGGCAAACGTGCATGCATAGGAGGGTTTCTCCATCTGACTGCACAGATCGCGATACAGCGCCAAAGCCCGCTCGTCACAGGGATGGGTATTCAGATACAGCCTGACCTCCCACGCAGCAAAGGACAACGCCTGATGTGCATTTGCCGCACATGCGCATCCGCGCATACCTTTCATGGGTTTGTCAAGTTCAGGAAAAAGGGTGCCGCTTCGCAGCGCCTGATCCGCAGGATAAATGCTGCTGATCTGATGCGCTACGGGATGAACCATCGCAGGGAATGCGTGCTGCGACGGATGACGGTTGCTTTGCATATTACAACTTCCTTTCCTCAACGGAAATGCGGATTTCTCCGCGCTTCATCCTATGATGAAAAGCTCTTTCCGTTCCTCGCACATGTCAAGCAGCTACGCATAGCATGGAGCAGGCGGAAAAAGCCAATGGAGAGGAGTGTCAGCATGCAAAACGAATGGTGGATGCGTCCGGCGCTGCAAAAAAGCGAGGCCGTTCTCCTGCCTGCGCTTCCGCGCAGATTGGGTACAACGCGGCTGCTGAATCGTTGTTCCGGCGTACCGGCAGTCAGCGGCCCGTTCCTGCCAGTGACAGAAGACTGGCAGAAACCCCGTCAGACTCTGTCTCTGAGCACCTATGTCCGTCCACGCGGAAGCATGGCAGGACGAAGTGTGCTGCGCGCGGCCGGAATTCGCGCAGATCGTTTCATTCAGCATCCGGTGCGAAGAAGACGATAAAAAGCAGAGGCGTCCGTTTGTTGGACGCCTCTGTTTGTGTATCTGACAGAATCAGCGCAGCTCGGTGGTAGGAATGACGTCCATGTCGTCGAACGCCTGATTCTCGCCGCCCATGGCCCAGATGAAGGTGTAGTTGCTGGTGCCTGCGCCGGCATGAATCGACCAGCTGGGGCTGATGACCGCCTGTTCGTTCTGCATGACGATATGGCGGGTCTCCTGACCCTCGCCCATCATGTGGAAGACGACGTTATTTTCAGGTACTTCAAAGTAGAAGTACACCTCCATGCGGCGCTCGTGGGTGTGAGCGGGCATGGTGTTCCACACGCTGCCGGGCTCGAGCACGGTCATGCCCATGGAGAGCTGGCAGGTCTTGAGCACATCGGGGTGGATGAACTGGTTGATCACGCGCTTGTTGCTGGTTTCCAGAGCGCCCAGGGGCTTCTTGGCAGCGTCGGCGATCTTGATCAGACGGGTTTCATAGCTGGTGTGTGCAGGAGCGGACACGATGTAGAACTTGGCGGGAGCTTCGGGGTTCTTGCTCTCGAACACAACGTCCTTCGCGCCCATGGTGATGTACAGGCAGTCCTTGTAACCCAGCTCGTACACAGTGCCGTCAACGGTCACAGCGCCTTCGCCGCCCACGTTGAACATGCCCAGCTCGCGGCGCTCCAAGAAGTACTGCGTGCCGAAGTTGTGCCAGATATCGATGCCCTTGTCCAGCGGCACCTTTTCATTCACGGGCATGATACCCACGGTAACCATGCGGTCCACATGGGAATAAACGGGGATCACTTCATCCGCCGCGAACAGCTTCTCAATCAGGAACTCATTGCGGGTCTCTTCGGTGGTATAGCGCTTGAAATCGCGCTGGTTGCAGGAATAACGGATATCCATAAACAGATCCTCCTCATAGGTGCATATGCAGAAAACGGTATCTTCATACTATCACAGCGAAGCCAAAAAGACAACCGCTTTTCTGCGTTACGCTCTGAAGAAAGCCACCGCCACAGCACCCGGACCTGCGTGCGTTCCCACAACGCTGCCGATCATGGCAGCAGGAAGCTCGCTGCAATGATTACGCCAGAGCTCGGCACTGTCTTCCACATATTTGCGCAAAAGCAGATCGCTCAGGCCTGTATAACCCAGCATAACGGGTCTGGTAAAATCGACTCCGCCTGCTTTTTCGATTTCCTGCATGAGCAGATTATTGCCCTGACGCGAACCTCGCGCCTTACCAAGCATCAGAATTTCTCCATCCTGCACCGCAACAACCGGCTTAATCGACAGAAGTCCACCTGCAAATGCAACCGCTTTTGAGATTCGTCCGCCGCGCTTGAGATACTCCAGCGTATCCAGCAAGGCCACCAGACGGACGTTTTCTCGTTCACGTTCCAGCTTTGCAGCAATTTGCTCCGCATTGAGTCCCTCATCCACATACCTGAGTGCCATCTCAGCCAGTACACCGCCGCCAATGGCCACCGTCTTTGTATCCATAACATGGATTTCCGGATAGTCCTGTGCAGCAATCATCGCGCTCTGATAGGTTCCGGACAGTCCGGACGCCACAGTGAGCACCACGGCGCTGTCTCCTGCATTGTGTACCTTTTCAAATACCGTAGCAAACGCATCAGGCGAAGCCTGACTGGTGGTAGGCAGTTCATCGTTTTCAATCAGCTTTTCATAAAACTGTTTATGCGTGATGGTAACGCCATCCACATATTCCTGCGTACCAAAACGGATGGTCAGAGGAACAATTTCAAGCCGCTTCTTGATATCCGGCGTAATATCGGAGGTGGAGTCAATGATGATTCTGACGCTCATGTTGCATCTCCTTCGCTTTTCTTCTTTTCAGGAATGCCCGTGCGACTTATGGAAAGCAGATTGTTTTCAATCAAATCCAGTGCAGCATAAAACACTCTGCGTTCTTCATCGCTCAATCCTTTTCCGGCGACATCAACAGCCGTCTGTGCTCTTTCCAGCACAACATCCGCAAGCTTGCGTCCCTTGCGGGTGAGCATGAGCGCCGCACGGTAGTTGCTGTCGCTAACACCCTTACGCTCCACAAGCCCGCAAGCCTCCATATCACTGATGGCGCGTGAGATTGCAGCCTTATCACGATCACATACCTCGCACAGCTGTGTAGCGGTAATCCCTTCTGAAAACCGGCTCATAGCAACCAAATATTGTGCATAGACGCCGCGCACACCATATTTGATCATCTCATCCCGCTCTATCTTTTGAATCTGACGGTAAATGCAGGAAATCGTAAAGGAAAACTGTTCATATCTCGTAAGCATAAGAGAGCCTCCTGATCTGGCATTCCATTTTGTTGACGCATCAACGTCGGAATCATATCACAAAGCTGTTGACCTGTCAACTTTCCGGATTAAAAGAAACCGTGATCCATATTTCAGGATCACGGTTTGTAGCATCAGCCGTAGATGAGGTTCTGCTCAGTCTCAGGATCGAACAGATGCATGACCTTGCTGGAGAAGGTGAAGTTCAGCTTCTCGTCAGCGCTGAGGGACTTACGCATCTCGGGAGTGAGATCAACGGTGGGAATGCGGATGATCACATTCTTTTCCGCGCCGCAGTCAACGTGCAGGTGCAGCTCGCTGCCCATCATTTCGTTAACGGCGATAGTGGAAGCAATGGTGCCGGCCTTGTCATCGAACTTGACCGTCATGTGCTCAGGACGCACGCCCAGCTTGATCTTGCGGCTGGAAATCTTCTTCTCCGCCAGCAGAGCGGCCTTGTTGTCCTCAATCTTCACGCTCATGCCCAGAACGTTAACGTAATAGCCGTCGCTCTTCTTTTCCAGATCAGCGTCAAAGATATTCATCTGAGGTGCGCCGATGAAGCCGGCCACGAACAGGTTGTGGGGCGTATCGAACACTTCCTGAGGAGTGCCGACCTGCTGGATGAAACCATCCTTCATGATGACGATACGGTCGCCCAGCGTCATGGCCTCGGTCTGGTCATGGGTAACATAGATGAAGGTGGTGTCCAGGCGCTTGCGCAGCAGGATGATTTCAGCGCGCATCTGGTTGCGCAGCTTGGCGTCGAGGTTGGACAGCGGTTCATCCATCAGGAAGACGTGGGGTTCACGCACGATGGCACGACCGATGGCAACGCGCTGACGCTGACCGCCGGACAGGTTCTTGGGCTTGCGGCCGAGGTACTGGGTAATGCCCAGGATCTCAGCAGCCTGGCACACACGGCGATGGATCTCTTCGTTGTCCATCTTGCGAAGACGGAGGCTGAACGCGATGTTCTCGTAAACCGTGATGTGCGGATAGAGCGCGTAGTTCTGGAAAACCATCGCGATGTCGCGATCCTTGGGTTCCACGTCATTGACCACGCGGTCGCCGATCTTCAGCGTGCCTTCGGAGATATCCTCAAGGCCCGCAACCATGCGCAGAGTGGTGGATTTGCCGCAGCCGGAGGGGCCTACGAAAACCACAAATTCCTTGTCCTTGATCTCAAGGTTGAAATCCTGAACGGCCACAACGCCGCCGTCATAAATCTTTTTTACATGTTCAAGAGTAACGCTTGCCATTTGCTTGTCCTCCTTAACCCTTCACAGCGCCGCCGGTGACGCCTTCAACATAGTACTTCTGCAGCGCCATGAACAGCACGGTGATCGGAATGGCCACCAATACGCCGCCAGCGCAGAAGCGGGTGAAGTAACCCTGATAGTCGTTGGTATTGACCCAGCGGTAGAGACCCACCGCCACGTTGTAGCTGGCCTTGTGGCCGAAGGCTACGTAGGAAGCGAATACATAGTCGCCCCAGGGGCCCATGAAGGCCATCAGGATGGTGTAGATTACGATGGGCTTGGCCATGGGCATGATGATCTTCAGGAATACCTGGAAGCGAGTCGCGCCATCGATGCGGGCGGATTCGTCCAGAGATTTCGGAATGGTATCAAAGAAGCCCTTGGAGATGTAATAGCCCATGCCGGAGGAAGCGCAGGAAATCAGGATCAGACCGGGAACGGCGCCCGCCTGGGTCAGACCCATCATCTTGAGCAGGTAGTACAGCACGATCATGGTCAGGAAGCCGGGGAACATGCCCAGCACCAGCACCACGTTCATGATGAGTTTACGACCCTTGAAGCGCATGCGGCTCAAGGTGTAGGAAACGCTGAGAACCATGATCGTCTGAATCACAGCGCAGAACAGCGCGATGGTCAGCGTGTTCATGAACCACTGTACGAAGTCGCAGTTGGTGGAATCCACGCAGCGCATCACATTGATCACAAGCAGCACGCCGAAGACCAGCAGAGCGCCCTTGATGTTGCCAGAAGCCTTCTCAAAGGGATTTTTGGGCTTGCGGGTGAGGAACTTCACAATGCCGAACACACCCGCCAGATTGGTCACAGCCGTCAGGATGATGGCCGGCAGATCCTGCACCAGCGCCTTGAGGCTGAAGCCAACGCCCTGGAAGAGGAAACGGTAGTTATCCAGCGTCCACTGCTTGGGAATGACGTACGCCACCTGACCGCCGCTCTCGCCGCGGAAGGACTGGAGTACAAGGAAAACGAAGGGGCACAGCCAGATGATGCTCATCGCAATCAGGATAGCATAAATCGTGGCATTTACGCGGCGCTCATGACCCTTCTTGGAGCGGAAATGAACTTCCTTTTCCACTTCGCGGATCACGCCCGCTTTTTCGTCAACAACGATATCGACTTCCGGAATGTTATTCTTGTTAGCCATTACTGGAAATCCTCCTCATTCTTGACGGACGGGATGAAGTTGTAGACAACCAGGTTGATCACCGCGCAGACGACGAACACGAGGATGCCCATAACAGCCGCCAGTTTGTAGTTGCTGTCGGTAACAGTCATCTTGTACAGCCACGTAATCAGAAGGTCCGTGGTACCGGCATTGCCGGCCAGATCCAGACCCAGCGGCTTGCCCTGGGAGAGCAGGAAGATGACGTTGAAGTTGTTGATGTTGCCCGTAAAGCTGGTCAGCAGATAGGGACCGGTGACGAACAGCATGTAGGGCAGCGTGATTTTCATATAGGTCTGGAAAGCGTTCGCGCCGTCGATACGAGCGGACTCGTAGAGGTCGGCGGGGATGTTCATCAGGATACCGGTGGCGATGAGCATCAGGTACGGAATGCCGATCCAGATATTGATGCCGATAATGGTTACGCGCGCCCAGGTGGGATCAGTCCAGAAGGGCAGCGGCTGCGAAATCCATCCCCAGCGCATGAGCATGCCGTTGATGAGGCCGTCGGCGGCGAACATTTTGGACACGTACAGCAGGGAGATGAACTGCGGAATGGCGATGGTCATCACCAGAATGGTACGCCACAGTTTCTTGAACTTGATGCCCTTCTTGTTGATCATGATGGCGACCAGCATGCCCAGGAAGTAGTTCAGGAAGGTAGCGAAGAACGCCCAGATCAGCGTCCAGAACAGAACCTGCTTGAACGTGTAGGAGAAGGAGGGCGTAGATACGGTGCGCAGATCGGTTGCGGTAAGCTTCACGCTTTCATCAGCCTGATTGAAGACTTCGATAGCATAGGAGCCGTCGACCTGCTCAGTCAGGGTGAATTCCGTCTCAGACTCGGCGGTCAGCTTTTCAGCAGCCTCAGCGGCAGCCACGTCAGCGGTGGATACGGTGAGAATGTCGCCGTTCTTGGCGGTGATGGTCAGCGCAGCGGACTCAGCCGTGCTGCTGGTCACGTCGAAGACGACCTTCTCATCGGGGCTGGACAGCAGGGTCTGGAAGTTCTCGGTTCCAACCCAGGTGAACAGCTTTCCCGGAGGCTGATGCTGGTTGTCATAGTTGGTGAAAGCAACCAGAATCATGAAGATAATGGGCAGAATCGTGAATACGAACACGCCGATGGTGGGCAGTGCCAGCAGGGTCTTGTGGAACTGGTTATCCAGCAGAGAAGCCATGTCATCCTTGGCGGACTTGAGTTTCTTGCCGGACTTGAGAATTTTCTCGCTCAGCTTGTTCTGCTTGACATTGACGTACCAGGTATAGAGGAATGCGATAACAAAGAAAATGGTCAGCACGCCATAGAGCAGAATGAGGAAGGAATTGTCGCCGTAAACGGTAACGCGGCCCTTCTTCATCGTTTCCACAGTGCCCAGCGTGGAGAGTTTGCCCAGATAATCAGCTCCAAAGAACCAGACGTAGAGGTTGAATACCGTCTGGAACAGGAAAAACAGGATACCGCGCAGCCACTGGCCACGGGCAATGGAGCCAAATCCCATCACAGTATAGGAAACCTTGGTTTTCCAGTCACCCTGAACATAGGTCTTTACAAGGTCTGCGCAAAACAGGCCGATCTTCTTGAACAGACCGACGAACCACATCACAAGGCCCTTGAGCGCTCCCAGCACACGCTTGGGGAGGCTTGCAAAGAACTTCTTCAGGTTGTGGACGAATTTCTGAGGCTTGGAAAGCCTCAAGTAGTCCAGATCGTTCATGCTTTCACCAACCAATGCTTTATTTTATCCGGTGGGTGCAGACGCACCCGACCGTTCTTTTCAAAACGGACGGGTGCGAAAAAAGGCAGGCCGGAAGCGTATGCTCCCAGCCCGCCGTATGAATTGATTACTTGGCGATGTAGGTGCCAGCGGTGGTCTGGAAGGTGGTCATGACATCAAGCAGCTGCTCATCGGTGTAAGCATCGTACTTGTCGGCCAGGATGTCGTCGCCCAGAGCGGTAGCCAGAGTCCAGTATTCGCCGGGATACTGGCCCTGACCGATGCAGTACTGCAGCTGAGAAGCCAGAGCGGACAGAGCCACGTCAGCCTTCACGGCTTCGGACTGCTGAGCTTCGATGTTGGAGGGGCCCCAGCCCACAGCGTCGAAACGGGCAGCCTGAACCTCGCCGGAGGTCAGGTACAGAGCCAGAGCGTCGCAAGCAGCCAGCTTGGCCTCGTCAGTCTGGGGCTTCACGCCCAGCATCTTGAAGCCGCCGAAGCCGCCCAGCTGATAGCCGTCCACGGTGGGCAGCTTAACAGCAGCGTAGTTGTCGCCCAGGATTTCCTTCACAGCAGCAGCATCCCAGGTGCCGTCAACGATGGCGCCGAGGTTGGTAGCGTTGGAAGCGGAGGAGCCGTTCACGTGAGCGGGAGACTGAGCCAGCTTGATCATGGACTTCAGAGCCTTCACGCCGTTTTCGGAAGCGTAGTCGCAATCCATGGCAACCAGGTTGCCGGAGTCATCGGTGGAGTAGGTCAGGGTGCAGCCAGCGCCGAAGAAGAACGCAGTCTGGTACCAGCCGGAGTTGATTTCCATGTAGAAGTTCTTGCCGGCCTTTTCGCAGTCAGCCAGAACAGCCTCGAGGTTGGTGGGATCGGTCACAACGGACTTGTCATAATACATGAAGTAGCCGTTGTCGGAGGTCATGGGATAAGCGTACATCACGTCGCCCATGGTGACGGCGGACACGGAGCCGGCGTCGTTCTGAGCAGTAACGATTTCAGCGTTTTCGGGAGCAACGTCGATCAGAGCGCCGGCAGCAACCAGACGGTTGAGCTGGTCCTGAGCGAAGCCGAAGATGTCAGCGCCAGCTTCCACGTCGGTCAGCATGTTGGAAGCAGCATCGCCTTCGCCAACGGGCTCGACGGTAACGGTCATGTTGGCATAGTCGGGGTTGGCAGCCTTGAAAGCTTCAACCTGAGCCTTGGTGAACTCAACGGTAGCTTCGGCAACCCAGATCTTGATTTCGCCGCTGAAGCCTTCAGCGTTGGCGCTGACGAGGGACAGGGCCATCATCATGCACAGAACCAGAGCAAGGATCTTTTTCATGTGGATATCCTCCTTATGATTTTGCGAGAGAGCATCTCTCGTATAAACAGACAGATCTGTCTGTTTGATTGTTAAAAATTATATCACAGCGTTTTGGCATTGTCAAAACGTTTGCACAGATTTTCCATGTCTTTTTTGGTAAAATTTTTGTTATCATTTTGTTAGTACAACGATGGCATTGGGTGCAAGAGTCAAAAATGTACCATCCGTTTCGCAACAGACAACGGTATTTTCATCAGACGCATCCAGCACACCGGCAAGCGTCAGGCCGGGCACTTCCAGCCGATATTCCTGCATCCCGGAGGCTGAGAAATTGATCACAATATAGCTTTCTTCTCCATTCCATGTGCGTTTCATCACGCAGATGTTTCCATCCTCAAACACGAACTCATTTCTGCCTCTGGCAATGGAGGGAACATCCAGCTTGAGATGGTTGAGCTTTCGGCAGTAGTGCAGCAGTGAGTTCTCATCTGCCATCTGATCATCCACACAGGGATAGAAGTACTCGATCTTCGTTACCCCGGGAGGCTGCTGCGTCATGTCGCCGTCATTCCAATACATGGCCAGACGCTTGTTTGGATCATCGCCGGAGCCGACCATGCCGATTTCCTCGCCATAGTAGGTAAAGGTCGCGCCGCCCATCATATTAAGAATGCCCTCTGCGAACTTGGCACGCTGGAGGGACTGTCTGGCCTGCAGGCTTCCGATGGCGCGTCCTGTGTCGTGATTGGCCAGGAACGGCGCCCAAATGGTTTCGCCAAGCGCTTCCTCATACTGCTGCATGGCTTTCACATATACCGAGGCAGGCTTGCTGCGCGCGCGGACGGTTTTGGCAATGCTGCCTTCAGCCTGCGACGCAGGGAAGAGAAAGAAACTGTCGATTCCGCTCTGATAGTATTCAGCAATCACCGTAAGGCCTGCCCATGCCTCGCCTACCAGATAGGTTCCTGGCTTTACCTCCTCCGCCATACCTTTAAGCCAGCGAAGAAATTCCACATTGCGAGCCGTATCGGCAGCATAGTAACTGGTCACAGCATCCAGACGGAACCCATCCACGCCGCAGTCGTTAAGCCAGAAATCGAAGATGCGGCGGATTTCCTCCCGAACAGCTTCGCTGTCCAGATTCACATCCGGCATGCCTCCGCCGGAAAACTGTTCTTCGTAATACCAGCCGGACTCCGCGACCGGAACCTGTTTCTGACCATTTTCCTGAGAAAAACAGTAGAAGTCCACATGCGGATGGCTGACGTCACCCTTGCGAAGCGCCTCGCAAGCCTCCAGAAAATACGGGTGCTGACTGGAGGAATGATTGATTGGCAGATCGATAATCAGCTTGATTTTTCGTTCGTGACATTCCTGTACCAGCGCGCGGAAATCCTCCAGCGTGCCGTACTGACTGTCGATGCCGTAATAGTCCGTCACATCATATTTATGATAGCTGGGACTGGGCATAACGGGCATCAGCCACAGACCCGTGTAGCCCATGTCCTCGATATAGTCCAGCCGTGAACGCAGACCGTTCAGATCGCCGATTCCGTCGCCGTCCGAATCCTGAAAGGAATAGACGAAAATCTCATACCAGTTTTCATAATGATCGCCCAGTCCCAGACAGACCGAAGGAATCAGCATCACCAGCGCAGCCATCAGACATGCTATGCGTTTCATCTTTGTTTTCCTCCCGATGTTTCTCTGGGTGTATCATAGCATATTTCATTCCGGATGACAAACAACGCCCTGTCAGTGCGACAGGACGTTGTTTCATTATTGAGCCATTGCTTCCGGCTGCGCAGGCCAGCTGCGCATAATCCGATTCAGTTCGTAGGAATAATCCCGTTTGGCCAGCGTTTCCGCCGTAACCAGCGGTACGCTTGCCAGTACACGCTCCCCCATCATCAGCTTTGCTTCGCCAACCTGATCTCCTTCGATAGTACCGGCCGGAATCTCGTCCGGCAGTTCATACATCCACACCGGAATCTGGCCTTTTCGCACCGGGGCCTGCAGCGTCTGTGCTGCGCGGATGCAGACCGTTTCCTGCTGCCCTTCCGCAACCGGAAGCACGCGAACGGTTTCGCCTTCCTCCAGAGCAACGTAGTTCTCATACTTCGCAAAGCCCAGATCCATCAGCCCTGCAGCCTCTTCAAACCAGTTGCCGCAGTTGAGTACCACGCCGATCACTTCCAGCCCGTCGCGCCTTGCACCGAATACCAGACATCGGCCTGCTGCCTTTGTGTATCCGGTTTTGATGCCGGTAGCTCCTTCATAGGTTGAAAGCAGTTTGTTTTTGTTGTTGAGTATCCGGGAATAGCTTCGGCCTTCCCACGGGATCGATGCTCTCTGGGTACTCACGATTTCACGGAACAGTTCATGGCTCATCGCCTCGCGGGCAATCAGTGCAAGATCTGCCGCCGTGGTATGATGTCCTTTGACCGGCAGCCCATTTGGATTGATAAACACTGTATTCAGGCATCCGAGTTCCCTGGCGCGTTCTGTCATCATCCGGCAAAAGGTTTCAACGTCTCCGCCGATGTGCTCGGCAATGGCAACAGCTGCATCATTGCCGCTGGAGAGCATCAGCCCATAGAGCAGGTCCCGCAGGAGAATCTTTTCTCCGAGGCCAAGATAGATACTGGTTCCAGGTACCCCATATGCATTGCGTCCAACCGTGACCACCTCGTCCAGCTTCCCGTATTCCAGTGCCAGAAGCGCAGTCATCACCTTGGTGGTGGATGCCATGGGCAGCGCTTCCCCGGCGTTGTGGCTCAGAAGCACCTGACCCGTATGTCGCTCAATGAGAATCGCCGAGCGCGCCGAGGACTGGATCTCTTCCTCTGCACGCGCTCCGCCAGTGAAGAATGTAATCAGCGTACAGCAAAAAATCGCCAGAAGCGAACGCTGCTTCCTCATGACTGCTTCTGATCCTCCGTGCCGGAATACTCGTATGTTTCAATTTCTGTCTTAAAAACCTTGTCCGCTTTCGGCTTCTTCTCCCCATTCTGGGAAAACTCCTCCAAAAGCTGGGGAAGAAGCTCCACCACACGCTCCATTGCGCCGTTTGTCTGGGCCGGAAGCATCTTTACCGTGTTCTCTCCCACCACCAAAAACCCTACAGGCTGCACCGATACGCCCGCGCCCGTGCCTCCGGCAAACGGAAGCACGTCGGTGCTCATGGTGCGGCTGCGGTGATCCTCCACAGCGTATTCCCCTCCGCCGGCCACAAAGCCAAAGCTGACTTTAGAAATCGGAATAATCGTCGTGTCCTTTGCTCCGGCCACCGGCGAGCCGACGACCGTGTTTACGTCCACCATGCCCCGGATGTTCTCCATGGTGGTCTGCATCATGCTGTCAATGGGATGCTGCATACTGTTTCTCCTCCGTCGCAAGCTCTGCGCGATGACGCAAAGCGGAAATGCCAAGCCTAACGCCCGCAAAAGCTACTTTGCCCAAGCGCGCGGAGAATATACCCTGCAATTCCATTTCCGTTCCCTGTGCATTGAAATCGGCTCCAATGTATCCTGTTATCTTTGGCGGAAGGGCGCCGCAGCGGTGGAGTATTTCCATCACTGTACGAATCAGCGTATAGCTGATGGCTGTTGCGGATGCATCAGAGAAGGAGAGTCGTGCCTGTACATGCAGCCTTTCCAATCGGAAGGCCATCAGAAGCCGCTTAAACGTACCGTCGCGGATCAGAGCTGTTATCAGACCTCGTTTAGGTGAAGAAAGGCTCTGCGCAAGCGTTTTTGCCTCCATCTTTTTTTCGGATTCTTCTGCTTTGTTCTTGCGCATCACAGGCACGCCTGCCACCAAAAGCCTGATCCGCCAGCGTATGCCATGATCGATCCGCACGCCGGCATGCACCGTTACAGGCGTGATCAGGAATGCATAGACCGCAAAAAACCAGAAGTATGGGTTCATCTTTGTCTCCAGCCTCCTCAAACGTATTTTTCCAATCAAAACTCATTCGATACAGCAGCCTGTGCAAAAGTTTACGGTTTATTCATATTTAGGATACCGATTCTCCATGCAAATGAGGTATGCTGAGAGAGCATCCAAAATGGACAAGAAGATGCATTTAGGAGGATCCGTTATTATGGGCAGAACCATTGGCATAGATCTGGGAACCACCAACTCCTGCGTTGCTTTTATGGAAAGCGGCGACGCCGTCGTAATCCCTAACGCAGAAGGCGGACGCACCACGCCCTCCGTGGTAGCCTTTACCAAAGACGGCGAACGTATCGTGGGCGCAGCAGCCAAGCGTCAGGCCGTGACCAACGCAAGCCGTACCATTGCATCCATCAAGCGCGACATGGGCACCGACAACCGTTCCACAATCGACGGAAAGTCCTTTACGCCGCAGGAAATCAGCGCGATCATTCTGCAGAAGCTCAAGAAGGATGCTGAAGCCTACATCGGCGAAACCGTAACCGATGCCGTGATCACCGTGCCCGCCTATTTCAGCGACAGTCAGCGTCAGGCCACAAAAGATGCAGGCCGCATTGCAGGGCTTAATGTGCTGCGCATTATCAACGAACCCACCGCCGCTGCTCTTGCCTACGGCATGGACAAGGGCGGCGCGCACAAGATCATGGTATTTGACCTCGGCGGCGGCACCTTTGACGTATCCATTCTCGATATCAACAATGACGTGATCGAGGTGCTCGCCACTGCCGGCAACAACCGTCTGGGCGGCGATGATTTTGACAACTGCGTAGCCAATTATCTGGTGGAGGTATTCCGCCAGCAGGAGCGTATTGATCTCACCTCGGATGCTACGGCCATGAGCCGCATCCGCGAGGCTGCCGAAAAAGCCAAAATTGAGCTTTCCTCCGCCACAGCTGCATCCATCAATCTGCCCTTCCTTGCTTCCGACCGCAACGGCGCAAAGCATCTGGAAATGACGCTGACCCGTGCCAAGTTTGACGACCTCACCAGCCATCTGGTGGAAGCCACCATGGGTCCGGTCAAACAGGCGATGAGCGACGCAGGACTTCAGCCCAGCGATCTGAGCCGCGTGCTGCTGGTCGGCGGTTCCACGCGCATTCCTGCGGTGCAGGCAGCAGTGAAGCGTTTCACCGGCCGCGAGCCTTCCAAGGACATCAACCCCGACGAGTGCGTCGCCATGGGCGCTGCGCTGCAGGGCGGCGTATTGCAGGGCGAGGTCAAGGGTCTTCTGCTGCTGGACGTTACTCCTTTGTCCCTTGGCATTGAAACCATGGGCGACGTGTTCAGCCGCATCATTGAGCGTAACACCACCCTGCCGGTTCAGCGCAGCCAGGTATTCACCACCGCCGCCAATTTCCAGACCAGCGTGGACATCCACGTGCTGCAGGGCGAGCGTGAAATTGCCAGCTGTAACAAAACCTTGGGTCGTTTCCGTCTCAGCGGTATCCGCCGTGCGCTGCGCGGCATTCCGCAGATTGAAGTCACCTTCTCCATCGATGCAAACGGCATTGTGAATGTATCCGCCAAGGATCTGGGCACCGGCAAGCATCAGGAAATCACGCTGACCCAGTCGTCCAACATGTCCTCCGCCGAGATTGACGCCGCCATCCGCGACGCCGAGCGCTATGCCGCCGAGGATGCCCAGCGCAAGAAATCCGCCGAATTGCGCAACCGCGCCGAGGAGCTTGTCTATCAGGCCAAGAGTGCACAGAAGAAGCTCAACCCGCAGGATAAGGAGCGTATCGAGAGCCTGCGCAAGCGCGTGCAGACGGCACTGGACAACAAAAATGACAACGAGCTCAAAATGGCTTGCGACGATCTGGTACAGGCATTGCAGGCTGTGGGTCGCTTTGTAGATAACGACGCCGCCAGCAGCGAAGACGGAGCCATGGACGCCGATTACACCACCGGCGGTGACAACTGAGCATGTTTGGTTACATTACCATCGCACCCGGGACGCTTACGCAGGAGCAGCAGGATCGTTACCGTTCCTTTTATTGCGGTCTGTGCCATACGCTTGGCGAGCGCCACGGTCAGCTTGGCCGCATGACGCTCAGCTATGACGTAACGTTTCTCTATCTTCTGCTAAGCTCGCTCTACGAGCCCCAGACGACCGAAGGAACTGCGCGCTGCCTTCCGCATCCCATTAAGCCGCATGCTTTTGTGCGCAACGAACTGGCTGATTACTGCTGCGACATGAACATCGCGGTTGCATATCACAAATGCCTGGACGACTGGCAGGATGACCGCAGTCTCGCCGGACTGGCCGAGGCCGGAGCATTGAAGCGGGCCTATGAGCGCGTCTATGCGCTGTATCCGGAAAAATGCCGTGAGATTGAACTCTGTCTCAAAGCGCTGGCCGAAGTTGAAAAGCGCGAAGAAACGGCTCCTGATGCAGCAGCCAATCTGTCGGCCAGAATGCTGGGAATCATCTACCGCTGGCGTGAGGATCTGTGGACAGATACGCTTGGCACCATCGGCGAAGGTATCGGTCGTTTCGTGTATCTGATGGACGCTTATGATGATCTGGAAAAGGATCTTCGCAAGGGTCGGTACAATCCGCTTCGTTTCTGTCATGAGCAGCCTGATTATGAAGACTTCGTGCGCGACAGCCTCACCCTGTTCATTGCAGAAGCTACCGAAGCATTTGAAACACTTCCTTTGGTTCAGGATATGGACATTTTGCGAAATATCCTGTATGCTGGATGCTGGTCGCGTTATCACATCAAGCAGCAGCGCGCCCAGAAGGAAGGCAAGCTCGAAAAGAGCGGACAATAAGGAGGACGGGGCATGAGAGACCCCTATGAAGTGCTCGGGCTGTCCCCGGGTGCATCTGATGATGAAATCAAGGCCGCCTATCGCAGACTGGCCAAAAAATACCATCCCGACCTCAACGGCGGCTCTGCCGAGGCCGAGGCCAAGATGAAGGAAGTCAACGAGGCCTACACCCTGTTGATCAAAAACAAGGGCCAGTATCAACAGGGCGGATATGGTTCCTCCTCCGGCGGATATGGTCAGAGCTATGGCAGTTACAGCGGACAGAGCTATGGCGGATATGGTTCCGGTTATGGCGGCTACGGCCAGTCCGGACAGCAGCAGGGCGGATATGGCAGCTTCGGCGGCTTTGGTTTTGATTTTGAGGATCTCTTCGGCGGCCAGCGGCGTCAGTATCAGACGAGTTCGTACACCGAAAACGATCCCGAGCTCAGACCTGCAGCACAGGCCGTACTCAGCGGACGCTATCAGGATGCGCTCAACCTGCTCAGGAACGCGCGTAACCGCCGTGCCGCATGGTACTACTGGAGCGCCAAGGCCAACATGGGCATGGGCAACCGCATGGCAGCGCTCAACGACGCGAAGACAGCCGTCAACATGAACCCTGACGAACCCGCCTTCCGCGAACTCTATGCGCAGCTCAATGCCAGCAGTCACACCTATCAGCAGCGCGGCGGCTACGGCGATTTTTCTTCGCTTCTCTGCGCCAATCCCTGCCTGTCACTCTGTCTGATCAATACCCTTTGCAACTGCTGCTGCGGCTATGGCCGCGGAGGCTTCTATTTCTGCTAAACCGTTTCGAAAAGAGGTTTTTCAACGATGTCATTCTGGGAAAAAATCAAGCAGTCCCTGCGTTCCTTCATGAACGGCCGCAACGGCGCCGACCATTTTTCCATGGCGCTTCTCTGGACGGGTCTGATCTTCTATCTGCTCAGTTCCATCATTGGTTCCATTCAGGGGGCGTTCATCTGGCCTCTGCTGGGCATGCTTCTCAACCTCGCAGGTTTTGCCGCTTACGGCTACAGCATCTTCCGTATTTTTTCCCGCAATCTGGACAAGCGCCGCGCTGAAAACCGCCGTTATGTCACCATGGCGGAAAAAAAGCGCACCGAACGCCGTCAGGCCAAGGTACGCTTCCAGAACCGCAAAACCTACAAGTATTTCAAATGCCCCGGCTGCAAGGCCTGGCTCCGTCTGCCCCGCGGCAAGGGCGTGGCAACCATCACCTGCAGCCGCTGCCATACGAGCTTTACCCAGAAGAGCTGATTTTTTAGGGAACAGTGTCCGCGCACTGTTCCTTTTTTACTTGCAATTCGACACAATATCCAGTATCCTATACCCATCCCCTGTCAATTCATCATCGAAAGGCTGAAATAGTATGGAGATGTACGAATACCTGAAACAGCAGGCCGTCGCGCACGGTCCCAGCGGGCATGAGTACGAAACCGCCGCATGGTTCAAATCCCTGTTTGAGCCGCTGTGCGACAGCGTAACCATCGACCCGCTGTTCAACGTCATTGCACTGAAAAAAGCAACGCTTCCCACCAAAGACGGCTCTCCTGCACCCCGTGTGATGCTGGCGGCGCATCAGGATGAAATCGCTCTCATGGTGGCTGACATTCTGCCGGATGGAACCCTTCGTCTGGATCAGGTGGGCGGCGTGGATCCGCGCATTCTGCCTGCCTCCACCGTTACCGTGCATGCGCGCGGCAGCGAAAACGGCTATGAGAAGCTGTTGGGCGTCGTAGGAGCCATGCCTCCTCATCTGCTGGATGCAGAAGCCCGCAAAAACAATTACAAGCGCGAAGAGCTGTTTGTCGACCTTGGCTTTGGCTATGAAGACGTCTGCAAGCGCGTGCACATCGGCGATCTCGTCACGCTCAACGGGCCGGCAACGAAGCTGCTCAACGAGCGCTGTGCCGCCAAGAGCATGGATGACCGTGCCTGCATCGGCGCGCTGATCGACGCCGCTGAGCGTCTCCAGCGCATGAACCACATCTGCGATATCTATTTTGTTTGCACCACGCAGGAGGAACTCGGTTTCCAAGGCTGCTACACCGCGACCTATACCATCGATCCTGATCTGGCCATCGCGCTGGATGTAACGCATGCCACGATTCCATCCAGCCGCCCGGATTCCACCGTTCCGCTGGACAAGCCTTCCCTGTCTCATGGCCCGTACCTGCAATATAAGCTGGTCAAGCGCCTTACAGACACTGCAAAAGCGCATGGTATCGAGACCTATACCTCCAAGGCATCCCGCAACACCTACACCGACTGCGACGCCATGCAGATTTCCCGCGCGGGCGTGCCCGTTGCGCTGATCGACGTGCCGCTCAAATACATGCATACCTCTGTGGAAGTGGTGGACATGAACGTAATCCGCGAGAGCGGACGGCTTCTGGCGCATTTCCTCAGCGAGCTTGACGAAGGGTGGGATAACGAGCTATGGATCTGAAAACGCTATGCGAACTGCCCGGTGTAAGCGGACGGGAAGAGCCCGTGCGTCTGGCAATTTACAACGAGTGCGTTGAAAAGCTGGGCAGTGAAAATGTGATGATCGACCGCATGGGCAACGTGATCGCCCACAAGAAATGCAAAAATCCCGATGCCAAGCGCGTCATGATTGCCGGACACATGGACGAGGTCGGACTGATGGTGCTTTCCGCCTGCGATGACGGCCTTCTGCGCGTGTGTTCTCTGGGCAGTATCGACCCGCGCGTGCTGGTTTCCAAGCGCGTGCATGTAGGCTATGGCGAAAACCGTCTCAGCGGCGTGATCGGCGCAATGGCCATCCACCAGCAGACGCCCGAAGACCGTAAGCGCGTGCTTCCGATTGACCAGCTGTTTGTGGACATCGGCGCGAAAGACAAGGCTGAGGCCGAAGCAAAAGCGCCTGCCGGAACCCCCATCACCTTTGACACACCGTATACGCCTTTTGGCGACCACAAGGTGCTGGTCAAGGCGCTGGATGACCGTATCGCCTGCTATACCATGCTGCGCCTGCTCGACGTTGAAACCAACTACGACACCTATCTGGCCTTCACCTCTCAGGAGGAGGTTGGCTGCCGCGGCGCATATGCGGCTGCTTTCCGCATCAATCCCGACATCGGCATTGCACTGGAAGGCACCTCCGCCAACGACGCTGGTGATATTCCCGAGCACGAACGGGTGTGCTCCCTTAGCAGGGGAGTCGCTGTGAGCTTTATGGATCACGCCACCATCGCACAGCCGGAAATGTTCCGCGCCATGCTTTCCATCGCGCAGGAGAAGGGTATTCCTCATCAGGTGAAGATGGCCGTCGCCGGCGGCAATGACTCCGGCCCCATGCAGCGTGCGCATAATGGCGCGCTCACCTGTGTGCTCAGCGTTCCCTGCCGCAATATTCACAGCCCGTCTACCGTGTGCGACCTGCGCGATGCAGACGCGCAGTTTGAGCTGGTTAAAGCCTTTTTGCAGAAGTGAGGTTGATAGAGTATGTTTGAACTGATCAAGAAACTGGCGGACGTCTACGGAGCGACCGGCCGCGAAGGTACTGTCGCTGACGTGATTGAAGAGCTTCTCAAGGACAAGGTGGATGTGATTTCCCGCGACGTGCTGGGCAATCTCATCTGCGAAAAGCGCGGTACCAATCCCGATGGCAAGCGGATCATGCTGTCCGCGCACATGGATCATATCGGTTTTATTGTAGCCGGAATCGAAAAAGAAGGATTCCTGCGCGTCTCTCCTGTGGGCGGCGTGGGCATCGCCGTAAGCCGTACCCGTCATGTTGTTTTCCAGAACGGCGTGGAGGGCATCATCGTCCAGGAACCCGTGAACGAGGGTGTAACGCCTGCGATGAAGCATATGTTCATTGACATCGGCGCTGCGGATGAAGCCGAGGCACTTTCCATGATCCAGCTGGGCGACATCGCCGTATATGCGCCGGACTGCTTCCGTCTGGGCGAGCACCGCGTGGCTGCTCCCGCCATGGATGACCGCATTGCCTGCGCGCTGCTGGTACGCGTAATGCAGGAGCTGGGCGAAACCAGCGATACTGTCATCGCCGTCTTCTCCACGCAGGAGGAGGTTGGCTGCCGCGGTGCAAAGACTGCAGCTTATTCCGTGAACCCCGACATCGGCATCGCGCTGGATGTAACCGGCAACGGCGATACGCCCGGAACGAAGCTGCCTTCTGTGAAGCTGGGCGCAGGTGCTGCGATCAAGATCATGGATCGCGGCAGCATGTCGCATCCTGAGCTGGTTGCTGATCTTCTGGCTGCCGGCGAGCGCGCGGGCGTTAAAACCCAGCGCGAGGTTCTGCCCTACGGTGGAACCGATGCCATGGCCATGCAGGTTAGCCGCAGCGGAGTAAAGGCCGGTACCATCAGTATTCCCTGTCGTTATGTGCACAGCGCCTGCGAGGTCATCGACCTGCGCGATGTGGACGCGGCCTGCGAGCTGCTGAAGGCTTATCTCCAGTAAAAAGCATATCAAAACGCCAGATTGCAGATGCAGTCTGGCGTTTCGTTTATTCTTTTGAGGCGAATGCATACGCGGCCTTCAGCCATGCATCCTGCTCATCAATCCGTTCACATGCCGTGCCGAGCGTGAACGGATCTGCGGCATGGGCGCGTCAAATATCGCTGTGATCTCTGGATCCTCCGGACGATCCTGCGGGCTTCCCGCCAGCATGCGGCGTACAAGCGCATGATACTTTTCCGGCAGTTTGCTGGATATCACGATTTCTGCGCGTTCCAGCGCCGCTTCATACAGATATTGATAGCGTTCTCCATCAAACCCGGGGAGTTCACCTGTCCAAATGCGATGAATCATCGCGCCAAACGCAAAAGTGTCGAGCTTTGGCCCGAGTTCAACCTCCTGACCGATCATCCGAAGGAATGCCTCCGGCGCCAGATAGACCGGGTCGCCCTCCATATCGCGCGAATGCGTCGGAGGATCGCTCGTGAGAAAGCCGCTGTCCAGATCGATCAGCCTTGCGCGCCAGCCATCGGCATCCTGCATCAGAAGCACATGATCCGGTTTGAGATCGGCATGCACCACGCCCTGCATATGAAGCCGCTGCAGGCAGAGGGCCAGTTCGTACAGCAGTTTCCGTTTCTGCTCATCGGTCAGGTTTTCTGCTGTTTCCGCGGTCTGACAGCCATCTGCAACTGCTTCGCTCACAGCATAATACTTGCGTTCGAACTGAAAAAAATCGATAACCGGCGCAAGTGTATCGCCGATCACGCAGGATGCCGCCGAGTACAACCGCTGCTTCTGGTCTTCAAAGCGTTCACAGCGGTCGCACTGTTTCTGACCCAGCGGCGTATTTTCCTGCGCAGGCCACACCGGCGTAAGAAACTCCTTGAGAAAATACCTTTCCAGCCCACGCGCAGCAAAGCACCAGCGTGCGCTTCCGCTGCCTGCGGTTTTCATGGGCGTAAGCGGACGGTAACCGCCAATGAGATCAGCCATTGCGTCCTTCCTCCGTCCAGTCATAGGTTTTGCGGTATTCCAGCCAGCGTTCGCGGGCAAATTCAAGATTTCCCTTTTTGCGGCGCACAGGCGTGATGAACTGCTTTTGCAGCGTATCACGCCGAGACATAAGCGCCTGTTTGAATGCTGCAAACTCTTCTGTGCCACAAGGTACGGCAATCAGCGTTGCGTCGTCCTGGGCAATGCGTGAGACAGCCTTGTGAAGCTTCGTTTGCCACGCGTTCCAGCTTTTGGCGGATTTCAGCACATCCCACAGAAGCATTTCAAACTCCATGGGCGTAGGAAGCGCGCTGTAAGCGCCGTCGGTGGACAAAATCAGCGCACACGGAGCATCCGGGAGCGTGATCCGTACGCTTGAAAGCTTCACAGGCGTATCCGCAGAGATGTATGCGCTCAGCGGCATATCACGGTAGAGATTCTCAAACGGATCAGGCGCTCCCTTCAGATGATCCCTGGTGCATTGATGCAGCCCCTCTGCATCCAGCAGATACGCCCGGCTGTCGCCTGCCCACAGAATATCCGCTGTCTTTCCAGCCGATACAGCGGCGCAGAACGTCGTGGGCAGCCTGCGCTGCATGCTTCCTGTGATGCGGATTCCCTGCGTTACGCAATCCTGGTCAGCCACCGTGCGGAATGTTTGCTCAAGCTCTTTTTCCAGCTGCGCCACATGATCCGGCATAACAGGAACCGTGCGCTCCTTCGCCCATGTTTCAAACACCCGAACCGCCAGCCGTGATGCTGCATATGCGCCGGTATGATCGTCAAACGCCGGATATCGTCTGCTTCCCAATCCGCCGCATCCATCCGCCACGCATAGCGCGTGAATGCCTTTTTCCTTGAACGCAGCAAAGCAGTCCTCGCCGTTTCCGGCAAGGACTTCATGGGAAAACGAAAGCACGGTATCAGTCAAAGCAATTCTCCTTAAATCGTGTTGCAAACGGCATCCAGCACCTGACGGTATTCCACATCCAGCAAGCCTTCGCTTACCGTCTGCACATGGATCACTTGTCCCCATTCAGAGGAAATACGGCTCCACGCAGGTGCGTCGGGCGCAAAGATCAGCAGACGCTTGGCGTTTTCATCCATGCCGCCGCCCATCTGCTCGTCCTCCCACCACAGGCTCAGTTCGTCAAAGTCCTTGGCCATGCCTTCGGGATACCACGGAGCGATCTTGCCATAGCCCAGCTCATGCGTGGGTGCATCCGACCACACCACGATGATGTGACGCTTCTTAACGCCTGCACGCGTCCAGTCGCTGCGGATAGCATAAGCCAGCGCTTCCAGACCATCCTCCGGAATATCTCCGCCGCCCTTGGCCTGAATGCCCTCAACGCAGTCATGAAAGACCTGCGCTTCTTCCGGCAGCGTGAAAAAGTCGCTGCTGAGCATGGCGTCATCAGCATCAGCCACGTAATCGCGGAAGGCGATCACACGTACGCGCATGCGGTCAACGACCTTGTGCTTCTTTTCCATCTCAGCGGCGATATCGCGGTAAAGGTTGAGCGCATTCTGCTTCACAAGATCCAGCACATGACGCATGCTTCCGGTGGCGTCGATGCAAAAAACCATGTCCACATGGTAGGTCAGTTTATATCCTTCCATCCAAACATCCTCCTGACAGAACCAAAAATTCCTGCATATGCCATTGATTCTGCATAAGCGTCGGTTTTCCCTTCCATAGAGGAAGGAAAACAGGCATTCCGCCACGAAACGTAACAGATGGAATATTTCTGGAAGGGAACGGATGTACATGAAATTCCGCAGAGCGCTGAGCGGACTGCTGTTTGGTCTGGGCTGCGCAGTTGTGTTTATCGGCGCGCTTGCCGTGATTCTGCCTACGATCAACAATTCCCAGCTCAAGCTGGTTCTGTCCTCGTTTGAAGAGCCATCCCGCCACGCTGTGGTCAATGGCATCAATCAGTTTACGCTGTTTGCGATCAGTCATGGCTGGCAGGTGCTTGCAGTGGGCATGATCAGCCTGATTCTCGGCATTGTGCTTCTTTTGAAGTTTACCGAACCGACTAAACCTGTGGAAGAAAGCATCGAACGGTTTCAGCGTCCTGTTTCCGAGCCCGTACCTGCGCCGGTCAGCGAGGAGAATCCTTTTGCTGTAGCTGCCAGTCCTGAGCCTCAGGAAGTCGGTTTCCTGTCCTATCAGCGTCCGCTTCTGGAGCCGAACCATATTGACGAGAACCTCCCCTATCTTCCTCCCACCTTTTCCGGCGAATCCGTCGCAATTCTGACCGAACGAGGCGAAGCCAGCCCCAGCGGCGCATGCACGATTCTGCGCACGCCTCAGGCCATCATTTCTCAGGCCGAAGAGCCTGTCAAGCCGGAGCTTCCGCCGCCCAAACCCGTCGTTTCAGCAGAGCCGGTTCCTGCTCCTGCACCGAAGCCTGCGGGCAATCGAATTCGCTCCACCATGGGTCAGCACAAGCAATGGTAACTTTCTTACGAAACCTTTTCGAAAACCGCGAACAGCCTTGACAAACCCCACCCGGATTGATACCATAGAATACAGCATAATCCCATCTTATGCTCAAGGAGGAAGAACCATGGAAGCTACGATTCGTTCCACGTGCACGCAGGTTCGCCGCGACATCATCAACATGACGGCGGCTGCCGGCTGCGGCCATCCCGGTGGATCGCTCTCCATCGTGGAAGCGCTGGTCGCTCTGTACTTTGAAAAAATGAACATCGATCCTCAGAACCCCAAGATGGAGAATCGCGACCGTTTTGTGCTCAGCAAGGGACACGCTGCTCCTGCCCTGTATGCTGTTCTGGGCGAGCGCGGCTTCTTCTCCACGGAGGAGTTTGCAAACTTCCGCCAGTATGGCAGCTTCCTGCAGGGTCATCCCGACATGAAGCGCTGCCCCGGCGTGGACGCCTCCACTGGCTCTCTGGGCCAGGGCATCTCCATCGCCACCGGCATGGCGCTGGGTGCCAAGGCGCAGGGCAAGTCCTTTGAGGTGTACACCATCATCGGCGACGGCGAGAGCCAGGAAGGCCTCGTCTGGGAAGCCTGCATGGCCGCCGCTCACTACAAGCTGGACAACCTGACTGTGATCCTTGACAACAACGGCCTGCAGATTGACGGCAGCAACGACGAAGTCATGAGCCTGGGCAATGTATCCGCCAAGTTTGCCGCTTTCGGCATGGACGTGGTGGAAGTAGCCAATGGCAATGACTACGACGAGATTCTTGCCGCCCTCAACAAGCCCCACACTCCCGGCATGCCCAAGCTGATCCGTATGAAGACCACCAAGGGCAAGGGCGTCAGCTTCATGGAGAATCAGGTTGGCTGGCACGGCAAGGCTCCCAATGCCGAACAGCGCGACAAGGCTCTGGCCGAACTGGTTGACTAAGCAGCCGTTTGAGAGGATGGTATAGAATAATGGAAAAGAAAGCAACGCGCGTCGCCTATGGCGAGTATCTTGCCAAGATTGGTCATACCAATGACAAGCTGGTTGTGCTGGACGCCGACCTCGCAGGCGCCACCATGACCCAGTATTTCAAGAAGGAGCATCCCGACCGCTTCTTCGACTGCGGCATTGCCGAGGCCAACATGGTTGACCTGGCTGCCGGTATGAGCACCACGGGTCTGACTCCCTTCTGCAGCACCTTTGCCGTGTTTGCCGGCCGCTGCTTCGACCAGATCCGCAACTCCGTGTGCTATCCCAAGCTGAACGTGAAGTTTGGCTTCACCCATGCGGGCATCACCCTCGGCGAGGACGGCGGCAGCCATCAGGCCGTGGAAGACATCGCCCTCATGCGTGCCCTGCCCAACATGACCGTGTTCGTTCCCTGCGACGCCAACGAAACCGAGCGCTGCGTGGACGCCGCCATGGAAATCAACGGCCCGGTTTACATCCGTCTGGCACGTCTGCCCAGCCCCATCTTCGAGATGGACATGCCCTTCACCGTTGGTAAGCTGAACGTGCTGCGTCAAGGCGCTGACGACGTAGTGCTGCTGTGCTGCGGCGTGATGGTAAGCGAATGCCTTGCCGCTGCTGAGATTCTGGCCGAAAAGGGCCGCAACGTGACCGTGGTCAATGCTCACACCCTCAAGCCCTTCGACAACGAAGGTGTGCAGGAACTCGCCAAGAAGTTCAAGCACATCTACACCGTGGAAGAGCACAGCATCATCGGCGGTCTGGGCGATGCAGCCGCAGCCGCGATGGTCAACATGGATGGCGTAAAGCTGACCAAGCTGGGCATCAACGACGAGTTCGGCCAGAGCGGCAAGCCTGCCGATCTGCTCCGCGCCTACAAGCTGGACGCGCAGAGCATCGCCGAGCGCGTACTGGCTGATTGATTTGAACATGCCAAAAGGAGCCGATTTTAATCGGCTCCTTTTTTGATACAGAACACCCCGGAAGCAGTGCTTCCGGGGTGTTTGCATCATCAGGTCTGCGGAATCACAACCCAGGAAACTTCGTCCTGGAACTGAGTCAGAACCTCCATGAGTTCTTCATCCGACTTATCATTGAGCGAGCCGCTCATCACACGTTCACCAAGCTCGAAGGACAGATCCCAGTATTCGCCGGGGTACTGACCCTGAGCTACGCTGTACTGCATCTGGGCAGCCAGTGCGCTGTGAGCTTCGCTGTTCTGGAGCGCCTCGGTATTCTGAGCGTTCAGATTGGAGGGGCCCCATTCAACCGCTTCGAAGCGTGCGGCCTGCACGTCTTCGCTGGTGAGATACATTGCCAGTGCATCGCAGGCAGCCTGCCTGTGATCGCTGCTCTGAGGCTTCACGCCCATCATCTTGTAACCGCTGAAGGCGCTCATCTGATAGCCGTCTACGGTGGGAAGCTTCATAGCCGCATAGTTATCACCCAGCAGATTCTGCATATCAACCGCTGCCCAGGTACCGCTCACGAACGCGCCCATGTCGCCCAGCAGCTCAATGGCCGTACCATTGCGGAAAGCAGGGCTGGAGGCAACCTTGATCATGGACTTGAGCGCCTTGACGCCGTTGTCGGAGGCATAATTCGCGTGACAGAGCGTGAATTCGCCGTTGGCATTGGTGTCAAAGTAGAGCTCACAGCCCGCACCGAAGAAGAACGCTACCTGATACCAGCCAGAGTTAAGCTCCATATGGAAGGTTCTGTTGTTCTCCTCGCAGGCAGCAAGGATCTCTTCCAGAGTCATCTGATCGGAGATGATCGACTTGTCGTAGTACATGAAGTAGCCGTTATCGGAAGTCATCGGATAGGCGTAAAGCTCGTTTACCATCGTAGCTGCAGCCACAGAGCCTGCATCGTTGTTTTCTGTGACAAGCTGTGCATTTTCCTCAGTAAGCGGAGAGAGCATGTCATTGGCATACAGCTCAAACACCTGATCGTGAGGGAAGCCAAAGACATCCGCTCCAAACTCAGCCCTGCGAAGCAGCTTATCACTCACCTCTCCCTCATTGACAGACTTAAGATGAATTCTCAGGTCGTCATATTCAGGATTTTCCTGCTGGAAGGTTCCCAACTGATCAGCAGTGAAGTCCATTACACCTTCGGAGACCCAAAGCTGGATCACATCATCCGTGGTAACGTAGTCCATCATGTTCTCGCTTCCAAGCGTGATGGCATAAACATTGTCGTGGACATAGTTATCAGCGATGGGATTGTTCATGGATCTGTCGATCATTTCGAAGATGATTTCCTCATCGTTGCGGTTCTTCACCACGCCGTCGGCGTAGTCGATCGCATAATCAACAGCAACTTCGATAATCGCCATGTTGATGGCTACCGCACCAGTGGAAACGCGGTCAATGACGCCCTTTTCATACAGAGCGTTGGCAACCATACGGATTGCGGCAGCACTGTCGTTCAGGGGCAGATCAAGATTCAGAGACTCCTGGAAGCCGTGAGTCGGGCTCGGGCAGCAGGGCTGCGGATAGTAGGCGTTTTCGTTTGCGATTACAGCCGACTGAAGCGCAGCCTGCACGCCGCAGTTGGTGGAGAAGAAGGCAACCTTCTTGCCTTCGTACTCGGTCAGAACTGCAGGAACATTCTCTGTGATGAAAGCGCGTGCCTGCTGTACGCCTGCTACAGTGGGATCAGGCATCGTGATATCGATGAACTCGATTTCCTGCCTTTCAGCGATGGCCTTCATCTCGTCGTGGCGTGCTTTCACCAGTTCAAGAGACATATGACGGTCGAAGGAGTAGTGGACAATCGCATCCACACCCCACTCCACGCACTTGTCCATAATGGGACCAGCCTGACGGGGCTCCTCGGAGAAGAGCATCACGTCCGCCACATCGGACATTTCGAAGTGATCCTCCTGCGCCATGCCTGCAATCAGCAGTACGTCGCTTCGCATCTCGCGTACGCGGCGGAAGCCTTCCAGCGTTCCGGGCACGGCCTGCGCTACCACGATGGCGCTCACATTGGGATCCTCAGCAAATGCCGCGATCTGGTCTGCGGTCTGGTCGGTGTTCTCGTAGAAGTTGTCAGCGTAGGTTTCCACGATGACGCGGTCATCGCCATGGCGTTCAACCGCAAGCATCGCAGCAGTGTACTCCTCTTCACCCTGGTTGAGGCTGCCGGTGAGGATTGCTACCTTGCCGGCATGCACTCCTGCATACTGGCCGAAGTCCACAGGCGCGGACACAACCATGTAGCCATTGTGGAAGATGGAGTTGTCAATCAGCGCATTGCTCAGTCTGGCATTGATCATCTGACGGATCATTCCGTCATCAGCGCCAAGGCCAATCTCGCCGTCGGCATATGCCATGGCATACTGACCAGCCAGTTCGATGAAAGCCATGTTGATGGATTCAGCGCCGGTGGAGAAGCGATCCACTGCATCATACTCAGCCAATGCATTGGCGATCTGGCGCAGAGCGTTTCGGGGGCTGCCGCTCAGGTCCAGATCGAGTTCAAGAGACTCAGCGAAGCCGTGGAACGGGCTCGGGCAGCAGGGCTGCGGATAGTAGGCATTATCATAGGACAGCACTGCATTCTGAAGCGCCGCCTGCGAACCGCAGTTGGTGGAGAAGAAAGCAACCTTCTTTCCTTCGTGCTCCGCCATCACCTGAGCCACGCTGGGGCCGATGAAATTGACCATCTCATCATAACCATCCACCGCAGGATCAGGAATATCGATTTCGATGAATTCAATGCCCATTTCTCCGCACTTTTCAGCAAGCTTGTTGCAGCGGGCGGAAATCGGACCATTGTTCAGATGACGTTCGAAGGAGTAGTGTACAAACACTTCCACTCCCCAGTTTTCACAGCTGTCCATGATCGGCACAGCCTGTGCGGCTTCGTCCGTCAGCAGCATCAGGTCAGCGGCATCAGACATGTCCTGCATGTCCTCCTGCGGCAGACCAGCGATGAGCATCACGTCATCACGCATTCCGCGCACCTGACGGAAGCCTTCCAGCGTGCCAGGTACAGCCTGAGATACGATGATAGCGTTCACATTGGGATCAGCAGCCAGGTCGGTGATCTTGGAGATGGTCTCTTCGATTCCTTCTTCGGGAAGGAACTGATCGGGGTAGTAATCAACGATCACGCGGTCTTCGCCATACGTTTCCACCAGCTTCTGAGCAGCGATATACTCCTCCTGGCTCTGCGCTTCGGTTCCGGTCAGCACAGCGATTCGGGGCTGATAGACGCCCTCATACAGGGTGAAGTCCACCGGATCGAGCAGGATGGCGTAGCCGTTATCGTAGTCGTCGTTGGAAATGGAGGGGCTGCCGAACTTGGCATTGAACATCTGACGCAGCGCATCGCCGTCGTGAGCTTCCAGCTGGCCCTGAGCATAAGCCGCGGCATACTGGCCGGCCACTTCGATGATACCCATGTTCACAGGAGAAGCCCAGGTGGAGAAACGTCCGGCTGCGCCGTACTCAGACAACGCATTGGCAATTTCACGCAGAGCCGCTTTGGAGTTCATGTCCAGTTCAAGATTCAGACCCAGCGTTTCGGGGAAGCCGTGGAACGGGCTGGGACAGCAGGGCTGCGGATAGTAAGCGTTGCTATATTCGAGCACAGCCTGCTGCAGCGTTGTCTGCACACCGCACTGGGTAGCAAAGAACGCGATTTTCTGATCGGCATATTCCTCAGCCATTTCTGCAGTATTTTGGGCAATGAAGTTATTTGCGCCGGCAAAGTTGCTGGCAGGATCGGGCATGGAGACGCTGATCACATTGATTCCGAGTTCTTCGCCAAGGGCAACAAGCTGCTGATAGCGCGCATTCACAGCTTCCAGAGCCATGTGACGCTCGAAGGAGTAGTGAACAAGCACGTCCACTTCCCATCCGCTGAGGGTCTCCATAATGGTCTGAGCCTGAGCCGCCTCGTCAGAGTACAGCATCATGTCAGCCTGTGCGGACACATCGTCAAACGCTTCCTGCGGCATGCCGGAGATGAGCAGCACATCGTCGCGCATCTCGCGGACTGCTTCGAAACCATTCACCGTGCCGGGCACGGAAGGCGCCACGATGATCGCCTTCACCATTTCGTCTTCGGCAAGCTCGGCAATCAGCGCCGTGGTGTCGTCGGCCGCTTCCACGAAGTTGTCAGGAAAGGTCTTCACGATTACATGCTCGTCGCCAAAGGTCTGGGCAACCTTCATAGCGGCAACATGCTCTTCGCTGCTATGAAACACGGAACTTACAACCACGCCAATCTTCCAGGGATCAGCGACATGCAGTCGGATCTCCTTGAAGAGCATGTAGTTGCCAATCCACGCAGCAACCGTGATGGTGTACTCACCGGGTTCATCGAAGTCCACGCGGATGCCATCGTCAGCATTTTCCTCATCGTGGAAGAACTCAAATCCGGGCAGACGTTCCAGATTTTCGTCCGGCCACAGTTCAAGATGCACAGCCGCGTTCTCGGGAATGTAACCTTCGCTGAAGCGGATCTCGCTGTGCCGCAGCTCAAAGTGATCGCCGGCAACCAGGTTGTAGTCCTCTTCCGGTACGATCAGGTCTTCGGGCAGACCTTCGGGCAGTTCTTCAACGTGCAGAGTGATTTCCTCTTCGAGCACCACTCCGGTAGGCAGAACCGCCTTGATCACGTAAGTGGTTTCTCCCGTCGTATTTACGTTTTCAGAGGCGAAGTTCGCACCCAGCTTGCGCTCCCAGTAGCTCGAAACGAACACATCGCCCACGGTCTCTTCGTCGGCATTCTTCGGCGTGATCGTCCAAACGATGTCTTCATCTTCAAAGACATTGAAGTTCTGGATGTACGCGTTGCCGATTCTGCACTGACCGTTCACGCCGGTGTATACGGGGTCGATCATATGGTTGACGTCCATGTAGACGTTTTCCATACCATCGCCCACAGTGATGTGGATGGTTCGGATCAGCTTGTAGGTGTTGATCAGAAGAGCCACGGTGAACTCGTAGCGTCCCTCATTGTGGAAACGTACGGTAACGCCGCCTTCTTCCTCGTTCCACATAACCTCCTGATCGTAGAAGGTTCCGAAGGGATCCCAGTACTCGTAGTGCAGGGCAGCGCCTTCAGGCACCACGCCGTCGCCTTCGGCGATGGTCAGATCGCAATCGCGGATCACAAACTCATCGTTCACGTTAAAGAACAGGTTATCGCTGGGAACCTGCAGCGCAGTGGGCAGGTTCCCGGGCATTTCAACAACATTCAGCGTGAAGTCCGTATAAGTTTCAAACCCATGAGTGGAGCGGAAATGGATCCGGAACTCCATCTCGCCGGTTTCGCCGGAGAAGCTGTCAACGTGGATGTTTGCGCCGTCTCGCTCATCCC
>JAGBBE010000189.1 GCA_017938645.1 Clostridia bacterium
CAAATCCTGCTAACACGCAGAAATCTTTGCATCAGGCGCGCTGCTGTGCACCGAGCGTCAGGGATTGCAGAAGTTTCCGGCACAGCTCCGGGTTTTGCTGAATCTGTGCCATCAGAGCGGACACATCCGCGCTGTCCTGCGCCTCCCCCGCCGTTTCCCGATGCGGATAGAAGCTGTTCTCCACCAGCCGTGACAGGGCGCGCTTCTCGTAGTCCAGCGCCTCGTTGTAGTGGTTCATCAGGACCTCCGGCGACTGTCCGGCGTTTTCCGCAACCAACTGATAGTTGTTCTGCGACAGACGTACCTTGTGCATCTGCCCAGACTTGCGAAGCCCCTGGAAATCAATGCGTTCATTCTCCGGGATACCGATCCGCTTCTGATGTTCCTTGAAGCTCTTTTCCAGATTCTTGGGATCGACAGGCCGTCCGTCCGTCTGGCAAATCAGCAAACCGTAATCCCGATACTCCTCGCGGAAGAACGCCTTGTTTTCCTCAATCCGCGCCAATCTCTCGCGCAGCTCATCCAGCAGCGGCGTGGTCAAATACTGCTTCCGATGGCTGTCCTCCGTTTTCGGTCCCTTGAGGATCATGCTGCTTTTCGAGGTGAGCACCTGCTTGGGGAAGATGCGCAGCACCTCATGCTTGGGCAGCACGCCGATTGCGCTGTCTGATACGCGCTGAATCTGCCGGGTGATCCACAGGCTGCCATCCCGGAAATCAATCGTGTGCAGGTCAATTCCCGCGGTTTCGCCAGCCCGCAGGGAGCAGACAAACGCCAGGTGAACGGCCAGGTGAAGCAGCTCGTCCTCCTTGATGCTGTCGAGCACCTCGTAAACACGCCGGGCATCCCAGGCCCTCCGCTTGACCGTCTTTTCCGTGGGTGCGGTGACCTTGGGGATTTCGCTGATGTAGTGCCACTTCTTTGCCGTCTCAAAGCCGGAGGTCAGGATCGTAAAGCACTTCTTTACGGTACTGGAGGACAGCGTTGGAACGTCCTCCAGGCGCTTCCCGTAGCTCTTGGGCCCGCGGCAGGGCTTCCGGCTCAGTGCGTCCAGGAAGTCGTCAATGTCCTCTGCCGTAATGCTGCTCATCACCCGGTCACCAAAGTACGGCAGAATATGCCGGTCCAGATTGCTGCGATAGCTGTCATAGGAGTTGGGCGAAAAGCGCTCCTTTCTCGCGTGGATGGGCAGCCACTTCTCCGCAAACTCTCGATAGGTCTTTGCGGTATTGTCCTCCGCTGCGCGCGGCGGTGCTTCCTCCTGCGTTCTGGGGCGAAAACGCTCAACCACCTCCCGCTCCACAGCGCGCTTGCACTGGTATTCGGCTGCAGCCTTTCGGATCTCGTGGTGAAGCCGATTCTTTTGCAGATAGTCGATATAAGCCTTCCTGTGCATCGCCTCCAGCTCGGTGGAATAGGTTTCCCATTGGTGCTTGACCTTGCCGTCTTCTGTACGGTAGGGATAAATGATGTTGTGGGCAATGCCCCTCACTTTGTAGGTTGCCATGATCGCTTTCCTTTCCTGATTCAGGTCAGGTAAGCTCCGCTTGCTCGTTCAGCCACTTGTCAAAGGATTCCTTGTGAATTCGCAGGCATCGCTTTCCCAGCCGCATCACCTTGAATTGTGTGGTTGTTTCGCAAAGCCCATAAGCCTTGCGAAGGCTGATGCCAAGGATTTGAGCCACCTGCTCAGCGGTATATGTCCGCTGAACGCATTCCCCTGCAGAAGAATCACGCATCATACGTTCTCCTTTCACTGTGCTGCACATTTATGGATCACTGTACCTCCTTCCGTTTTTTCTGATTAGCAGGTACAGACATTCTATAAATAGCTACAGACTCTGTCAACAGTGTCGCCATGTAGAATATGGGGCAAGCACAAGGTCGCGGCCCGCTTCACCGCGTCATAGCCCCGCCTGTGCCGTCGGCATTTTGACCATCGTACACCGCAGGAACTCCCTCTCCATTCAGTGGAGGGCTGTAGTAGAAGTCTCATTATTTCCGCATGGGATCGTTGCGAACGCGCTGGCTGCAGCGCGGTTGACAGGCTGCGTGAATCGCTCGGGTATCGCGGATACCGTCCTTGCGCCGCCCTGTCTGCCGCTCCCTCCACACGGATGAATGTCCTGTGCTTGCTATGAGGCAGATTGATCAGCCTGTTTATCAAGGTGCAAAGAATCTATGGGGAAAACTGTTCGAGTATGGTTCTGATGACGCACCGGTCTTCAGCAGATACAAGAGACGCTGCTATTTTCAGAACTCTGATCTGTTCGGCGCACAGCGTATGCTGCTGCGGAGAATACCAATCTGCCACCTTATAGCCGCCGCCATAGCGCCCGCGGACAGATTCTATTGGGTGAGAGAGCATGAGCTCGTGCAAATCATTTTGCATCGTCCGAACGCTGACGTGAAATTCCACAGCCAGGTTAGAGGCCGTGTCAAAGCGCCTGCGCAGCAATACTTGCCATACTGCGCGCTGACGCTCTGTTACTTTTGCGTCTGCGTTCACGCTCAAGCCCTCTCACCTTCTTTCGTGCCCCATAAGGTAAGACTACCGCCTAAATATGCAGACATGGTTCCTGTTTAGGAAATTTGTTTTTATAACCTGTCAAAACTTATTTAGCAAGCAATATGAATTTGACGCCATGGCTCTGAGCAATGAAAAAACATAAGTATCAGGCATAAAGAACAGTACATTTTCCAGTCGGCCATTGATTAAAAATCATGCTTATCGGCATTAGCACCTATTGAAACCTGTAGCTATCAACAAGCACAGTACGTTCAACCAGACCAAACAGCGCTCCGGTATTTGCTATCCAGAGCGCCACTCATTATCTGAGTACAGACTTTATGTCCTCTTTCTGCACACAGATCAGTGCAATAATCCATCTTACGCTCGCTCATTATAGGTCTCCCTTACAAATGACCCTTGAACCTCTCGGAGCGTATATGAACATAAGAATGAAAAAACTTACAAAAGAACGGGCGCTTTTTCGCGCCCGTTCTCTACGTTCTATCACAGATATCTGATAGAGAAATCAACCAAATCTTTTTCAAATCATAGAAGTAATTCGGAGACATCTCTTCCTTCACAATCCCGCATAAAAAGTCATGCAGCTCAGAAAGAGGGATCTGCTGAATCTGTTCCCGCGCATCTGCCTGCCGTGTCTCCTCCGTGGAAAAGAGATCATCGTATGAGGTCAGACTGATGTTTCTGCCGCTGCTTTTCAAGCTGCAACACCTCCTTTGTCAGCGCGTGATATGCCTGAGCCACCTTGCCCGCAGGATCATGTGCGAAGATGCTTTTGCCTTCAGCGCTGATTTCCGCTGCACGCACTGAACGGGGGATCTCCGTATCGAACACCTTGATTCTTGAACCGTAGGTGCTGCGAAGCAGGGAAGCAATCTCGCGGCTGTTGTTTGTACGGTTGTCCACCATGGTGAGCAGAACGCCGTTGATGCGCAGCTTGTGGTTGATGTTTCGCTTTACGCGGGCAACAGTAGCCAAAAGCTGCTCAACGCCTTTTGCCGAAAGATACTGAGCCTGGACGGGGATGATAATCCGATCAGCAGCAGCGAGGGCATTGATCGTCAGCATCCCAAGAGACGGACCACAATCCAGCAAAATGTGATCATATTCCTTGCTGTAATTGGCAAGCACCTGCTTGAGCGTAGTCTCCCGGCTCATGGCGTTGACGAGGGATACTTCCATGCCGGCCAGAGTAATGTTCGCAGGAAGAATATCCACGCCTTCCTCATGGTGAAGAATACCTTCCCCGGGAGAAAGTGGCGCATCGTTGAGCACCTTGCTCATGAGATCGGTCAGCGTCACTGGCAGGGCATCCGGCTGCGGATGTCCCAGGCTGATGGTCGCACTACCTTGGGGATCACAATCAGCAATGAGCACCTTCTTTCCTTCACGGGCAAGGTCAATGCCGAGATTCACGCAAGTGGTGGTCTTACCTGTGCCTCCCTTTTGATTGACTAACCCGATAATCGATGCATTCATCTTATCCCTCCGATCATTTGAATAAGAAAAAACACCGCCAGATTGTTCTGACGATGCTCTCAATCTCATCTTTCACGTTACCATTATAGCACAGCTTTTTGTCCTAAATCGTCCCAAACTGTCCCAAACCGTCCCATACAGTCCTAACTTTCATGATAGTGTTTTATCCTATAAATGAGCAAATTTGAAAAACCTCACAAAAAAAGAGACATCCCAACGTGGTGAATGGTACAATGAAATTGCAACAAAAAACCATCCGACCACCGCCACGAAAGGAGATGTCTCATGCCTACAGTGTAAAGCAGTCGAAAGAGATTTGCAAGACCCTAAATGTATTGCAGCTCAAAAAAGTTTTGTCCGATGTCTATCTGGAACACCTGGAAACCATTGAATTCATTTTCATAAGGAACTAATCATCAACTTCAACACAATAAGTCGGCAACCGTAGTGCTTAACCTGTTTCGCTGCACCAAACGACTACACTTGAAGGAGAAATCAATGATGAAGTCCTTATATGAAGAACTTGGCGGCACCTACACCCTTGCTGATGATGGCATGTTGTACCCTGATTTGGTAATCGGTGATAAAGACCCGCGTCCCATTGGAAAATGGGACAGAATGCACATGAAGTATCTGGAGGCGGAACATCCGGGGCTGTATGAGCGGCTCATCCTGAACGGAACACTTGACAGACATCTGGCTGATGCGAATGAAAGAGCGGTAAGCATGCTGGAAAGGCTGATTGAGCAGATAGCAGCTCAGGAGGGTGTCACCGAAATCTTGAAGGAAGCACAGCCTCTTGAATGGGTTGGCAGAATGAACAGCATCCGCAGCAGAGTTGAAGGAATTATCTTGCATGAAGTCATTCTAACTTTATAAATCAATGCGCCGGCACGACCATCAGGGTTGTGCCGGCATCATTGTGTTGCTGATTTTTCGTCAAAATACCGAGGAGTTTTAACGAGCCCAAAACATACAACATGTAGTATTAATAGAAATTTCAATATTCAATATATGGTATGCAATTGGCCGATTTTCGATTCTAAGGGACTGAAATATAAGCAAACGGGGATTTGGCCATCTGTATGGAGAAAAAACGCTCTCAGGGCAAAATTGAGGGATTTGGTGCCATATCGCTGACAGCCATCACTCGATCTCTCACGCTGCTCAAATTCCAGCCATCGCTTTATAGCTGAACAGCGCAATCATAGTTACCTTTGCCAACCTGGATGGGCGGATTCATTCTTCATTTGCCTTCCCCCTGATCAGCCGATTACATGGTATTCAGCCAGCAGCTTTTCGATATCGGTGCCGTGGATACGCTTGAGTAGTTCATGTACAGCTGCTTTTTCCTTCATACCCAGCTTCATATCGGTAAGGGGACGGCCATCACGCAGCATGACAGAGGCGTTCAAAAGGTCGCGCACATCATATGTGCTGCCCCATACTTCAGGCACACCCCGATCAACGTTCAGCAACGTGTACACTGCCTCCATACCGGTGCGCATAGAGTATTCGGTGGTGAAGATGGTATCCCGCTTGGTTTCGGCAAACTGGCCCAGGAATTTCTGAAATCACTGTGGATTATGGCTGCCGTGGTATCGGCTACTTCCTGAGGGGAAGCCTGCATATTCCTCTGTATCCATTCCAGTACGATGCCCATAAAAGCATAGGTGTAGAATATCGCAACCATGTGCTTTCCTTTTTCGCTGATCTGAAGCCTTGCGGCTTGCTCCTCTACCACAGGCAGCAGTAATGCTTCCACCTCCCGGCGCAAATACCTTTCAACCAGTTCCCGATCCATGGCGCGATATGCGTTCAGGATCAGGGATTGATTGGCCTTCAGCATCTCCAGCAGGTTCAGAAAGCCTTGCTGCCAACTGTCGCGGGTGTGGCAGTCGGCCGTAGCGGCGTGCAGCGTCTCCTGGAAGGTCCACTCCGCCAGATCATAGATATCCTTGAAGTGATAGTAGAAGGTCATCCGGCTGATCCCGCACGCCTCCGTCATATCGTTGATTGTGATTTTTGTGATCTGCTTCTTCTGCAAAAGCTGTTTCAGGGCGTTGGCGAGGGCCTGCTTGGTGGCGTTGCCTTTCATGATCCGCTTCCTCCTTCAAAACGGGTCGGACGAAAACGCTGTCATTCGTTTATTGAAGATCGGTACGAATCACATAGACAGTCACAGTTTTCATGTCCTCAGGACGCAGATCATAGCCGCTGTTCCGGGTACTGTCGCGAGTCTCTTCATAGATGCGCAGCGCATCCGCCAACTCGTTCTCCACATAGGGAAGCAGCTTCTCAGCAGCCTCTTTCTCTGCGCCCATAATGGTATCCTTCATGGTCTGCATACCGTCTTTCAGGGTACCGGCTCCGGTGGACAGCTGAGATGCGCCGTCTGCCAGGGTCGAAGCGCCGGTGGACACTGTGGATGCGCCAGCGGACAGGCTGGCAGCCCCTGTGTTCAGCTGCGTCAAGCCGGAATGAAGCTGTGACGCCCCTGCAGCTGCCTGGGCTGTGCCGGCGGTATATGCCTGTAAACCTGTGACGAAGGTATTCACCTGATCCAGCTGGGCTTTCAACGCAGACAGGCTGTCGTATGCGGTTTGCGCCTTGGCCAGCTTGGCAGCGACGGTTTCATCAGATGCCAGATAGCTTTCCACGTTCTGCTGCACCAGCTGCTCGATTTGCGCCAATACATTTTCTTCGATCTGCGCTTTCACTTCGTCGGATGCCATCTGCTGCTCCACAGCTGCGCTGACCATGGCGGCCTGTTCGGCGGATACCATCCCGGCCTTCACGGCCTGGGTATACTGTTCAGCCGTCATTTCCTGACCGGCTGCCTGCAGCACGGCTTCCAGAACCTTCTGCTGTACCGCCGCTTCCACAGCGGAGCGCACCTGGTCGGCGTTTGCCTCCACCTGAGGGCGCACTGCCGCTTCCACCTGAGCGAAAGCCGCTTCCTTCAAGGCAGCCGGGTTCAGCTGAGCCAACACGCCGTCGAGCACGGCAGCATAGTTTTCAGCGGTCAACTCAGGAAGCGTAATCCCGGCAGCATCCAGCCCCGTAGCAGCCAACTGCTGATTGGCGGTATCCAGCACGGCGGCAAACAGGGCTTCCGCGCCGGTATTGAGCGCTTCGTTGTTGGCAATCAGCGTTGCCAGGCCTTCATCCAGCGTTGCGGCCCCGGTTTCGGCATTCGCCGCGCCTGCGGCCAAGGTAACGGCGCCATCGGCCAGCGCTGCTGCGCCATCCTTCAAATCCGCTGCGCCGGCGGAAAGCTGAGACGCGCCACCAGCCAGAGAAACCGCGCCATCATTCAGCTGGGTCAACCCATCGTTCAATTCATTAACTTTCGGCACGATGTCTTTGGTTTTCCCAGTGGTTTCCGGCAGGGCTTCGCCGTTTTGCATCGCTTTCAGCAGGAGCTTTACCTCATCCATCTCCGTGTGAATGTCCAGATTGATCCGTTCATCCAGTTCACTGCAAACAGTATCCACAGGGTCAGCGCTGCTGAAAGTCATCATCCAATTCAGGTCTGCATGATCCGCATGGAAGGAAGCGGTGAAGGATGCGGGGAGATTCAGCTTTTCATCAGCGCCGGGTACCGCCCAGCCCACCAGCGCCTGCCGGCCCATTTCGGACAGAACGGCTGCGTTTTCCAGTCTCAGGTCAGTAATTCCTTCTTCGGGCAAAGGCAGCGCCGTCACGGCCAGGACAGGCAGCTTTTCCTGCTGCTGATAAGAAATGGTCAGCACAGCGTCGCCCGTCTTGTCTTTCAGGTCTGCAAAGGAAATATCCGCGCCATCCAGGGTCAGCGTTACCAACGGCGTCAAAGCCGGGATCTTATCGGATGTGCCCTGGTAGGTGATGTCCTTGCCGTTTGCCTGCCAGGTCAGGCTTTCCCCATCCAGGGTGAAGGTTTCCTTACCGCCTGCATTCAGAATATCGGTCAGGATGGTTTGATCCATGATCTCGTCCAGCCCATCGGCGTTTTCCAGGCGAACACTGTCTGTGATGCTTTTTATTGTTCCGTCAGCGGTGGTAACAACATAAACCCGTTCGTGTTTCGTAGTCTCAGCCAATCCGGGCACGCAGCCCAGCACCATGACGGCAGTCAAAAGCAGCGCAACGATCTTTTTCATATTTGATCCTTCCTTTCCTGTTATCGGGCGGCTTTCATATCAAAAGTGGTATGGACAATCACTTTGTCCAGCAGAAGTAGCATGGCGGGCAGGAGCAGCAGCACCACAGCCACGCTCAGCAGCGCGCCACGGGCAATCAGGCGGCACATGGAAGAAATGATGTCCACATTGGAATACAGTCCTACGCCATAGGTGGCGGCGAAGAATCCGAACCCGCTGACCAGGATGCTTTGAGCGGAGGAAGCCACGGCCTTTTCTACTGCCTCCTTTTTGTCCATGCCGGCCAGGCGGTTCTGCTTGTACCGGGTGGTCATCAGGATGGCGTAGTCCACGGTGGCGCCCAGCTGAATGGTGGAAATCAGGATAGGTCCCACGAAGGGCAGCTCTGTGCCTGTGTAATACGGGATGCACAGATTGGCGGCAATGGCCAGCTCGATGATTGCTACCAGCAGCACCGGCAGAGAGAAGGACTTCTGCACCAGCAGGATGATCACGAAAATGGCGATGATGGAAATCAGGCTGACTACCGTGAAATCATGATCAGTGCAGGCGATCAGGTCTTTCGTGCAGGGCGCTTCACCGATCAGCATGCCGCCCTTATCATACTTTTTCAAAATGCTGTTCAGGCTGTCAATCTGGGCATTGACCTCATCGGAGGAGATCACATAGGAGGAGTTAATCAGCATCAGCTGATAACGGTCTCCCTTTACCAGGGACAAAGCATCATCGGGAACGATGGATTCCGGGATGCCCGCGCCAAGCAGGCTATCGATACCGATCACGCTCCTGACGCCATCCACCTGCTGCATTTCTTCCGTCATATCCCGGACATCTTTCTGCGACACATCGCTGTCGACCAGCAGCAGGTGGGTGGTAGCCATATCAAAGGTTTCTTCCAGCTTCTTGTTGGCAATGACGGATTTCAGCTCCGGCGGCATCACCTTGCTCATGTCATAGTACACATTCACATGATTGTAGCCATAGAACGCCGGGAAGATCATGATCACCAGCACCACGGCCAGCACCTTGTAATGCTTGACCACAAAGCGCCCGATGCCGCTCACATTGGGAAGCAGCGGCTTGTGAGAGGTCTTTTCGATCGCGCCGTCCAGCAGGCGGATCACACAGGGCAGCAGCACTACCGTACCAAGCACGCCCATCACGACGCCCTTGCTCATGACGATGCCCAAATCCTTGCCCAGGGTAAAGCTCATGAAGCAGATGGAAATGAAGCCTGCAATGGTGGTCAGGCTGGAGCCCAGGATGGAAGTAAAGGTCAGGTGAATTGCTTCCGCCATGGCCTCATCCTTGTCTGCAATCAGCGCTTTCTGCTCCTTGTAGCTGTGCCACAGGAAAATGGAATAGTCCAGCGTCACGCCCAGCTGCAGTACAGCGGCCACGGCTTTGGTGATATAGCTGATTTCGCCCAGGAAGTAATTGCTTCCCATGTTCCACAGGATGCTTACACCGATGCAGGCCAGGAAGATCAGCGGCAGCAGGAAGCTGTCCATGGTGATCATCAGCACCACAGCGCACAGCGCCACGGCGATGCCCACATAAATCCCTTCCTGCTCTTCCACCAGTTGCTTCGTGTCCGTTACAACTGCGGACAGGCCGCTGACGAAGCACTTTTCGCCCGCGATTTTGCGCACCTGGCCGATGGCATCCATCGTTTCCTCTGAAGAAGAACCTTCATCGAAAAACACGGCGGAAAGCATGCAGTCGCCCCGCTGGAACATTTCCCGGATATTCGAGGGGATCATTTCGATGGGGAGCATTCCCTTCGTGATGGAGGCGAAGCCGATCACGCTGTCCACGTGGGGGATTTCTTTCAGGGCATTCTCCATGTCAGCCTGCTCAGAAATGGTCATGCCCTCCGTGACCAGCAGGGAAAAAGCGCCTTTGCCAAAATCCTGCAGCAGGATTTCCTGGCCCCGCACCGTCTCCAGGTCCTGGGGCAAATAATATAAAAGATCATATTTTGTCTTGGTGGCTGCCATGCCCAGCACAGAGGAAATCATCAGCGCAATGCACAGGATGATGACCGCGATTCTATGCTTGACCAGCCATTTGGTGAAGCCTTTCACATTCTCTACCTCCCAACACTCTTCATGTTTTAAAACATTGTGTTGACTTTCTCAACGATGCGAATTATAATCATTCTCGTGATTGATTTCAATAATCAATTTGATAATCAATCGTTTGTTAATAAACAATTCGGCATGACAGGCGGATTTAACCGACACAGGACCTGAAAATTGTTGAGAAAGAAGGATTTGACTCATGGCGCAGGCAATCGAGGCTCCTCAGAAAAAAGAAGACCGCCGTGTACGGCGGACAAAAAAACTGCTGACCCAGGCACTGACCCAATTATTGCAGGAAAAACAGATCAATGAAATTACCGTCAAAGAACTGACCGACCTTGCAGATATGAACCGAGGCACTTTTTATCTGTATTACAAGGATATGTTCGACATGCTGGAGAAAATCGAAGACGGGATGTTTGAAGCGCTGGACGCCATCATTTCCCTGCACGAACACGACGACGTGAGCCAGCAGACCAAACCCATCCTGTTGGATCTGTTCGACTTCATCGAGGAGAACCAGGAAATGTGCCGGGTGCTTTTAAGTCCTCACGGGGATATGAACTTCCTGCACAGGCTCAACGAAGTGGTGCGGGAAAAGTGCCTGAAGGCATGGCCCGACATCCGAAAGGAAAAAGGCGAAGCGGATTTCGATTATCATTACAGCTTTGTGGTGTTCGGCTGCGCGGGGATCATTCGTGCATGGGTCAACCGCAATTGTCCTGAATCCGCCGAAAAAATGGCTGAGATGGCATACGGCATGATCCTCCGCGGCAGCCTGTCGGGCGTATAAAATGCCACAACTCTACAATGCAAGTATGCTTTTCACAAACTAATTAATGAAACCGACCTTGCAGAAGAAACACGTATTTTAATCGAAAAGTTACGCAAGAAAAATGTATAACAGTAAACTATTATAATTGCAAAACCTCTAAAATGTTGAGTTCTATACAGAAGATTTCTGGTATACTCCGAACCATACCTCCACCTCAAATAAACATAAAACTAATTTACTAGCAATGAGTGATACTTAGTAGATATGTGCCTTCCCTAAATCATAATTAGCAACTTTGCTAATTTCGACTTCGAAAGGCATTCTGCTAACCATCTGCTAATTGGACGTCACAAAATCAGATAATTTTAAGTATCACGCGACAACACCACACAAAATACTATTCGCCAAATTTCCTAATAATATATGGATTTTCCATCATTGTAAGACATCACAACACACGATGGAAAACACAGCACGCTGTACTCCCAAACGGTAGGCCGTGGGTTCGAATCCCGCCGGGTGCGCCAAAACCACCGAAAAACCCCCGATTCCGAGCCAAAGAGCTGCTAACAGCCCTCCGCTCAGGAATCGGGGGTTTTTCTATTTTGGTGTGTCAGTAGAGCCGGTGCTCCTGCTCATTTTTTCAAAGACCCGTTAGCAGATTTCTAATTTTTCGGCCCGATTTCTAACGCACTTTTTCCTTCTTTAGAATTTTCGTGCTAATTATTTTGTGCGATGCTGCAAGCCGTTCTGAGAAGACCTGACAGCCCGGCTTGTTTTTCACTGTTCTTTAGGGCTTTTTCCGGCTATTCGGGGATTGTTTTCGGGCGTGCTTCCCGGCTCACCACATCCCCCGTTAGAGGCGTCGTTTAGATGGGATTAGCGGATTCAATGATTCCCGTTAGCATTTCTAACACCGCTCGAAAATCCTTGCACTCGACCTTCTCTGAAACCGTTGATTCGGCTGTCTTAATGATCGTTGAGGCGTTGGATTTTCTCAAATGTCTTCGAAAAAACCAATTGAGTAAAAACCCGTTCAACCTGCATTGCTATGTCCTTGGAAATAACATGGGTACCTAATTCCACATTGCCTTCTTGCCCATGATACGACAGATTCGCAGAAGTAATCAGGGTCTCACTTCGATCAACGGAGATTACTTTTGCATGCAGTGCAGACATCATATCCGCCCTTTACCGCCAGCGGCAGCTTTCCCGCGAGGAAGGACAGCAGCATATTCGTAATGCTGCCCTTTCCCAGATTGCCTGGCCCGATGATGCCCGACGGGAACACGACGCTGGCGTTCAACCCTTCCTTCGCCGCCTGCAGCACCAGCGCCATGGCTTTGCTCTTTGCGTAATCGCCCCTGACAAGCTCCGGGGAAAAGGTCGTTGTCTCCGCAATTTCCGTGCCCTTCGGCTTTTCCGGAATCGCATGGACGGAGCTGACGTAGACCAGCTTTCCAACGCCGCATTGGCTGCAGAATTTCAGAATATTCCTTGTGCCGTCCACGTTGACCCGGTAGATTCGGTCGCCCGGATGCGTGGCCACGGAGATTATCCCCGCGCAGTGAATGACGCAGGTATGCTCATCCGCGCCCGCAAAGAAGCGTCCGAGCGCAGCCTCGTCGCACACGTCGCCCGTCATGACGCGAACATTCTGAGGAAGCTCCCGCGCCAACGGATCGCCGTCCATGACCAACGCCCGAACTTCCGCCTTCGCGTCCTTCAGCTGCGCCAGCACAATGCGTCCCAGAAAACCCGTCGCTCCCGTAATCAGATATTTCTCAAACATCGTTCAGTGCAGCCTGTCGCAGTTTCAATAACGAAAAGACGGGCCGCTTTCTCCCTCCTGCCAGCGTTCGGTCTATGCGGGAGAAAGACCCCGACCGGTGCGCTCGCATCGTCAAACAGACGGAAAGCACAGCAAAAAAAGCCTGCGAAAACCATCGCAGGCTCAGAAGCATACGGGCGGGAACGTCCGGAAAATTTACGGCGTATTATACGCAGTCGCTCTCGTCGAACGGATCGCCGCATTCCGGGCAGAATTTCGGCGGATGCGTCGGGTCGGCGGGCTGCCAGCCGCACTTGTCGCAGCGGTAGACCGGCGCGCCTGCCGGGCGCTTCGCGCCGCATTCCGAACAGAACTTGCCGGTATTGACCGCGCCGCAGGAACACGTCCAGCCTGCCGCGGGCTGGGGCTCGGGCTTTTTCGCGCCGCATTCGGGGCAGAACTTGCCAGTGGCCGTCGCGCCGCAGGCGCACTTCCAGGCGTTCGCGCCCGGCTGAACCGGCGCGCTCTGCTGCGGAGCCTGTGCCTGCTGCTGCGCGCCCATCTGGAACAGCTGCGATGCGTTGATCCCACCAGCCTGCTGAGCCATATTCATGCCCATGAAGCCGGTGAACGCGCCGCCCTGATTTTTCGCCGCGTCCTGCATGGCCTGCGCCTGCGCGCCCACCAGATGCGCCGCCGCCATGTTCGCGTTGCGGAAAACGGCGTTCTTTTGCAGCTCCTTGATCATCGCCTCGTCCTCTTCAGAGGCTTTGACGGAGTTTACGCCAAAGGACACGATCTCCACGCCGCGCAGATCCGCCCACTTTTCGGAGAGCACATCGTTAAGCGCGGCGGCGATCTCCGTGGTGTGCCCCGGCAGCGCGCTGTAGCGGATGCCCATCTCGGAAATCTTTGCGAACGCGGGCTGAAGCGCGGTCAGCAGTTCGCTCTTGAGCTGGCTGTCAATCTGCTCGCGCGTGTAGTCGCCCTCCACATTGCCGCAGACGTTCGTGTAAAACAGCATCGGGTTGGTCACGCGATAGCTGTATTCGCCGAAACAGCGAATGGAAATATCCACGTCCAGGCCGATATTGCCGTCCACCACGCGGAAGGGAACCGGGCTGGGCGTTCCGTATTTGTTGCCCAGGATCTCCTTGGTGTTGAAGAAATAGACCCGCTGATCCCTGCCGGCCTGACCGCCGAAGGAAAGGCGATCGAAGGTGGTTTTCAAAACGGCCTTCATTTTCTCGCCATTGAACGGCCCGTAGAAGATGCTGGGTTCGCCGCCCTGTTCAAAGACATACTCGCCCGGCTCGGCGCAAAAGTCCACGATTTTTCCCTGATCCACGATTATCATGCACTGGCCGTCGGCCACGGCGACGACGCTGCCGTCCGAAATGACGTTGTCGTCCTCACGCCGACTGCCGCCGAAGCGGGCCTTTACCTTTTTCTCCGCTTTCGTCGCCAGCACGTTGTCCGGCAGGGAATCCACATAAAAATACTCTTTCCACTGGCTGGCCAGCGTGCCGCCCGCCGCGTTCAATGCAGCCGCAATCAATCCCATAGCGATTCCTCCTGTTATTTCTTCTGCGTGTTGTTTTCAATCTTCCGCTTCGTCATGCTTTCATAGAGAAAATGATCGGCGTTCACATCCAGGCGGAAGGATCCCTCCCGGATATAGCCGCCCGCCGCGCTCTGCTGCGCCGCCTGCTTCAGCTGCCCCTTCAGCGCGCCGACGACCGCCAGCGCGATGATGGCCGCAACCACCGCGCAGATCAGCAGCGAACCGCTGCCCAGCGCTTCCATCAGCGAAAGAATCAGCGCGGCGACGCCAAGGGTTCCGGCGAACACGCCGCCGCCCCACAGCAGGGATTTCTTCTTGTCGGCCGGCACGTCGCACGTCAGCTTGCCGGTCTGGCCGTTGATGGCGAAGGTATAGGTTTTGCCTTCCTTTACGGTTGTCATCAGCCACACGGGCAGCAGCGCGGGCGTCGCGCTGCCGCGCTCCGTAACGATGCGCCTGTTGCGCTCGTTGACCGTGTCATAGTCCCTCACGGTGTCGAGCATGGCCTGTTCGACGCTGCGCTCCACACGCTCCACGGCGCGCTTTTCGCACGCGTCGCAGTCCGCGTCCGCGTGATCCGCCATGGCTCCGGCCAGAACGGCGCTCTGGAAGGGAATCGCGGCGCTCAAATCGTAGGGCTCGAGCGATTCGGTGAGCTTGTCGTCCATCTTGACGCTGCCGTCTACCGGAATGTTTTCAAAGCGCATGCCGCCTTTGCGGCGCACAAGATAGTGCTTCGTGCGGGTAATTTCCCACTCGCCCTTTTGCTCCGTGCGCACCTTTTCCGCGTCGTACACCATGTCGGCGCACGCGTCGCAACTGAAAAGCCAGTAAGGAACGTACAGCCGGCGCATCTCCGAAATGCGGTTGCGGCTGTTGAGAAAAATGTTGGGCAGCAGGCGCTTGCCCTTGAAATAATCTTCAAACTGCTTCTGCGCCTGCTCCTTTGTGACGGTAAACGGCACTACCTTTTCAGGCTTCACGCTGCCCGCGACGCGGTCGGGCAGTATGGTGGGGCTACCGCAGTACGGACATTCGGCGGCGGTGGTGGTATCCTCGGTGATCAGCTCCGCGCCGCAGTTCTTGCAGAGATAGGCCTGCACGCCCTCCTCCGCCCGAAATCCCTCCTTTGGGCGCTCGAAGGAAATCTGCTCGCCGCTCTCGGACGCGTTCAGCATCTCCAGCGCTTCCGGCTCGTAGCTGTTTCCGCATGCGGCGCATTCCAGCCTGCCGCTTTCGCCGCTGAACTTGAGCGGGCCGCCGCAGCAGGGGCAGTTGTAACTGGCAGTACTCATGGTTCGTCCTTCTTTCGTTCGAAATTATTCCGTCCGGGCCGCATATACTCTCTCGCACAGCTCGACGCACTGATTGCGCAGTAGCGCCTCGATGTGATCGTCCACATTCTCGACTCCCTGCTGCTCCAGCACGATCCGCTGCTGCTCCAGCCAGAGCGTGAAGAACGCCTGAGAGGAGGCCACGGCGGCGCGATCCTTCTCCATAGAGAGGTCGATCCACTCCTTGTAGAGATCGTTGAGCTCGTATGTCCACTTTTCCAGCCCCGGCAGCGACTGATTTGCGGCCAGCTGGGCGTGGAAGCTGCACATCTCGACGTGCTCGTCACCCGCATCCGTCATGTAGCGATGGCAGTAGGCCGGGTAATCGCCGTAGCTGTCGCCGTAATCTTCGCCGTAGTCGTCGCCGTCGCCGTCGCCGTACGGATTATACCCCGGCACGAAACCCGCAGTCTGGGGCTCCATTTCGTCGTCGGGCACGGTGTAGCCGTTTTCCTCCATAATCCGAAGCCAGCAGGCGTAGAGCGAATCGATGGTTCGGTCGTCGGCTACGCCGGTCTGCTCGAACAGCGCATATTCCTGAAACCACTTCACGGCCTTTTCGGTGTTGCCGCCGAATACGCCGTCCGGCTCTTCAAAGATGAATCCGGTATCCCAGAGCATCTGCTGAAGCTCGCGCACTTCCTCGCCGCGGTCGCCCCGTCTGAGATCTGCCAGGGCGGAGGCGGGAAACAGAAACATGAGAACCAGCAGGACGCTGATGCTTCTTTTCATGGCTGCACTTCCTTTCGTCAGGTCGTTGAGGCAGCGCCGCGCAAATGCGGCTGCCGGATGAAAAATGCTTTTTTGTCGGATGTAAACGCAGATTTCGAAATCTTATTGGAGGAAAATCGAGAAATCTGCATGCCGCAGGCCGCGAAAAAGACAACGCCAGACGCGCCGCCGAATTAGGCGGTGCTGCCTTAATGGTCGAGTCTTCCGTCATTGTCCGCGCGGCTGGTCGCAGTATATGCAGCGCATGGAGCCGCCCCTTCGGGCGAGGTTTTTCGCGCCGCAGCTCGCGCAGACCCACTGCACGAGAGAGCCCTCGGGCATATACAGTCCTACCGTGCGATTTTCAGAGTCGATCCTCAGATTCTGCAGGTATCCTTTGCCGATGAGCGATTGGATCTGCTCAAGGGCCTTGCCAGAGGAGAGGACGGTTTCAAGCCGGTCAAAGGTTAGGCTTTCCTTCGTCAGCGGTAGCAGCGCCCCCGCGATGCGGTGCGCACAGGCTCTGCGGTATGCGCGGCGAAGAATGCGAAAGACCGGCGTCGCGAGCGCGGCAAATATGAGAATACCCATCACGCCGGCTAGCGTTTTCCCCTGCGAAAACATCGTGACCGTCGAGGATGCGGTCGCTGCCGCAAAGATGGCGCAGACCAGCGCAACGGGGGGATCCGTTTTTCTTCTGGCGGAGGCCTTTGCGGTCAGATACGGATTCGTGCTGTTCGTCATTGCGCGTCTACCGCCGTCTGACAGACTTCAAACGCCTCGTAGGGATCGCCGCCGTCGAGCACCGCCAGGATGCCGTCGCCGTAGTCCTCCATATAGCTCTGCGGCATGGCGAACAGGTAAAACAGTTCGTTCTCCCCGGGGATGACGTCCTCCACCAGATTGCAGGAACGGCAGGAGACGTAGACCTTGTCTGCGTCGAGCTCAACGCGGAACTGCGCATAGTAGATCTCGTTGTTGGCCAGCGTGGTGAACACCGCCATCTTTTCAAAGACATCCCCGGTTCCCAGTACCGGCGCGTCTGCGGACACAGCCAGCATGTCGTCGTAGATGTAAACCGTCATGTAGACATATTCCATCGAGTTCTCGACGGCAAAGGGCACCGTAAACGTATAGTCGTCGTATTCATAGGGGAATTCATTCTCTTCCAGAAAGCTCTTCACCAGACCGACCATCTGATCCTCCTTGCTCATCGGAGCGGAATCGGCGAGGGCGGCGGAAAAGGAAAGCGTCAGCAGAGCAATCAGCAAAAATGCGATGGTTTTCTTCATGAGAAAATCCTCCTCTTTATTATTCAGTGAGAATCAAAGCTCGAAGGGAACCGCGCCGCCGCGCTCATTTTCGGCGGCGCGGGAGGAAAAGCGCTTATTGAGCGGAGTCTTCGGGGGCAAAATGCATCAGCATGGAGCCAAAGTAATCCATGTCGAAGCCCTTCTCCGTGGGCACCAGGTTCAGCGCCTGCGTGTAATAGTCGATGACGACGCCATCGACCTCGCCTGCCTCCGTGGGAATCCTGCCGTAGGCCCAGGTCAGGCCGGGAATGTCCGAGCCCGCCATGACGAAGGTCACCGCGCCGTCCTCCTGGAGCAAAATGGAGTATTCAAAATTCCCCATCTGCGCGGCGGTCATGTTATAGCCGTTCACATCTGCGTCAGTCATGACGTACTTCTTACCAATCATGACTTCAGCGCCGCCGGCGGCGGGTTCAGGCATGGTCGCCGGTTCGGACGTAGTCTCGGGAACAGGCTTCGCGGCGGGTGCTTCGGGCGCGTCGCCGGTGCGCTCGTACCAGAGCGTAACGTCGCTCATCTCCAGGCAGAGCGTGCCGTCCTCACGCAGCGTGGCGGCGGCCTCGCCGTCCAGTATGGAAATGAGCAGCGCGTAGCCGTCCATGCGGCAGGTCAGGCCGTCCATCGTCATGCCCTGCAGCGTCAGATCGCAGTTATCGCCGTAGACGACCAGCGTATCGCCGGCCATTTCCGCGGCCTCTGCGGGCAGCGTCACGCCGTCCATTGCGACGCGCGCCAGCGTCCAGACGCCCTTGAGATCGTCGATCGTGGCGCTCTCGTCGATGACCGGTATGGGCGCAGCCGACGCTTCGGGCTTCTCGCGGCTCAGCGTCATGGTCATTCCGTCCTCGGAAACGACGAGCATGCCCTCCTGCAGCGCAATGCCCACGCCGTCCGCCATGAGCACGCCGTCCTGCATTGAGCACTGCATGCTCTCGCCTTCGCCGTTCATGTTCATTTCAGCTGCGCCGTCCGCGCCGATGGTGAGGGTCAGTTCCATGCCCATATCGGCCAGCGGATAAGACACGCCCTCAATTTCCATGCTCACGCCGTACCATACGCCCAGATATTCATCGGGGATGGCGACGCTCTGCGCTTTGGGCTCGGGAGCGGCTTCGGGCTCGGGAGCGGCTTCAGGCTCGGGAGCGGCCTCCGGCTCGGGTGCGGCGGCTTCCACGCTGGGATCCAGCGTCAGTTGGGGAAGCAGTGCGGGCAGGTCGGGCAACACGGGCAGGGCGTGGGCGCAGGCTTCGGTGACGACGGTCACTTCCACCGGCGAGCTGTTCCAGCTCACGCACTTCTGCGCATGATTCCGGTTTTCCTCGCTCATGCCTTCGGGCACGAGCACGGTCAGCTTGGGCGCAACGTTCATCATCAGTCCCATGGGGGACATGGTCAGATCGCAGCCGTCGAAGCAGATCTCGTCAAGATTCGGACAGTTGATGATGCAATTTTCGCCAAAGCCCTTCATCTTGCTGGTGAAGTGCAGGCTGGTCAGGTTCTGGCACTCGGTGAACGCACCGTATTCGACGCTCTCCGCATCGGCCACGAATGAAGTCAGCCCCGCGAAGTTGAACGCCTGCTGGCCGATCTTCACGAGATGCCCGCCAAAGTACAGATTGCCCAGCGGACCCGCGCTGTCGAAGGCGTAGTTGCCGATCTCGCGCACGCCGTTGACGAATATCACATTGTTCAGGCTGCGGCAGAGCATAAACTGATTGCCGCCGGTGCTCTCAAGGGGCGCGTAGCAGACGAAGGTCTCCAACTGCTGGCAGTAGGCGAGCATCATGCCCGGCAGTTCTTTGATCGTTTCGGGCAGCACTAGCGTGCGCAGATGCACCCACTCGGTGCGATTGGTCTCCACAGAGGAATCGGTGTAGTCGTGGCAGGAATCAAAGGCGTTGTAGTTTGCAAAGCCCACGACGGTCACGCCGTCGATCTCGCGCGGCACGACAACGTCCACATCGGTGCCGGTGTAGGCGGAGATCAGGCCGGTGTCCGGATCGAACTCGAAGTTCTCGGCGGGAGTCGGCTCGAAGGGCATCTTCACGAATTTGCTCGCTTCGCCCTCGCGCAGCATGGGGTCGTACCACGGGCGCTTGAGCGTCTCGTTCCACGCGGCTAGCTGCTCGTCGGTCGCGTCGGCGGGCAGGCGCAGCTCGGCGCTCGTGCCCTCGACGGCGGAAAGCGGGAAGCTGCCGGCGGTGGGAATGACCAGCTGCTTCAGCTTTGTGTTCGCGAAGGCTCTCTCGCCCACGGAAGCGGAGGCGCTCAGGCGCACGCTTTCCAGCGCGGAACCTTCAAACGCGCCTTCTCCAATGGCGGCGGCTTGCGGCAGGTCGACACTCGTCAGCGCGGTGTTGGCAAACGCGCCCGCGCCGATGACGGTTACGTTGGTCATCTCGGCAGCGTTGAGTGCTGTGCCCGCAAAGGCCTTCTCGCCGATCTCGGTCACGCCCGCGCCCAGCGTAAGGGCGGTCACGCCGCTGCCCTCGAACATATGCGCCGGGACAGCACCGCTCTCAATGGTCACTTCGCTCAGATTGGGCATATTGGCGAATACGCCCGCGGGAATGAGCGCGGGATCGCACTTGACCACCAGCTTTTTGAGCCCGGTCAGGCCGTCCAGCGCGCCCTCGCCGATTGTGGTCAGCGAATTGGGCAGCGTCAGCTCTTCCAGCTGCGCGCAGCCGGCGAACGCCCGCGCGCCGATGTCGGTCACCGAGTCGAACAGATCCACATCCCGGATAGAGCTGTTCATGAAGGCCTCCGCGCCGATTGTGGTGAACACATCGTTGTGCGCGACGGAGAAGTACTCGATGGTCTGGCTGTCCTTGAACACGCCGTCGTCCAGGCCGACCACCGGCTCCTTCGAGACGGTAAGGTGGGGATGAATGCGCGCCTGCGAACCGGTGTACTCGGTCAGCACGCAGTTTTCATAGGTATAGGAACCCTTTTCGGGCGACTGGGCGGTGGGATCCTGAGCGCGCCAGACGCGGCAGGGAAGCCCCAACGCATCCACATAGGCCTGCCACTGCTCCATCTCCTGACGGCTGCCGTGGGCGTTCAGGTCGATGTCGTACAGATAATCGCAGCCCGTGAAGACGTTCTCGCCCAGCGTGGGCGCGGTCGGGCTTTCCAGAACGATGTACTGGATGTTGTAGTCGCCCTTGAACGCGTTGGAGCCGATGGACTCCAGCGTAGAGGGCAGATAGAGATCGGCGCCCATGTTGGGGCAGGATTCAAACGCGTTCTCGCCGATGGACTTGAGTCCCTCGGGCAGCTCCAGAGAACCCTTGATGCCGGCGAAATAGAACGCGTAATCGCCGATGCTCTCCACGCTCGTCAGCTCCAGCACGCTGCTCTTATAGGCGTTGTAGAAGGCGTTGCTGCCGATGGTCTTCAGCGTGGAGGGGAATTTCACGCAGCCCAGCGTTTCGCAGTTGTAGAACGCGCTGTCGCCGATGGCTTCCAGTCCCTCGGGCAGCTCCAAAAACGCCAGATAGGAGTGGCTCGCGAAGGCCTCGGGGCCGATGGCCTTCACCGGCGCGCCGCCGATGGTCTCGGGGATGGCGAGGTAGGTGGCGTAGCCGTTGTAGGCGGTAATCGTGCCGGTGGAGGCGTCGAAGTCGAACTCCTCTTCCACATAGCCGTTGTTTTCCACGACCACGGCGTTTTTGCCGCTGGGCTGGACGCTCACCGTGCTGCCGGCGTTCTCAAAGGCCGCCGTGTACGCCTCCAGCTGATCGTCCGGGACATAGGCCACCGCGTCCTCGGGAAGGACGCTGAAGCAGTCCATGTCGATCGCCGGGCACACGCCCTCGAAGGTGATCTTGCGCAGCGCGTCGCAAAATCTGAACGAGCCGTCGCCAATGTAGCGCACGCCCGCGGGAATGGTGACCTCGCTCAGCGCATTGCAGCTGAAGAAATTCATGCGGTTGATGACCGCAAGGCTCTGGGGCAGCGTAACGCTGGCCAGATTTTCGCACGAGGAGACGGCGTTGCTCCTGAGCTCAAGCACCGTCTCGGGCAGCGTCAGGGACGTGATCGTATCGCCCTTGAACACACTGACGCCGATCACGTCCACCGTGAAGCCGTCGATTTCCTCGGGCACGACCACGTCGCCGCCCGCGCCGTCATAGCCGCGGAGTATGGCGTAGTTCGCGTCATAATTCCAGTCGGTGGATTCGGCCAATGCGGGTATCCAGAGAACCAGCATCAGCAGGGAGAGAACCAAGATTAGCGATCTTTTCATCATTCGATACCCTCCGTCCCTGTCTGTTCTATTGTTCGTTATGAACCATATTGCAGAGCAACGCGCATTGACGCGCAAGCTCAGCGTTGATCTGCAGGGCAGCAGTCTCTTCGTCGCACTGCTGCTGAAGTACCGTCTCCTGAACCGCCAGACAGTTCATATATGTCGCCTGCGCGGCGATGATTGTCCCCCGACCCTCCGCCTGCGCCCTTTGCCGCCATTCGCTGTAAAGGCTGTCCAGCTCCGTCTTCCGCAGGGTACGAATCTGCTTTTGCACCCGCAGTGAATTGCTCTCGTCTGCAGAAGCCAGAAGGGCGGCGGCTATATTGCGTCATAGCCAGAGGTCGTTCAGGTCGAATCCGTATTCCTCCATCAGTTTCTCAAAGAAGTCTCTGATCGCGGAGGCCTTTTCGCTATAACCTCTGGGAAAACAGTTGGAGCCGCTGGCGTCGATAACTCCGCCGTCCTCAAAAACGACGCTCAGCGAGAAGCTCGCGCCGTCCAGCACGTCGCGGTCGATTTTGTGGCAGCCGTCCCATTCGGCCAGCCCCAGCTCCTGCACCAGCGCGGAGAACGAGGCCATGTCCTCGTCGGTCAGAGGCAGCACGTAGTGATCGTCATTGTGCAGTTCAATCCAGGCGAAGCGGCCGCGCGCCGTTTCCTTGATCTGATAGCGGTTGAACTCCTCGATGCACATGCCGGAGGTGGCGTACCGGAAGGTTTTCACCGCCGGCAGATCTTCAGGTGGCGCGGCTCCGGCGAAGCACGGACACAGGCACAGCGTCAGCGCGGCAAGCAGTCCGGCAAAAATGCGCTTCCATCGTCTTTTCATGGCTATCGCTCCTTTCTCACAGCGCATCCAGCGCGGCGGTCAGATAGGCGGGGGTAACGGAAGCGTAGAGGAACGCGTCGATCAGGCGGTCCTGACGGGCGCGTTTGACGCTCTGCGCCAGCTCAGGATCGCTGTTTTCATCGCACAGCAGTACGAATTGGCACCGGGGAACCGCCCTGCGCACGCGATCAATCAGCCTGAGCCGGTTTTCCAGCGTGTATGCGGCGAGGCGGCTGACCTCCATCAGCAGAATATCTGCCTGCGCGGCCCGGCACAGGGAGAAGGTATCGCCGGTCTTTCCGGGCAGCACCTGTTCTACCCGGAACTCGCCCGTTCCCGAAAGTGCCTGCGCGACTGCCTCTGAAAACAGCGTGTTTTGCATGCTGACCACAATCTCTCTCATGGCACTTCCCCCTTCTATATTTCAGCGTACCAGAAAGGAAAGAGCCGCGCATCAACCAAATGGCTGTTTTCTCACCAAAAAACAAAAAAGCCGCCCGCAGGCCAATGTCATTTAGTTAAGCAGATGGCAGAGGAAGAATATCTCCGAGAGAAGATGATTTATCGAAAAGAGAGTCATCTTCTCTTTTTTGCTGTACGACAAAAAGACAGATGGACATCTGCTTCAAAATAGATTAAGATAAGGATGTTAAGCTACTCTGTAAGTAAAGCTGACGAATGAACGAGGCTTGACTTTGCGAGGGTCGTGTCGTCCATTGCGAACAGGCTGCACATACTTAAGGAGTAAAGCTTCAACATCAGGTGGAGAAAGCATTGAGCGATCCAGCAGGAACTGTCTGCAAACATCAACAGCGGCCGAGAAATTGAGCTGATAAGTATGTTTTCGCGGTTTGTTCTGAACAACAACGTGAGAGGTAATGGCCTCACAGAAATTGTAAAGAACCAGTCTTGCAAAGATTTCCTGCTTAATGAACTCCACCTTTTTTGAATGGAAATGATTCAAACCAACGGTGTGTTTGAGATCGCGGAAAGAGGTTTCAATTCCCCAGCGCATATGATATAGCTCTTTGATTTTCTCCGGTGGGAGGGCTTCTCTGTCGAGATTGGTGATGATACATTCATAAGAATCATCTGAGATTTTTAAACGCAGAACACGAAAATCCATATCGTAAAACAGATTGGTATGAAGATCAAGAAAATCAAAAGTGGAATTCCTGGGAAGAAAATGATACTTATCAGGATGAGCCTTGACTTCATTGGTTTGCTTTCTGGTTAAGCACTTATGGATGTCCATATCAAAGGTGTCTGTTTGGGGAAACTGAATCGCACCAAGAATACCGTTGCTGCCTTTGTCCTTTACGCGGATAAGATAGTTCATGCCCTTTCTTTCGATATGCGCAAAGACGTTGTAGCTTTCATAACCACGATCTGCAATGAAGATCGTTTTTCCCGAGTAAGGAAAGCGGTCTGCCATCTGGCAGATAGCACGGAATTCGTTTTCCTTGTGCCCCGGCTGAATCAGTGCATCCAGATATCTTTTGCTGCAAAGATCATACAAGGCGTTAAGGTGCAGCAGGTTATATCCTTTTTCTCCTGGATTGGATTGAAAGTAGTTTTCTTTATCATTGGAGTTTCTGGCTATATTCAGGTCAGTTCCATCGCAGGCAACAAGCCTGTAGCCTTCAAACAGATTCTTGCTGGGTACAGCGAAATTGAAAGCGTGAAACAGATACAGAAAAGCGTCCGGAGAAATCAGGATTCTGCGCTGAACAAATGCCGATACTGTTGGCATTGCCAAGTCAAAGGAGAAATAGTGTCTTAATTCATGACCGAGGGTACTGCCTTCCATTTCCAGAATGAGCTTAATCATTGTATCAAAAGGCAATTCCCGAGTTCGGGTAAAGTCCTTATTTACATGTTGGACATATGTGTCTTTCAGTGATTCCAGTGATTTGATAGATTCCATGAGTTTTTCTTTGACATGCTGAGCATAGTTCTTCATGCGTTTGCCTCCTTGCTTTTTGCAATGAAGGCTTCGCCGCCGATTTTTCCGTTTTTGTCAAGTGTTTCTGCAAAAAAGTATGAAAAAAGATCCAGGCCGAGTTTTCCCTCTCGTTCTGGATCTTCGTTTATTCTGTTACTGGCATTAACTTAATGACATTGGCCCGCAGGCAGCTCTTTTGCTATGATATTCAGTTTTTCCGATTCAGAATCACCAGCCCACTCTCCCGTGCACGCACGGCCAGCTCGGTGCGATTTCTGAAGCCCGTTTTTTCCAGCATGTTGAAGATGTGCGTTTTGACCGTCGCCACGGACATATGCAGTCTCTCGGCGATCTCCTGATTGGTGTCGCCGCCGGTCATCTCGCGCAGCACTTCCAGTTCGCGCTCGGTAAACTCGTAGCTGCTGGCAAGGCCCAATTGCAGCTCCGGTGTCGCGTCCGGATAGACGGATTCGCCCGCCATGGTGCGCTCCATCACGTCCAGCAGGCTTTCGCGCTGCTCCTCCTTGTACCAGAAGCTCTCCACGCCGATCTCCCGCGCGCGGCCTAGATACGAGCATTCCGGCATGGAGGTCACGATGATGATTTTGATCTGGGGAAACGCACGCTTGATCCGCGCCGCCGCGTCCAGCCCGTTTTCGCCGTTGCGGGTGATGACGTCCATCAGAATCAGGTCAACCGGAAAGCGCAGGCAGTACACCTCCGCAAGCGAGGCATTGTCGATGGAAAGCACCGTTTCAAAATGCTCGGAGGATTGAATTCGCAGCTCGAACAGCTCCCGGGGCATGGTCTGATCCTCAACGATCATGACTTTGTATTTCATTCGGCATCCTGCCTTTCCATGGGCAAAATCAGCGTCAGCGCAAAGCGCGGCGCGTGCTCCACCACCATTTCGCCGCCAGCCGCCTCGACCTGCGCGCGCAGCGACGACAGTCCGCTGCCCTCGACGATGGGCCCGGTCGGCACATCGCCATTGTTGAGATAGCGAATGCTCCAGCCCGTCGCTGTTTTTTCGCCGATGATTTCCAGCCGAGTGCCGCCCGCGTGACGCACCAGATTCGTCAGACATTCATGAGCCGCAGCCTCGACGATCTGCGAACTCTCCGCGCCCTCCTTCGGAAATACGCCGCGTCGCGCGATGGTCACGCCGATGGTACACGCGGCGCGGGCAAGCTGATCAAACGTGTCGACGCGATGCTCATCCGCATATTTCCCCAGCAGCAGCCGGACATTCTGCCGCCACGCGGTGCAGACGCTTTCCGCATCGTCCTGCGTGCCGGAGAGGAACTGTCGGGTCTGCAGGAGCGCATGGCCAATTTCGTCGTGAACGCGGGTCTTTGCGCGCAGAATCTCTTTCTCCCGCGTCGCCTCCTGCACGTCCTGCCCATATTGCCGAAGCCGCCGGTTCATGGCTTTCAGGCGAAGATTGTCCTCTTCCAGCTCCCATTGGAGCCGCGCTTCCTCAGTGATATTCGTGCCGGTGATCTGATAAACGATTTTCCCGTTCATCTCCATCCGCACGCGCTCAAAGCTCCACGTTTGGCCGTTTTCCAGCGTGACGATGGGCTGCGATTCAATCGTTTCCCAGAAAACGTTCGCGTTGAGCAGCGCCCCTCCCGTGAGCAGATGACTCAACTCGTCCATCTTCAGGTTTTTCAGGCAGGGCAGACCATTTTCCCCCGCAAAACACAGCGCGCTGGGCAGATGATCGCAGCTTTCCTTGATGGAAACCGGCGAAAGCTGTCGCCTGCTTTTATGCCACAGCGTGAAGGACGCAAAAAGGCTGAGCGCCGTCAGGGACAATGCGGCTGCCGTCCATGGAACCGGAGAAAGGGTCTCGCTTTCCGGCAGACGAGCGAGCAGCACGGCCAGCGGCGCAAAATCCAGCAAAGCGATCACCAGACAAATTGCGAACGCAGAGCGGTGATGGCAGCGCACCGCGCTCATGCAGCCGAACAGACTGGCAATCGTTCCGACCAGCAGCGATGTACACATCAAACCGGCGTAAAACGGATTCATGCGCACTCACCTCCCCGATCAAAGGAGAGCGTCGCACACAACTCGCCGTCCGCATCGTCAATGGTCAGTTTCCCCAAAGCCCGATATTTGTCCACGTTCGGAAGCCCTGCCGCGTCCTCCAGCATCAGGCGAACGGAAAAGCGCTCGCCGCATTCCACGCGCACCATCAGCGCGCTCAGTGTCGGCAGCGCGGTTTCCAGACAATCCTCGAAAAAGTCGTAGGCAGTCTGCACATCGCGGCTGTTCACGTCGCCCCGCCCGTCCTGATGCAGCGTACAGACCGCGCCGTACTGCGTCAGATAAGTCAGCGACTCCCGGATGCAGTGCGCCAGCTCGTCCGCGAGGACGGCCGCTTTCTTATCGCAGATCAGCGCCAAATTGACCCGCCGCTTGACATACGCGCCCAGCAGGCAGACATGTTTCAGATTTTGAACGCTTTCTTCTTCCAGAAGCCGGTTGATTTGATGCAGCTGGGGCCGCACGAGCGCGATCATCTCGTCCATGAGCCGGTTCTTTTCCTCAGTCTGCGCGCGCTGACGCTTCAGTTCGTTTTCCGCCTGAATCAGTTCGTTTTCTTCTGAAAGCTGCGCGTTGATTTCGGCAAGCTGCGCCTGAATCCGATTGATTTTCGCAATATCCTCCACCCAGTACACGCGCCCGTCCTGCACCGGCACGCTTTGCAGCCGCGTGTCCGTGTTCAGCAGAATCGATTCGCGTGCTCCCGCTTCCAGCTGATTTGGCGTGAGATTGGGCGCGTTTTTCGCGCGGTAGACGGGGCACCCCTGCCCGTCCACGATCTGCGCGGCGACGGTGGATTCGGAAAAGAAATAGCGGTAATGGCCGTTAGTCGGCAGCAGCCCTACCTGCAGGCAGCTCTCCCAGAACGCCGCAAACGTCAGGCAGAAGCACTCCGGCATCTTGTGGAAGGTGTAGATATTCGCGAAGCTCAGACTGCACAACGCAAACCCGCCCAGAAATACACACAACGGCACCCATGCGTATCGCCTGCTTTCAGACACGCGGCACTTGCGGTAAACGATGATTCCTGTCGCCAGCAGCAGAGCGACAATCCACGTCATGGCAAGATAGTATACCCGGCCGTGGGTATAGTCCGCTTCCAGCGTCACAGCGCCCGGCGCGGCTCGAAATGCCATCTGGTGCAGGTCATTAGTCAGAATGCCGCCGATCAGCAGCGCAGCAGGAATGAACAGCAGATACCATTTGCGAGAAAGCGCATCGCCCTCCCGCCGTCCAAGCTGAAGCGCGGCGAACAGGCTGAATAGCGGCGCAAGAATCTGCGGCACATAATAGCAATACCACAGATGGCGGGTAATGGTATCGTCGCTGAAAAATCGATACTTGACCGCACGCAGAAACAGCCACAGCACGGCCATCGTGCAGCCCAGAAGCAGCCATCGCCGGTCGTTTCGATGCAGGCTTCGGCGCGATATGGAAAATCCCCACGCCATGGCCAGCCCGATATAGATCAGATTGGTCAACAGAAAATATATGGCGGAGGGCAGCGGCGCGGCCAGGCGATCCATCTGCCGGAAAACGCCCGCAAGGATGAACAGCCCCAGCGCAAGGCAGAGCTTTGCGATGGGTTTTCGACTTGCAGCAGCCATATATCCACCTCCTGTCAGTACCCTGAAACACCAATACTATACCATGCAAGCGGTGAAAAAGCCAGCATTTCCAAGGAAAAACGAACCAATCGGATTCCAGTATAGATTGCCTTAAGTTATGTTGAAGTCAGATCATTCTCGTCCATCCTCACTTCGATCACGATATGTTCCTTCTCCCGAAACCTGACAACAAATATACCCTCTCTGGAGATGAAGCTATTGGAATACCATGAACAATCTGATCTAATCAACCGAAAGACTGCTACGCTGCCCAAGTACGACCCGCGCAAGAAGGATCTTCCCAATCGGAGCGACTATGTCGGTGCCACCGCATGGCTAAGGGCTGTTCAAGCTCGTATTGGTGATCCTATCGTGTATGCTCTTGATGATGCTCTGATGTGCCAAAATCGTTTCGGTGGACGCAGTAATGAGTTCATCATGTGGCTGTATGGCAGCGATCAGACCACTCGTTTCAATGGCGTTGTTGTGTTGGGTAATCATATCAGCCCCATGTATGTTCAGGAGCGTAATCCGCCCATCGGGCGATAATGTCCTCGCCCCCCTTTGCGTCTCTCGGTAGACTGAGAGGCAGTTATACTCGTAGGCAGCAAAAGAGAAGACGAATTTTTCCAACTCCTCGCCTGGATGTCGCGTCCATGCTTGACGCCCACATCAAATATTCTATCATAATTTTTATGGTAATCATTATAGTATCATATCATTCAGATACGCGCTTTCTGCTAATTTTGGATTCGGCTGGTTTTTTGTCCCCCCCAGAAAAATTAGCTCTGCTAACACTCTGCTAATTTCACCCGGGGAAAACCGGGGTATTTTGGAGGGAAATGCGAACACTCAAAAACGTTAGTGAAGTGGTAAACTAAAACTGGACACGGAGGGGGTAGAAACTGGACACGAAAAACGGTATTCTGTAATGGATGCTGAAGATGTGGACAGGAGGAACCTCAATGAAGTACACAAAGGAGCAAAGATTGGACATAGGCCGGAG